>NZ_CP195847.1:2219378-2536432 GCF_051513965.1 Paramicrobacterium salitolerans
CAGGTGGAAAACGAGTTTTGTGTCACGGATGCGGAGCACGAGGCGGCTAAGTCTGACCGGGCCCGAGCGCTGAGCGTACGCGATGACGTGATCGCGGCCCTCGAACAGGTGACCGCTGAGCGGGACGAGCTGGCCGCCGTCGTTCGGGAGGCACTGGACGTGGCACGTTCTGGCTCAGTTCCCCTCGGTGTCCAGGAAGCGCGGCACTTTGACCGACTATTGGCTGAGACTCGCCGTGTGCTTCAAGGGTCCCCCTCTGTCGCGCTTGACCGCGTGAAGGCCGAAGCGCTGAGGGAAGCGGCTGACGAGCGCGATCAGCTGGCGGGGGATAGCGACGTAATCAGTCGGTGGCTTCGTGACCGCGCCGACCGCATCGAGAAAGGCGAGAGCAATGAGTGAGTACACGCCCACGACGGATGAAGGGTGGGCTCTCGTTGACCTGCTCAAGGAAATCCTCGAAGACTTCACGGACGAGCCGCAGTTCACTCGGGCCGAGCACGCTCTCATGGCTCCCGGTCAGATTCGACGCGAATGGCTCGCAGAGCACGACGCGGCGCTGATCGAGAAGCTGGCTGACGGCATCAACGGACGCTCAGGGGGCCAGCAGGAGTCGTGGCTCCGCGCTCGCGCCGCTGAAATCAGGGAGGGCGCGAAGTGAGGGCGAGTCGGAAGTGGTGGCCGCTTGGGCGCTGGAACAAAAACATCGGAGTGTCATCGAGCACGCGACGCACAGCTTCGCTCGGAGGAACACTGACCACTTCGGGCGAGACAACACTTGGAGAGCTTCGCCGGTTCATGAAAACCATTGAGCAGTGGCCCGACCGCGCCGTAGTTGGGCAGGCGGCGGGAGCGGTTCTGGAAGTCGTGTATTTCTCGGACGCTGACCCGCTCACACGCGAGGATGGCACGAAGTGAGTATCGAGCAGGAGGCACGTGCTGAGGCCGAGAAGCGGTGGCCGGGTGCTGACGGGTATGCGACTGTCGTACAGCTCCGCGCCGAGTTCACCAACGGCTACATTGCCGGGGCTTCTCGTCCTGTCACGGATGCGGAAGCTGACGCCGCGCAGACCGCATTCCACGAGTACGTGATAGGTGCCGACGAGCCGCTGACCGAGCGTGACCTCAGCATGGGACGGCAGGCATGGAAAGTCGCCCTCGAAGCGGCACGGGAGGCGTCATGAGAGTGCGCGCATTCTTTGTGGGGGTCGGGCTGACAAGCCTGGCCCTCGTCTTTTTTCACATGTACGCCCCAAAGGTCGCGTACTGGATATTCACGAGAGGAGACACAGCATGAGCCGGGACACAAAAGCACAGTTGGCGACAGCGCGCATGCTGCTCGCGCAATTCAACACACAAATCCAAGAGTTCGAAGGCATGAACCGAGAAGCCCGACGCACCGCTCGCGGCCGTGACCTCACCAACCGGATCGACGGGCTCCGCCAAGGACACCAAACCTGGACGGAACGTGTCGCGGAACTCGAGAAACAGGTCGAGGAGGAGCAGTGATTGTCTGCATCACGAACGACATGGATAATGTTCGACCCTGTACAGTGAAAGACCAACATCACGAGAACTGCGACGGCTGGGAAACCCGCCTCACAGACGGCAAGTACATATACACGGGCAAAGAGTGCACAGGTTGTCTCCCCCGCCGTGCACGTCATGGTGTGCTGTGCCGTCCCTGCTTCGAGAAACTCGAAGATGCGCTCGGGAAAATTCCGCACTGGCTCCGAGCAATGCGAGGGGTCGAGCGTGCCGTACAACGCGACAACGCCGGCGTGAGGTCAAAAGCAGGCCCGCCGATCCCGATCAGCCCAACACAGTTGGCAGTCGATGAGGTGTGGTCGTGGTACCGGCACATCCCGGAGAACGTGCCCGTGTGGATCTCCACTGGTGAAGGCGGTCGTCTGGCGGTGCGGTTCACGTTGGCGGCGTTGGCGGCGATGCGGTCGCATCCGGAGAAGGAGCACCCGCATCCGGTGCGTCGGACCCGGTGCCCAGAGTGCGGACGTCTGCAGTTGCAGTGGAATCCTCCCGGGTATTTCGGGGATCGGGTGACGGTGACGTGCCAGTACGACGACTGCGATGCGGAGTTGGAGCAGGGTGCGTTCGAGAAGGTTGCGGAGATCGAGGAGAGGCACCGATGAAAGAGTGGGTCACCGTTGCGGAAGCTGCCGTACTAACTGGCAGAAGCCCACGCACGATCTACGAGTGGATCGAGGATGACAGGCTCGCGGTCCGGTACGACTCCGAGAATCGCATGGTCGTCTTATCGAAAGCTGTCATTCGCATAGAGCCGACAATCAGGCGCGGGCGGCCAAGAGGGAAACCGACACGCCGTTTCTGATTCGCGCTCACAAAATACGCAAATACCGCAATTGATGCAGGATAGAACATAGATGGTGGATTACTCCGCCCATAGCGAAGCCCCGGCCTCAAATGAGAACCGGGGCTTCGTCGTTCACCGCTTCAAATCGCCATCACTGATCGCTTGCGCATACTCGGCCAACCCCGGCGACGGCCGCATGCCCAATCTCACTAGACGCCGTTCAAGCTCCTTCTGCACATCCGCAACAGGTTGGCCACGCATCGAATCATCCACACCACGGATGACATCCTGCACCGTTGCATTCGCCTGCGGCTGAAGCTTCCGAGCCGCATCCTGCATAATCTTCTCCATCGCACGCTTCTGCGCGGGCGACTGGCTAACACCACGAGCCATAATCACTACCTTCTCTCACAGGCACAGTCCTGCACCGTGCCCTACTTCCACATGAGGTCAACACGCACAGAATCAGACAGTGCCACGCCGAACTCAAACGAACCTCCCCACCAACTCCCTGAGGCCAACGCCTCACTCCGTAAGGGATAAGAGATCCCGAACAGAGGTGATGGATATGGCACGCGGTCGACCAGTCGATGAAGAAACACGCGCTCAAGCCGTCGAGCTCGCCAAACAAGGCCTGTCGCGAAACGCGATCGCACGGCACCTCAACATCGGTGCCGCCACAGTGACAAAGATCATTGCGGATGCCGGTCTAAGCTTCGACCGTTCCGAAACGGAACAGGCCGTGAAAGCACGCCAGATCGATCTCGCCGCGATGCGTATTGAGCTGGCGGAGAAGATGGGTACCGCCGCGACGAACATGCTCGACCGCATCGATGACAAATACTTGGTGTACAACTTCGGCGGGAAAGACAACTCGTACGAGGAACACGTTCTCGAGTCGGCCCCTGTTGAGGTGAAACGGTCCATTGTCGTGACCGCTGGTATCGCGTTCGACAAGATCTCCCGCATTGTTGAGAAAGATAACGGCGGGCTTGAGCAGGCGCACGGTGTGCTGGATCAGATCGCGGAGGGATTCAAGGCCGCTGCGGACAAGTACCGCACGGAGGCCGAGAATGAATCTGACTGACATTGAACGGCTCGTGTCGCGTGCGCAGATCCTCAGCATTGTGGATGCGATGGACCGGAAGCTGGCGCTCTGGTACGGGTCCGTGTCTGCCGGTAAAACCGTTGCGTCCCTGTTCGCGTTCTTGCTGGCCGTGGTGCGTGCCCCGAAGACGGGCATCATCATCATTGCCGGTGGTTCGTTGCAGACGATCTACCAGAACGTGTTCGTCCTGTTCCAGAACACAAGCATTTTCGGGTCCGTGATCTCGTCACAGATCGAGTACACGCCCGGTGCGACCTCGGCACGCATCCTTGGCCGTGAGGTTCTCCTCGTCGGCGCGAAGGACGCGAAAGCTGTCGGACGTATCCAGGGTGCCACTGTTGCTCTCGCGTACGTGGATGAAGCAGCGTTGATGCCGGAAGAGTTCTGGAACATGCTCGTGTCCCGCCTCCGCGTGGACGGTGCTCGGCTGCTCGCCACCATGAACCCTGCATCCCGTAACCATTGGATCAGGAAGAAGTGGATCGTTCCCGGCGCGGAAAAGAACCTCGTCAGCTTCCACTTCACCATGCAGGACAACCCGAACCTGTCCGCCGAATACATTGCGGACATGGAAGCGTCGTTCTCGGGTGTGTTCTACGACCGCATGATCAAGGGCGAGTGGACGAACGCGGCAGGTGCCGTGTACCCGATGTGGGACCCGAAGCGTCACGTCATCCCGTTCGACCAGATGCCGCCCCTGCAGGACATCATGGGTGTCGGCATGGACTACGGCACGACGAACGCCACGACGGCGCTCATGCTCGGTGTCACGGACGAGTACGCACCGGACGGGTCGCCGGCGTCACGTCTCGTGCTGATGGACGAGTGGGGTTACGACTCGAAAGAGACCGGGATACGTCTCACCGACCAGGAACTATCTAAGAGGTTTCGTGCGTGGCTCCCCCAAGAGCACACACCGTACCCGTCCACGCTCACACCACGGTTCATCATGCTGGACCCTGCAGCCGCATCGTTCAAGCAACAGTTACACACGGACCTGCGGGGTACCGGGCTTTCGCCGTGGCCTGCCGATAACTCGGTGCTGAAAGGCATTTCAACGGTCGCGAACCTGCTCGACACGGACAAGCTGATCGTCACCGACCGGTGCGAAGGCTGGCAGTCCGAAGTCACCGAATACAGGTGGTCGGAGAAAGCCACCGACAAGGGCGAAGACGAAGTGATCAAAGAAGACGACCACTACCTCGACGGTGGCCGTTACATCACACATTCGACGAAGAACTACTGGAAGCCGTACGTGCAACCACTCGCGGCATAGGAGGTACATGATGGCACTTCCTGCCGACAACAGCTCCTGGCCCCCCGCACCGTGGGATTTCGCATACACGACGTACGCGGAGAACGAAGCCTGGTATTTGGGCGACACGGACCGGTTGGCGGAGATTTACCGTAGCGCCGAACGTGAACGCGCAACGCACATGCACAAGGGCCAGGCACGCACTGGCGGTGTTGTTGGTGCAGTGTCACGGTTCTTCTGGGGTCGCCCTGTCCCGGCAGGTCAGGCACGCACACGCCTGCACATTCCCGCACCCGCGGACCTTGCAACCTTGTCGTCTGACCTGATCTTCTCCGAACCGCCTGAGGTGCAGATCCTCACTGACGAGGGCCAGAAGGTGGGCGCGCAAGCACAGTCCCGCCTTGACCTGATCGCGAACTCTGACGCGGCACACGCCATGTACAACACGATGGGTGAGCTCAAAGCCGCGTTGGGTGCTGTCGCTCTCGTTTCCACGTGGGACACGGAAGTATCTGACCATGTGTGGTTGGAAGCGTCCGCAGCTGACGTGATCATTCCCGAGTTCCGCAAAGGCCGCCTGCTGGCGTGCACCATGTGGACGGAGTACCGCGACAAGAACGTGTACTACCGGCACCTGGAACGGCACAGTGTGGGTGCGATCGAGCACGCCCTGTACAAGGGCAAGGCCGACAACCTTGGCACACGGGTTCCTCTGCAGGAACGCCCGGAGACGGAACATCTCGCACGCCTGGTGAATGCTGATTCTCTGATCCTCACCGGCCTGAACAAGCTCACCGCGTCGTACAACCTGAACATGCCTACCAGGGCGTGGCGCAAAAAGGGCGACCTGGCGTGGACGGGCCGTTCTGATTTCGCCGGCATTCAACCGTTGTTCGACGCGTTGGATGAAACGTGGTCGTCGTGGATGCGTGACCTGAAACTGGCTGGCGCAAAGATCCTTGTTCCCGAGAGTGCCCTGCACACTGGCCCTGCTGGTGTGGGTGGGTACTTTGACGAGTCGCAGGAAGTGTACGCCGGGCTGAACATGGCCGGTGACCCTGACAAGCCCACGTTCGACAAGGTGCAGTTCGAGATTCGTGTGCAGGAACACGAGGACACGGCGCAAGCGATCTACCGTGAGATCCTCCGCTCCGCCGGGTACTCACAGTCCGCATGGGGTGACTACGGCGACTCCATCCAGACGGCCCGTGAGGTTGAGGACCGCGACAAAGCATCCGAACGCACACGAGACAAGAAGACCCTGTACGACAAGACCGCGATCGCTGAACAATCAATGGTTGCGTTAGAGCTCGACGGGCTTCTGTTCCCCGGCAAGGGCGGCAAAGCGTTAGATCGTCGCCCAAACGTGGTGTTCCCTGACGTGTCCCAGATTGACCCGGAGAAGTCGGCACGCACAGCACAACTGTTGAATGCTGCTGGTGCGGCATCAACGGAAACACTGGTGCGTCAGACTCGACCGGATTGGGAGGATGAGCAGGTGCTTGAGGAGGTGCGGAAGATCCGCGCCGAACGAGAGTTCCCTGTCCCTGACCCTGCAACGTTCACTGGGGAATGAGTCATGCCGGTCACGTTCACTCGTGTGTGTCAATGCGAGACCGCGAAGACACGCGCTGAGGACGGGCGCAGCATCTGGTGGTGCCGTCACTGTGACCGCGGGTGTACCAGGGCGCATTGCCCTGTGTGCAGACGGTATTCTGCCGCGGCTGTGAGGAGCACCTGATGTATGACCCGTTCTTGACCCCGATCTTCGAAACGATGAAGGTTCATCATCTTGAGGATGTTCGGACCGCACTGCAGCACATCCCGGTTGTCCGGTACACGTGCGAGTGGTGCGGGTCTGACCATCCCACACCGACAGCGATGTTCGCGTGCGAGGAAGACTGCCAGGATATGCGCCCCCGCGACTAGGAGGTCATTGTGGCCGTCTACGTTCCAGATCCTGACTACCCGGTACCTGCAGCGGAACTGGTGGAGGATCTCGGCGCGTACCTTGCGGGCGTGTACACGGACGCTGAGACTCGCATGTTGGAGGCGGCGGCGAAACGGGCGTACAAGATTCTCGCGCTCGAGCAGGACCTGGGGAACCTGTCTGAGGTTGAACATCACAGGGCGATGCAACGCCTTGAGGTGGAACGTGCACAGGCTCTGCGTGAGCTCCGCGACACAGCCGACCAGATCGTGAAAGACATTCAGGATCAGAAGCTGGCGGAGTGGCTTGTGCAGGTCGCATCGTCGGAGGGCGAAGCAGCTGCAGCATCGGTGCTCGCTGGGACACGGTATGAGGCGGTGAGGGGCACTGTTCCGGTGTCTGCCGCGCATGCTGTGGGTGCGACGGGCATTTCGTTGCAGTCCCGACTTGAAGTGTTGAATCAGCGGATTCTGCGTTACCCGCATGATGTGTATCAGCAGACGATCGCGGACACTGCACCGTTCCGCATGTTGGGCGCGGAAACAGCGGTGATCAACCAGCGGCGGGCCGTGCAGTCGTTCCTTGAACAGGGCATCACAGGGTTCGTTGACCGTGCAGACCGCAGGTGGACGATCGGTGCGTATTCGGAGATGGCGGGACGTACAGCCACATCTCGTGCGTGGCAGGACGCTGGTGTTCATCGTATGCAGCAGGCGGGCCTGAACTTGGTGACGATTCAGGGTTCGTTCGATGCGTGCGCGAACTGTGCCGCATGGATCGGGAAGATCCTTTCCACGAACGGTGTGACGGGGCCGGTGATTATGCCTCACGCGACACAGCAGGGTGCTGTGACGGTCAATGTTGAGGGCACTTTGCAGGATGCGCGTAACGCGGGCTGGAATCACCCGAACTGCAGGGACAAGGTCACGGCTTATCTGCCCGGCTTGTCGGTTCCTCAGCAGGATTTCCAGTACAACCCGGAAGCGGAGAAAGAGCGGGCGAAGCAACGCGAGCTGGAGCGTGAGATTCGGGCGGCGAAACGTCGGCAGGCGGTCGCTTCTGATGACATTCAACGGCGTAAGGCTCGCCGTGAGGTGCTTGAGGCGCAGAAGGATATGCGCGAGTTCACGAAGAAGACGGGCCGTGCGCGCCGCTCGTACCGGGAACAACTGCACTTCGCTGACGGGCGCTAACGAATTGGCGTAGCTCAACTGGTAGAGCGCCGGTCTCCAAAACCGGAGGTTGCGGGTTCGACTCCCGCCGCCTTTGCCACTCCGTGCCGTCGTCAGCCCTGCATGGCGGCGGCACGGTCACATACTCCCCCGGCGCAGGGCCGGAGGTCGGCAAGAAGCCGAAACACAACGAGCTGGAGGCTCATATGTTCAAGCAGCAGTATCACGCGGCACGCGATCGTGACGGTCTCGCGATCGTCGGCATGACGAAGCACCAGATGATGGGCATTCGTTACGTCGAAGGCGAAGGCGGCACTCCCCCAGCGGGTGACGGCGGCAACGATGGCGGACAGAGTGGCGACGGTCAGTCACAGACTCCCCCCGCAACCCCGCAGGCCCCGCCCGCACAGCCTGCACCCCAGGCAACACCGCCGCAGGAACCACAGGCACCCGTGCAGGTGCACGGTGACCGTGACGAGTACATTCGCGAACTCCGCACCGAGTCGAAAGAACGCCGCATCGCACTTGAGAAGCTGCAGGCCGAACATCAGACCGCCACGCAGAGTCTCGCCACTGCAACAGAGGAGCGCGACCGGTACGCGCGCGAGCTCGCCGTTGTTCGTAACGCTGCCGCTCTTAACGCGAACGCTGACCTGCTGCTCGACTCTGCAAGCTTCCAGAAAGACCTCGCATCGGTTGACCCGAGCGACACAGAGGCCGTGAAGGCCGCAATCACTGCAGCGATCGAGAAGAACGCCGCATACAAGACAGGCCCTGTGCTCCCGCCATCGAGTGGCGGCGGACACCAGGGCGGTCAACCGTCTAGCAAACCACTGTCTCTCGATGACGCCGTCAAGAAGGCGCTCGGGGGATAACAAAACCAAGGAGGCAACATGCCTATTTCTCTCGCTGAGGGCAAGAACAACGCCCAGACTGACCTTGACGTGTCGGTCATCGATGAGTTCCGCAAGACCGGTGTTATCCCGGACTCGCTGATCTTCGATGACGCCGTCAACCCTGCCGGTGGCGGTGCCACTCTCACGTACGGTTACCGCCGTCTGATCACTCAGGCAACGGCTGCGACTCGTGAGATCAACAAGGAGTACACGGCCCAGAGCGTCACCACGCAGCACTACACGACCGAACTGGCCGTGCTTGGTGGGTCGTTCGAGATCGACCGTGTCGTCGCGAAGCTCGGCCCTGCCGCTTCTGGTGGTGTGTCGCTGAACATGGCGCAGAAGATCAAGGCGACGAACGCGAAGTTCGCTGACCTTGTCATCAACGGTGACACTGCGACGGACGCGAACGGGTTCGATGGTCTCGACAAGGCACTTACGGGTTCCGACACCGAGATGAACGCTACCGAGGTCACCCACTGGGAGGACTTCGACACCGACACTCGTGCAGAGCACAAGGCGCTCGACCTGATCGACGAGTTCCTTGCCCTGCTCGACGGTGTTCCTACTGTCATCGTAGGCAACAAGCGCGCGATCGCTCGCGTACGTGCGGCCGCTCGTCGCGCCGGCATGTACACGAAGGACCCTGTTGAGGGTCTCGTTGGGCAGAACGGTCGCCCGATCGAGCGTGAGACGTACGGCGGCATCGTGTTCGCTGACGCTGGCGCGAAGCCTGGCTCGAATGATCCGATCATCCCGATCGAGACTCGCCCGCTCGGTGACGCTGGTGCGGATGTGACGAGCCTGACTGACCTGTACGCGTACCGTGTCGGTCTCGACGGGTTCCACGGCGTGTCCACGGTGGGTGGGCAGATCGCTCAGACGTGGCTCCCTGACTTCTCCACTGCTGGTGCCGTGAAGAAGGGTGAGGTCGAGCTTGGCCCCGTGTCGGTTGCCCTGAAGGCAACCCGCGCGGCAGCCGTCCTGCGAAACATTAAGGTCGCGTAACGTAGAATAGAGGCATGTCGCGAACATGCTCTATCGAAGGATGCGCTCGACCTCACCTCGCGCGAGGGTGGTGCGCCACCCACTACCAGCGGTGGCGCACCACCGGGTCGCCAGGAGGCCCGGAACTACTCCGAACCCCTAGCGATCCGGCGCGTGAAGCGAAGAAGTGCACTCGATGCGGGGAGAACAAACCGCTCGCGGAGTTCTACGCGGAGAAGCGCAATCGCGACGGGCGTACCTCGCACTGCAAGACGTGCTGGGAGATCGGGCAGCGCGGTGCCCGCATGATCCGCAAGTACGGCATCACCGAAGAGCATCATGCGGCGATGCTGTCGGCACAGGACGGGAAGTGCCCGATCTGCGATCGGTCAGTCCCCCTGGTAATCGACCACTGCCACCGAACCGGGAAGGTGCGCGCATTGCTGTGCGACCGATGCAACCGGCTACTCGGGGTCGCTGACGATGACCGGACACTCCTGGCGCGTGCGATCGAGTTTCTCAATCAGCACACGTAACCATCACTTCGAAGGCCTCCGCACAGTCGGGGGCCTTTTGCATTCCCGAGGAGGAAACAGCATGCACAAGGTCACCGCCCCTGTGAAGGGGTTCACTGGCACTGTCGTCGGCGTGAACTTCGCTGATGGTGTGGGCGAGACGGGCGACGCGGCACAGCTCGCGTACTTCCGCCGTCAGGGTTACACCGTCGAGGAGAAGCCGAAGCGGGCCAAGAAGACGACGGAGCCCAAGGGCACCGTCGAGGAGAAGCCGAAGTCTGAGGGCTCGGAGTAGATGTGACCGCGTGGCCTGCTGGGTGTCCATTCCCCTGGCAGGCCGCGCACCACATGGCGTGTAGCCCATGGCGGGCACGGCGGCTGTAAACCGCCCGACGTTAGTCACCGCAGGTTCGATTCCTGCACACGCTACGCATTCTTGGGAGGGAATCATGTACAAGATCACGCATCCGCGACCGCAGGCGGGCCGTCAGGTGGAGTTCGGGGTGGACTTCACGGATGGTGTCGCGTTGGTGTCGTCGTTGCATCCTGTGCGGTTGCAGGCGTTCAAGCAGCACCGGTTCCGGGTGGAACCTGTCTGTGAGCTCGTCGGCACTGACTCGGGTGAGGAACCGAAACCGCGTAAGCCTGCACCGAAGAAGCGGGGCAAGTGATGGCACAGCGCACCTACGCCACACCATCTGACTACTTCGACTTCCTCGACGGTGATGTTCCCGATCCGATCCCTGACGAGAAGCAGCTGAATGCGATGCTCCGCCGCGCATCCACTGTCATTGACGGGCGACTCCGACTCTCCGTGTACGACACAGACGAAGACGGTTACCCGACTGACGCGGACGTTTCCGACGCCCTCAAGGAAGCCACCTGCGCACAGGCGGCATGGTTCGAAGAAACCGACGACGTCACAGGTGCCGATTCACAATCCGGTGTCGTGAAGATCGGTTCCGTCTCCCTCGGTGGGTCTGGGGTGTCTGGTGGCGCATCCAACAACCGGTCAGCAGCTGATTCCCGGATCTCCCCAGAAGCGGTCGAGATTCTCCGCAACGCAGGACTGCTGACGACCGCTGTCTCCCACTGGTAGGAGGTGCTCATGCCCCGGCTGAGGAAGAAGCATCTCCCCCATAGGGTGACCATTTCCAGGCTCCTCGGTGAAGGCGCAAACGGTGAAGTATGGGCCGACGAAACCGATGTTCCCGCATATGTGGAGCAGAAGACCCGACTCGTTGTTGACCGGCGCTCCACATCCCCCACAGCAGGGCAGGAAGTGACATCGTCCACGTTCGTTGTCCTGCTCACACAAGACGATGTTGTGCCCCGGTGCCGCATCACCGTGTGGGAGGGAACACAACGGCAACGCACATCCGAGGTCATCACCTCGGACTTCTTCGACTACAAGTCACGCACTCCGAACTATTGCGAGTGCTATCTCGAGTGAGGTGATCGTATGGGCTACCGCGCCTCAGTGCAGTTCACGAACAACCTGGGCAAGATCGCGGACGACGTCGATACTCACCTCCGCACCGGGCTCGCCGCCGCCGGCGAACGACTGCTGGCGTTGTCGAGTGAGCAGGTGCCGTTCGATGAGGGCACACTGTCGGGTTCTGGTTCCGTGTCCACCCCGATCGGCACAGCTGAGCCGACCGTTGAGGTGATCTATGACACCCCGTATGCGGCCCGGTTGCATGAGCACCCTGAGTACAACTTCCAGGGCGGACGCAAGGGCAAGTACGTGGAAGACCCTGCAGCGGAACACAAGACGGAGCTTGGGGACATTATTCGGAAGGAGATCACGAAGTGACTCCTGAGAAACAGTTGCGGGTGGCGCTCGCGCACATCCTGAACGATCACGGTCTCGGCGTGTACAGCACCAACGGCATTTACTCACCCACAGATCCAGGAGTCTTCACCGACGGCAAGCACCCGACGTTGCTGGATGATTTCACGTCCCTGTCGTCGTCACCGTCCGTGCGTGAAGGACGCGCGAACAAACTCTTCCGGGTGCAGTTCTACACCCGACGCAAAGGCGACACGGAAGACGTCGAACAGTGGGCGCATGACCTCGCACAGGTGCTCGACCACAAAGAGTACTTCCCGAACATTCTCGGCATCTCGTGGGCGGAGGAGTTCTCCCGCCTCTACTTCGACGAAGACACGCAGGACCGTGTCGCGGTGTCTGTGAACTACAGCTTCCGCGGACGCGTCTAATCCTAGACCGCCCCTCCAGATGAGGGGTCACCGCTGGCCAGCGGCAATCCCCACAACAAAGGAGACGAAATGGCTGACACAACTCTCTATGACACGACGAAGCCGACCGACGGTTCTCTCGCGCTCGCGCATCAGCGGATCCTCCGCATCAAGCGCAACGGCGTATTCGAGAACGTCACAGGTGACGTCAACAACCTTGCCCTGAACCCGACACCGATCACCGTTGCACGTGAGGTGTACGGTACGAAGGGCCGCGACTCGAGCGAGATCGTTGGGTACAACTTCGCGCCGACGTTCACCTGTGAAGCTGTCCGTGACCCGGAAACAAAGCAGATCATCGTCACTCAGCCGTGGCTCTCTGAGCTGATCCGCAAGGGGTACGCGGAAGGCGCAGACAACCGTGTTGAGGCGCAGATCTTCGACGCGTTCGATGAGAACCTTCCTGCGTTCCAGGGTCAGTTCTCTGTCGCTGTCGCGGAAGCGAACACGGGCTACGCCGACAAGATGGTGTACTCGTTCACTCTGTCGAACTTCGGTGTCGTCGATCAGATCACGTCCCCGATCGTGTCGGACGGTAAGCCGGTTCTCGAGTCGGCTCTCCCCGGCGGTCAGGCTGCAGGGGCACAGGTCGCGATCCGTGGCTACAAGTTCACTGGTGCGACCGGTGTCGACTTCGGTGCAACCGCCGCGGATGACTTCCTCGTCGTTGACGACCAGACGCTGATCGCTGTCATCCCGACCGGTGTGACTGGTGCGACCACAATCAAGGTCACGAACGACGCTGGCGCATCCGAGACGCTGAATTACACAGCGGCCTAAGTCGAGGGAGGCAGGGAACCTTGACAGTATCCGCTGAGCAGGTCAAACGAGATCTGCATCTCACAGTCGAGGGGGCGGGCGACCCGTTTATCGTGTCGCCCCTCCCCGGCTGGGCAGGCATGGCACTCACCGAACAGTACCTCGGCATCGCCGCCGGCCAAATACCCGCAACGGGCATGGAAACACTGCTCATGCACGCCGTCGACGGTGTCACGGCAGATAAGGAGTGGGTCGAGGACGGCCCCGTGTACACGGACATTCAGAACCGCCTCTCTCTCGCGGAAGCGCAAGACGTGCTCATTCCCGCGATGCTGTGGCAGACAGTGCTCGGCATGAAAGGTGTCCGCCTCTACCTGGACGAGGGCGGGGGTGACCGTGGCGGTGTAAAAGCGCTGTGGTCCCTGGTGTCGACTTTGGGCGGCTCGAGCTCGCTGATATCGCCCGCTTCGGCATTGGAGACCCTGATCCAGTCACAGGTAGGTACCCAACGTATGTCTTCCCCCCAGAGTGGCGACAAGCCCGGGAAGAAGCCGCAAGACAGACAGTCGTAAAAGCAGAACCGGACGGGTTGACGGGCCGGGAGCTGTGGGAGCTTCTGCTTCCTGAGTTCTTCGGTGAAGTCGAACTCGATCTGAACCAACACAACTTGATATCGGACATCGACCGCGCTCTTGAGGTGCGGTCGTGGCATTTCATCCGCAGCGCGTGTTTGCGCCTTCTAGACGTTGAGTCCTCGTGGGCTGGGAAGCAGGTTCGAGATGTCGTTCGACGCCGGCGCACTGATCTTCAAGATTCAGGCTCAGGGGGCTCAGGTCTTCAAGCAGGATCTGGCCCAGGCGGACCAGGCTATGCAGAAGGTGGAGAAGACCTCCGCCGGCGCGGCCTCAAAGCTGTCCAAGACTGGTAAGGAGATCGACGAGACTTCCCGTAAGTCGAAGGAAGCTGCCCCGAAGATCAAGACCTTTGGTGAGAAGGTCAGGGAGTCAGAGTCTGAACTGAACACGTTCGGCTCGACTCTCGTCGGTGTCGGTGCCGCGTTCGCCACTGTCACTGGGTTGACGGCGAAGGCTGCTGTTGATTGGGAGACGGCGTGGGCGGGTGTCACGAAAACCGTCGATGGCACACCGGAGCAGATGAAGGCCGTCGAGGATGGGTTGCGGGGTCTCGCTAAGGAACTCCCCGCATCGCATGACGAGATCGCGGCGGTTGCTGAGGCTGCGGGACAGTTGGGCATCAAGACTGGGTCGGTCGTTGACTTCACAAAGACGATGATCGATCTGGGTGAGACCACGAACCTGTCAGCTGATGAGGCGGCGACGGCGCTTGCCCGGTTCATGAACGTGATGGGCACGTCACAGGGCGATGTGGACCGGCTCGGTTCGTCTGTGGTGGAGTTGGGCAACAACTATGCGACCACTGAGGCTGAGATTGTCGCTATGGCGTCCCGGCTGGCGGGTGCTGCCGCCCAGATTGATCTGACGGAGGGGCAGACGCTTGGTCTCGCTACCGCTTTGTCATCGGTCGGTATTGAGGCTGAGGCTGGCGGTTCTGCCATGTCGAAGGTGATGATCGACATTGCTTCCTCTGTGGATAAGGGCGGGGAGCGGCTCGACAAGTTCGCGAAGGTCGCTGGTGTGTCCGCTGACGAGTTCGCGGCGAAGTGGAAGAAAGACCCTGGTGAGGCTCTCGCGTTGTTCGTGCAGGGGCTCGCGAATGCTGAGGAGCAGGGTTCGTCCACGTTCGCGATTCTTGAGGATCTCGGTATCACTGAGATTCGTATGCGTGACGCACTGTTGAAGTCGGCGTCTGCTTCGGATCAGTTCTCTGAGGCGATGGAGGTCGGTAACAAGGCCTTCAAGGAGAACAACGCTCTCACGGAGGAAGCGGAGAAGCGGTACGCGACGGTTGAGTCGAAGATGCGGGCCGCGGGGAACGCGATTACGGATGCAGCGATCGACATGGGCCAGGTGTTCCTGCCGATGCTCGCCGCTGGTGCTGACATTATTACGGCGGTCGCTGAGGGGTTCTCTGCTCTGCCACCTGGTGTGCAGTCGATCATCACCGTCCTTGGAACTCTTGTCGGTGTTGTCGGGCTCGCTGGTGGGGCGTTCATGTTGGCTCTGCCGAAGATCGCAGAGTTCCGTGCGGCGCTGATCACGCTGTCAACTGCGTCGATCCCTGGCGTATCGGCTGCGGCGACCACGATGATGACGGCTACGAACAGGTCGGCTAAGGCGCTCGCGGCGACCGCGAAGTTCCTCACCGGCCCGTGGGGTGTTGCTCTTGCCACTGCAGTGGTGGGTGTGAAGGTTCTCGCAGACTGGTTGGACTCTCTGCAGGCGACGTCGGCTGAGGTGGAGAACAGTCTCAAGACGGCTTCGGATTCAGCGGACCTGTTCGCAACTATGTCTAAGGGCAAGGACGTCAAGTGGATTCGTGACGTCAGCTCTGACCTGGAAGACATGTCGGGCATGCTCGACAAGGTCGCGTCTCAGAACGCGAACTGGTGGGAACGGTTCACGACAGAGACCATGGGTTTCCGTGACGCTGTACGGCAGGCCGGGGAGTCTCTTGCTGAGATCGCCGCATCCGACCTGCCAGCCGCGCAGGAAGCGTTCCGCACTCTCGTTGAGGGGCAGGACCTGTCACAGCAACAGCTGATGACGCTGATCGACACGATGCCCGACTACCGGGATGCGTTGATCGAGCAGGCGACCGCGCAGGGCATCCAGGTTGAGGGCCTGTCGGATGCTGAACGGGCGCAGGTGCTCGTGAACCTTGCCATGGGTGACGCTAAGTCCGCTTCCGAGAAAGCGTCGGACGCGTACATGGATGAGGCTGACAAGGTCAAACAGCTCGAGAAACAACTCTCGGACCTTGTTGAGACGTTGAACGAAGCGAACGGTGTTGGTCAGGACGCGATCTCGCAGAACATCAACTATCAGGACACCCTCTCTGACGTGCAGGAACGTATCGACGAGATCAATAACGGCACCGAGGGGTACGCGAAAACGCTTGATATTACGACGCAGGCGGGCCGCGACAACATGGATGCCCTGAACGGGCTCGCGGAGGATTCCCAGTCAGCAGCGCAGGCTCAGTACGAGCTTGACCTGAAGACAATGTCCGCGAAGGACGCCATGGATTTATATATCCAGCGTTTGAAGGACGGTCGGCAGAAGCTGATCGATTCGGCCATGGCGATGGGTGCGACGAAGGATGAGGCTGAGGATCTCGCAGATCAGATTTACAAGATCCCTTCTGAGAAGGAGATCGAGGTTCTTCTGGAGGACACGAAGGCGAAGGAGTCTTTGGATTACTTCACTCGTGACCGGACGGTGACGGTGAGAGTGACGACTGATGTCCACACGGGCGCGACCGGGGTGAAGTACGGCAACAAGTACATCACCGCGCCGGGGTATGCGGACGGTGGGTTTGCTGAGTTCTTCGCTGGTGGCGGTTTTTCGTCTGAGAATCATGTGGCTCAGATCGCTCAGGCTGGGGCGATGCGGGTGTGGGCTGAGCCGGAGACCGGTGGTGAGGCGTACATTCCTCTGCATCCGTCGAAGCGTGCCCGGTCTCTTGATATTTGGGCGGAGACGGGGCGCAGGCTCGGTGTTCAAGGGTTCGCAGACGGCGGCATCACATCGGCGGCTGCGGCTTCAGTTGCCCCGCTGATTGGTCAGATGATCTTCCAGAACCCGGACGCGAAGACGGTGCGGTCTGCATTCGACGAGGTGCACTTCCGAGTGCGAGATCTTGAAGGGGGCGGGCGCGCATGACCGACGTGTGGAACCTCAACTACCCTGGTGTGTCGCTCGAGATGGCCGCTGATATTGACGCACCGTTGGTGTTGTCGCAAGCGCCGGAGATCAGTTACGGGCTCGAATCCCCTGAGTACAGGACCACTGGTGTGGATGGTCGCACCTTTGGTCCTGCCACTCAGGACGGCATGACGGTGCTGTTCCAGATTGATGTTAACGGCCGTGGTGATGAGCTGGCGGCTCGTTCCGGGCGTGAGAGTCTGCGGCGGGCGTGGCGTGGCGACAATGTGCGGGAGTTCGCAGGGGATGCCGCCATGTTGGTGGCTCCGTCTGGGCGTGTCACGTTTGGGCGTCCACAACGATTCAGCACGGACGACACGTGGCTGAAGCAGGGTCTTGTGCGGGCGACAACTGATTTCGCGGCCACCACTGATTTGTGGTTCTCAGCCGTGGAGTATTCGACGTCTGTGCAGATTGTCCCGCCGCCTGGGGGTGGTGTGGTTGCACCGGTCATTGCTCCTGTCACGACGTCTGCGTCGTCTGATCGGTCGCAGTCGTTCACGGTCGCTGGTGAAGTCCCAACGTGGCCGGTGATCGAGGTGCAGGGTCCGATCTCTCGCCCCGCGGTTGAGGTCGTGGGGCTGTTCCGGCTCGAGTACGGCGGCACGCTCGCCTATGACGAGGTGCTGCGGATTGATACGAATCCTCATGTGCGGTCGGTGACGGTCAACGGTGCTGGTGTGTCACTGACCCCATCTTCTGATCGTTTGGCGGCGGCTCAGGTCACGCCCGGTATTCACGTGCTGTCTATGTTCGGCACATCCCAGTCAGGCACCGCGACCGCGACTCTGCGGTGGCGTGATGCGTTCACAACCTATTAGGAGTAGTCATGGCTTTTGATCCTGTCCCGTGGATGGTTGGCGGCGGTGCTGAGCATTCCCCTGAGGTTGTGCGCGCACAAACGTATGCGGCGACGAACGGTGCGGAGGGCATTGTTTCTGTCGGTGACCTGAAAGTGGTGCCGCTTGATGTGCCGGGAACGGCGGTGAATGTGCGGCCCGGTGGAGGGCTGGCGCTGAACCGGCATCCTGGACATGCGGGTGAGACGTACACGTTTCGGAACGCTACGAGCACTCAGGTCGACATTGCGGCGACCGGTTCCGGGGCGGGCCGTTCCGACTTGATCGTGGCACGGGTGGAAGACCCGTTCTTGCAGGGGTCACCGTACGACGCGCCGGCTGACCCGAAGTCTGGCCCTTATGTGTTCCCTCGTGTGATCTCAAACGTCCCCACGGGCACTACGCGGCTGCAGGATGTGCCGGGGCATGAGGCTGATACTGGCATCGCGCTTGCCCGTATCGACATTCCCGCATCGACGGGCACGATCACAGCGGCAATGATCAAAGACCTACGAAAGGTCGCGATCCCGCGTCAGCACACGCAACGGTTGTTCTACTCGCTCGTAACCGGTGACGAAGAGAAGCTGACGGCGACCGGCGCAAACGGTGAGGTGTGGCCGAACGCATCCACGAACTCGTGGGGAAACCTCGACATTCCTGAGTGGGCGACGCACGCTGACATTCAGGTGCAGTGGAACTCTGTATTTGTGCCTCCCGGCTCGTCGTATGGCCAGATGTGGTTACAGGTCGGCGGCACTGGTGCAGGTGCACCGTTGGTGACGCAGAAGAGCAACTGGGACTCTCCGAACTCCACAGGGAACACACGCATGGTGTTCGCTTTGGCTGACTTCCGGTCGATCACTGCTTCACTCCGGGGCACGTCCCAGCGGGTGTACCCGTACGCACGCATCCTTGGTGGTACGTCGGCAACGTATCCGGTCATCAATGCGTCGTCGTCGTGTCAGGTGACGTTCACGTTCTACGAACAGGCTGTCTGATGCGTAGGTATCTGGCGCAGCGTGCTGTCACGAAAGAGTGGCTGCACACAGACCTGCCAGTGACCAACCCTGTCCCCCGCTGGGACTTGTCCGGGTCAGGGGAGCTCAAGTTCACGATCGCCCCGGACATGGAGAAACTGCGGTCGATGCGGATGAAAGACGGGCATCTTCTGCTCGAGAAGTGGGGAACGCTCGTCCATGAAGAAACGGATGGGCGTATCACCTGGTCCGGTGTCGTGAGAGACGCTGGGTTCGAGGATCAAGAGTGGACTGTCACTTGCAAGGGTGTTTCGACTTACGCGTACGGGATGCCGTACACGGGCGACTATTCGAAGGAACAGATCGACCCGGCAGACATTGTGCGGCATTTGTGGGCGCACATGCAGGGGTTCCCGGACGGCGACCTTGGGGTGGCCGTCACCGGTTCCACGAAGGTGCGCGTGGGCACGAAGAAGAAGGAAGTGTCGTTCAAGACTGGTGCCGGAACCAGCGTCGACTTCGATGCGGGACCGTACGAGCTTCACTGGTGGGATGCTCGCGATATTGGGCGTGAGATTGACTCGCTCGCGCAGGACACCCCGTTCGATTGGGTGGAGCACCACAGGTGGAACGCGGATAAGACCGATGTGATTCATGAGATTCAGATCGGGTACCCGCGTATCGGGCGGCATCGGACTGATCTTCTGTTCGAGCTCGGGGCGAACGTGATTGATTTTGCGGCCCCTGAGGTGGACGGTTCTGAGTACGCGAACTCTGTGTTCGGTATTGGTGCTGGTGAGGGTAAGAAGTCTGTTCGGCGGTCTACGGCGAAACGAGATGGTCGGTTGCGTCGGGTGGCGGTCGAGACGGATAAGTCGGCTACGTCGAATGCTCGTTTGGACGCGAAGATCAGGAACCGTCTGAACGCGTCGCTTGATGTTCTGAGGATCAGTGAGATCACTGTGAAGCAACATCCGAATGCCCGGATCGGTTCTTGGTCTGTGGGCGATGACATTACTTTTCGGGCCAAGTTGCCGTGGTTGGGCGAGATTTCGCCGAAGTTGCGGGTTGTGAATTGGTCTTTGGTTGATCAGTTCACGGCGAAGCTCGCGTTGGAGCGGTCGGATTCGTTCATTTATGGGGGGTAGTCGTGGCTAGTAGTGGCGAGCAGTGGAATGCGCAGGAAATTGTGCGTTTGCGGCATCGGTTGGACAATGTGGAGCGTTCATCCCAGCTCGCCTATTCAACGGTCGAGGTTCCTGATGGTGGCGACGGCACTGTTGATATGACTGTCCCTGAGGCTGTGGGTCGTGGTGTTCAGGCTGGTTTTGATGCGGCGGCTGTGGACGAGAAGCTGGACACGGAGCGCGCTGTTCGTGAGGAAGCGATCGAGCAACTTGGCGACAAGTTGGCTGATGCTGAACTGGGTCTCGAGGGTGCTGGGCAACGTTTGGATGCTGCTGAGGGGCAGATCGAGCAGGCGTTCCTCGGTATTGATGATGCTTTGACGCTCGCGGAGCAGGCGAAGTCGAACATGCCGAACCGTGTGGACGATCCAGACTTCTCGTTCGGCGACAAGCACTGGCAGGGTACGGGTGGCACATTCGCGAATGGCAACCTTTATGTCGGCATTGACCCGGCCACGTTCACGAATGTCGCCGAGACGCTGACCCGTGTCGGGACAACGGCGGGGAACGACAATTGGGGCACGCAAGGCTCCACGTACGAACTCAGGTTTGATGGCTACTTCGCTGGTGGTTCGCTACAGGTCAGGTTTGGTCATCCCACGAATGCAGCATTGCAGGTCACGAAGACGATCACGTCGAACGCCAACTTCACGGAACCGATTCGTCTCACGTGGAGCGCCGCAACGATTGGGCCGTTGCAGGTTCGGTTGCAGATGACTACGAATGGTGTAGACGAGTGGTTCTACACCTCAACGGTCTCTGTCACTGACGTGACGACGATCACTGAGGTGAAGCAGACTGCGGATAGTGCCGCGTCGAATGCTTCGGCGGCGATGACAGCAGCATCAAGTGCGGCTGCTACGTCTGCGGCGGCGATCACTCAGGACTCTGCGCTTAAGAATCCGATCTTTGAGCAGTGGGCTGGTGCCCTCCCTGACGGGTGGGAATCCTGGTCAGGTACTACCGTGCTCAAAGAGACGGCGCTGGTGCGTACCGGGTCGAACGCGGCACGCATGACCGTGTCGACGGGGCAGGCCGGTATGGCGTACCCGCAGGCGATGGTGCAGATGGGGTTCGCGGAGGCTGTCACGGTCACTGCTGATTTCATGCTCGTGTCCGGCGACGCATTGACGGGTTCCGGTGTTCTGCTCGATTGGCAGTCAACGGACACGTCGCGCCGCACCGAGATTCGTTTCGGTGACATGGTGCCGTCGCCGTCGACGGGTGTCTGGTATCGGGTGTCGAAAACGATCCTCGCACCATCGGGTGCGACGGCGGAGAATTTCCAGTACTTCAAGGGTTTCCTCATGGGGAACTTCACGTCGTTCGGGGCGGCAGAGAAGGACATCATCTTTGATCGTCTCTCGTTGCGTCAGGCGACGAACGAGGAAATTGCCGCACTGGATGCGAAAGCTGACGCGGCGTCCGCCGTTCAACTGGCGGAGTCCATCCCTCAGGTGCTTCATGGTGTCGACGCTGGCCCGTCAGGCACTGCACCAGAAGGCTCGATCTGGTTCAACCACAAGGGCAGTGAGCAGGGCAACGTTCAAGCCATGTGGGTGCGTGTATCCGGGCAGTGGGTGGAAACACCGGTGTCGTCAGAAGCGATCGCGAACCTGGACGTTGGCAAGCTCACGGCGGGTGGCGCGACGATCGCTGAAGTCGTTGCGCAGGCTATCGCGTCAGCGACAGCCGAGTTCCAGCGTGCCGACATCAAGAACTTGTTCGTCACCGCTGGGGCAACAATCAACGAGGCTGTCATCGACCAGTTGTGGGCTGATGTTGTTGTTGCGAACGCGTTGATCACGAAGAAATGGATCAGCTCCGAAGCGATAGTTGACGAGTTGGTGGGTAAGACGATCACCGCGGTCACGATCAACGGTGGCACCATCAACGGTGTCTCCATGGTCGCGGGCGAATTCACCACAGAAGCCGACTTCGACCCGAACACAACCACCTACGGGATCTACATGAACTCCCAGGTCGGAATGATCGTGAACGGCATGCTCGAATACGTGGTCGGCACTGGCGGGTTCAACGTTCCAGCGCAAATGCAAGCGAAATCCGCACTGATCAAGTTCACCATCGACGCCAAACAGGCTTACCACCTGTCTGGTGATTCGTCGGTGACGGACGCTGAAACCACGTCAGAGTTGTACGCGACCGGCCTCACAATGCACAAGTATGTTGCTGATGCCACGGGTGCTCGGGAGGAACGGTGGACGTTCCTGTACCAGGACCGGTTAGAGATGACCTCGTATGGTCGTCCTGGGACTGGTGCTCCGAACGCGGGGGCTTGGTTAGAGCCTGGCCGGTTGCGGATCAGTTCCACATCGAATGGTGTGCAGGGTGAGTTGTTCCCTGACCGGTTGGTGTTCTCGAATGATTATTCGGGCGGCAGGGTTTTTGATGCGTCGGTGGCTGACGTGTTGAAGATCGAGTCTCCCCGTATCGACCTGAACGCCGCTAATGGGGTCTATGTCAACGGGCGACTACTCGGAGACACCGGCTGGATCGACCTCGCCTACGCGTCAGGGTTCACCGCAGGAACGGCAGGGCAATTGTCGTACCGCGTGGTAGACGGCATCGTGTTCATCCGTGGAGGTGCGGCAGGAGACATCGCCAAGGGCAGCTACCAGGTCGTTGCCGCTGACCCGATCCCCGCCCAATACCGTCCAGCCCAGCACTACCGGACAGGTGGCATGGGCACTGGGATGAACGGAAACACCGGTATTGAAATCAACGCCACGGATGGGTTAATCCGGCTCGGGTGGCGGGGTGACGAGAAACCGTCATGGTTCGCCGCAGGGTGCTCTTACCCGGTCGATCCTTAGCCGCAGCACGCAACCATCAAGCCCCGCACGTCGGGGCTTTTCTTATGCAAGGGAGGCCACATGGCCCGATACAGAAACGGCCTACTGCCGTCCAGCGAACTCGTCTGGTTCTGGGCCACGAACCAATACGGGCGACAAGAGAAGTTCAGGTCAACACCCGGCACCGCAGCACGCATCAAGGCCGTCATAGCGGACGCGAAAGCTACCTACGGGTTCAACCTGTACATCACGTCCGGCCCGAACGTGTACCGCGACCTCGACGGCCAGCAGTACATGATCGACAAATACGGTGTCGGGCAAGCCGCCGCGAAAGGCTACTCGTCCCACGGCGGCGTGTGGGAGAACCGCGACACTCAAGCTGTCGACTTCTGGAACGCCGAACAGTTCATCAAGAAGCACGGGCGTGCGGAGTTCAACCGGCTCATGAAACGGAACGGTCTGACGGCGTTCCTGATCACTCGTGCCCGTGGCTACGCCCGGGAGGAACCGTGGCACGTGATCGACCTCAACCCGTACTCAGCGCCGTCAACGGGCGGCACGCTCGCACCTGGATCGTCAACGAAGGAGACAAAGGTGAAGACATACCACAAGCAGGACGCGACAGCACGGAAATCTGGGCGGGTTCTCTCCCCCGGAGAACGGTTCTACCTGCACCTGGAAACAGGGAAGCCGCAGAGCAACGCATCGAACATCGTCGGCAACCCTGGAACGTATTCGATCACCCCTCACGTGTACGGGCAGGGTGAACCTGGCGACATTGTGGAGCTTGTGCTCATGTGGCAGAAGCCGTCCGCGAAAGACCCCGGCAAGACCAACAGTGAGCATTACAAGGAACGACTGGTCGTTGACCGGGACGGGTACATTCGGGCGTCGCGTGAGTTCAAGCGTGGCGTCTCTCGCGGTTGGGCCGTGTACGCGCGACTGACGGCGGCGCATAAGAACAAGGGCAACGTGAAGATCACCGTGTTCGATTCCGACGCTTACCTGTTCATCGACGCATGACAGGCAGACCCATGCGGCACATGAAAACGAAAACCCGCGCTGACCCGGTAGCGCTTGGCATCTTCGTCGGGTTCTTCATCGGACTCGCAGGAGGCGCAGCATTGGCGGTGAGCGTATGACAGAAGCCGTCCTCCCCATGCCCGACTGGGTGGCACCCGTGCTCGCGCTCGTCGGCGTCGCACTCACAGCAGGCGGCGGAGTCCTCGGCGCACTCATCACCGCGAAAGTGCAAGGACGCGCCACCGAAGTCGCCGCATCTCAGGCGGAGAAATCGAACGAGCAGAAAATGATCGACCAGCTTCAAGAAGAGCTGGCCGGGTACCGGCAACGATCCGACGACCGCATGACCGCTCAGGACGTGCGGATGACCGCGCTCGAGTCAGACAACAAAGAGCTGCGGGCTCAACGGGACACGTACCGGGACTACGCGCACGTCCTCCGCTCTCACATTTATGACCAACTGCCGCCCCCGCCGCCTCCGTGGCCGGATGGCGCACCACGATAAGGAGAAACCCTATGAAGTTCGCAACACGAAAGTTCTGGAAAGCCACCGCTGAGCGTGTCATCTCGTCCATCGCTGGCGGTGCCCTCGCCGTCATCGGTGCAGGACAGTTCGGTGTCCTCGACGCTGACTGGCAGACCATCGGCAGTATCGCTCTCGGTTCCGGTGTCGTATCCCTCCTGAAAGCGTTCGCCGCTCAGGGTGCCACCGGCACCGGTCCCGGTCTCACGAACGCTGAAAAGCTCGACTGACGTAAACACTTTGCCCCTCTCCTGGCCTCACGGCTGGGAGAGGGGCACTTTTCGTGTTTAGAAAGGATAGCTAGAGCACTGATGCAAGTTCCGCACTGTTGCGAGACGCATCTAGATTGACTCCTGTGAAGCTAATACGGAACGTCTCTTTTCCGTCAGCCTGACGCTGCATGTAGTGCACAAGAAAGTCCATCGTGATGTTCTTGTGCAGATCTGCTGGGTCATTCGGCTCATCGAATGTGGGCGCGGCATGACTAGCGGGAACCATCGTAATCAAATGGACATCTTCAGAAGAATCCACAATGACAAGGTTCGCCGAGCCCCCCGCATGCTTGATTCGCTGGAAAACAGCGTCTACTTTCTCATGGCCAAGAGCTATTACGATCGGTGTCGCCCCGTCAGAATCCTTGACGGTCAATATTGAGTGAAGGTTGTTGCGAGCTATGCAACCCATGAGAAGCCGTGCGTACTTGCGGCGGATCTCTGCATCTGTATTAGCGGCCATTTCGCCACTTCCCTTCGTTGACCTCGATATTATCGAAGATCTCATTCAAGCAAGGGTGGTAGGTATCCTCTACATCAGTTTGTGAGTAGATGGGCCGGATTACTTCGCGCTTGAGCGCGCCATCCGAATCCGGAGGAGGCCAATGTCGGTGAACCTCCTGGTGACTGCAATCAATGCGGGCAATCTGATGCCACTGGCCACGGTCGTCGGTTATCTCATGGGTAAAAGCATAGTCAACGATTCTGTTGGTTGCCTCATCGCGAACAGTGCGGATCGTAATACGGCACGCTGGGTCATCAACCCACCTTTCCGTGTACTCAGTTTTGATTACGTGTGGGGGGCATTCCCAACGTTCGTCCTCAATTGTGGGTAATGCTTCTCGTGTGACCCGGCGGCTCCTCCGTTGAGCATCTCTACCGAAATTCCTGGGTGTCACAGTTCCAATAGCTTAGAGGGGACAATGTTTCTCCGCCATAGTTGCCCCTATAAGAGGGGTCAGTTCCAGATCACGACAACATCGCAATACCGGCACACCCACTGTCCATCCACTGGGTAACACACTGTCCCACAGCTCGGGCAGGCTCACTCAAATAGGTCGGGCCGTTCATTCTTCAACTCCTGTGTGGTTTCTCTCATTGCACGGAACTGTACGCCCATGAAGGCGAGACCGAGCTTGAGTAGGAACTTCATGAACTTGAGTGGGTAGTAAAGAGCTGCGCCCACGAATATCCAGATGAAGAACGCGGATAAAGGCGATGTTGAATTGCTCCCATACACGAGGGGCGAACTCGCCAAGGAAATCGCGCTACTCACGGCGATGCACAGCCAAAACGCCACGTAGATGATGTGGCTTGGCTTGCTGAGCCATTTTCCAAGAGCGCGCATGTGTTGATGGTACTCCGCGCAAGTCAGCTTTCAAACGGGTCGAACGTCCACCCAACCCCATGCACCGGGCACACGTATGCGACTTGGATCCTGTCGTCTCCTTTGAAGCTTTCCGGTTCCATCGGGTTCCCGCACTCTGGGCACGCTGGGGCGGGCGGTAGCCCGTTCTCGTCGACGACCATTAGCCGAAACCCTATACTCGCCAGACTTTAGGTTTTTACCTCTGCTCGAGACTGTCCAACGTCGTGCGCTGTGTGTCCCCATCGATCACGACCGTGCACTGGAAATCTGACCGGAGCATCGCACCGAAAGAGTTCTCAGAATCCACCGTGCCCGTCACCGTGTACGTCCCCGAACCCGTCGCACTCGTGTCGAACTCCGCAGTGTCAGGCGCTTTCAGCTGGTCCCGCACCGCATCCTCGCAGTACATGGACGCTTCCGTAGGTGTGCCGTACCGGTCTTGCTCGCCCTCATTCTGTGCCGTGACGATCGACAGACCAACACCACCGGCGATGACGAGCACACCGAACGCTCCTGCCGCCCATACGCCTTTGCTGTGACCTTTCCACCAGGGGTCACTGTCGCGTTTGCGCTTCGGCAGTTTCGGGGCTTGATAGTTCGCAAGTCCGGTATCCATGACCTGCACATTAATGCAGTTTCGGTTACGACAACAGGGTTATTGTTACCCCAATTGTGGGCAAGGTGTGGGCAAAATCGGATTCTGGGCAAAGCAAAACCCCCGCTCTCCCTTGTGTTTACTGGGGAGAACGGGGGCTCGACTTGGCGGTGACGGTGGGATTTGAACCCACGGTAGGGGGTTGCCCTACACGACTTTTCGAGAGTCGCACCTTCGGCCGCTCGGACACGTCACCGCGCACAAGTGTAGAGGATTCTCACCCTCCAGCGCGAATCGAACCCGGTGGCCCCTCAGCCCTTCTTCGGACCGACCCACACCTGCTGGGCATTCACAAACTCATGGATGCCGTGCGGACCGAGCTCCCGTCCGTAGCCAGAGCTCTTGATACCACCGCTCGGAAGCCGCGGATCCGTCTTGACGATGCCGTTCACCGCGACCTGCCCGACCTTCAGCTGACGCGCGATCTCCTCCCCACGCTCCGCCGTCGACCACACGCTGCCCGCAAGACCGTACTCACTGCGGTTCGCGATTCCGAGAGCATCCCCCGCATCTTTCGCCCTCATGATCACCATGACCGGCCCGAAGGTCTCCTCGTGCGCCGCCGTCATCTCCTCAGTGACATCGGCGAGCACCGTCGCCGGATAGAAGTAGCCGGGCCCCTCCGGTATCGCCCCTCCGAGCAGACAGCGCGCTCCGGCATCCACAGTCTCCGTCACCTGACGGTGCAGGTTCTGCCGCAGATCGTCCCGGGCAAGCGGACCGATGTCGGTGCTCTTCTCACGCGGATCCCCCATCACGAGCGCAGCCATACGCTCCCGCAGCCTCTCAACCACGTCCTCATACACCGATTCCTCGACGATGATCCGCTTCGCCGCGATACACGACTGCCCCGCATTGATGATGCGCGAGAGCGTAATGACATCGGATGCGGCATCGAGATCAGCGTCTGCGAGCACGATGCACGGGTCCGACCCACCGAGCTCGAGAACGGCCGGCTTGATCTGACTCCCCGCGACACTCGCCACCGCTGCACCACCGCGCGCGGATCCGGTGAACGACACCGCCTGAACGCGTCCGTCGCGGATCACGTCCGCGACAGCATCCGTCTCGATCGGCAGCTGCTGGAACACCCCGTCCGGCGCACCCGCCTTCTCGAACACCTCCTGAATCGCCTCGGCACAGCCGACGACGTGCGGATCGTGCTTCATGATGCACGTGTTTCCGGCCATCAGCGCCGGCGATGCGAACCGCGATGCGAGCCAGAACGGCGCGTTCCACGGCAGAATGCCGAGCACCGTGCCGAGCGGAAGATGCTGCACGTAGCTGTGTGTCGCGTCAGAGGCCAGCGTCTGCGCCGCAAGGTACTCTTCGGCGTTGTCCGCGTAGTGCTCGGCACACCACGCGGCCTTCTCCACCTCGCCATACGCTTCCGTGATGGGTTTGCCCATCTCCTCCGTCATGAGAGGCGCAAGGTCATCGGCGTGCTCGCGGAGATACGCTGCGACGCTCCGCAGCACCTCACCTCTCTCCGCAAATGACATCGCACCCCAGAGCGGTTGGGCCTCGGATGCCGCTGCCAGCACGGCATCCACTCGACCCGCGTCTGCGGGCTCCACCTCACGGATCTTCTCCCCCGTGCGCGGGTTCGTGACGACAAGCACGTTCTCTCCTCTCACGCGATCTCAGGTCTGATGGGCGTCGGCGCCTTGTCGGCGGGCAGTTCGGCCGCCTGATCGGGCTTACTCACGAAGTCCTTGTCCAGCGTGTAGAACGACTCGCAGCCGTCCGCCGTCACCCGGATGGTGTCGGAGATTCCGACGGTCTTGTCCCCGTCGACGCCCCACATCCACGGGATGATGTGGAAGGTCATGCCCTCCCGCAGCACCGTCGGATCACCCTGGTTGAGGCTCGCGATGTAGCCTTCGTCCCAGCTGGGCGGAAACGCGATGCCGATCGAATAGCCCGACCGTGTGACGAGTCGCCCACCGACCGAGTTGTCGGTGATGATGCTGCGCACGATATTGTCCGCGTCCGACACCGTGAGCCCCGGACGAATCGCATCCTCCACCTCGCGCAGGGCCAGCTTCATCCGCTTCTGCGCGGTCAGCATGGAGTCCGACAGCTCACCGAGCACGACCGTGCGCATCATCGCTGTGTGGTAGCGGCGGAAGCATCCACCGACCTCGAGAAAGACGTGCTCACCGGGCTGGACGACCCTGCCCTCCCAGGTGGCGTGCCCGATCATCGACCGAGGACCGGAGGTCACATACGGCATGACCGCCGGCGTCTCGCCGCCCGCACGGAACATCGCCTGGCTGATCTCCGCTCCGATGTCGTTCTCGGTCACACCCGCCTGACAGGCGTCGAGACCCGCCTGCATCCCCACCTCGGTCGCATGCGCGGCCTTGCGCATGATCTCGATCTCTGCGTCGGACTTGCAGATGCGCCCCTCCTCGACGATGCCGAAGCAGTCGAGCAGTCGCCCCTCCGTGATCGCCGTGTGGATGTAGTCCTGGTGATACGCCGGAAAGTAGTAGCTGTTCCGCTCATACCCGACGCTCTTGGTATGGAGACCGAACTCACGCAGCGCCTGGACGAGCGATTGGATCGCGTCACCGGTGTCCGGATACGGCCGCGTCAGGTCGACCCAGGTCCGCGCCACGACGTTCGACTCCTCCATCTGGCGCGTGATCATGAACGGCTCGTCGTCGATCGGCACCACGAGCGCTTGGAAGAACGAATACCCCGTGGTCTGGTAGTCCGTGAGATACATGAGATTCTCGGGGTCGGAGATCACGACGGCATCCAACAGCCTCTCGGACATGCGATGTCGCAGCTCGCTCAGACGGCGTTCGTACTCCTCGAAAGGGAACGTCATATCGTCGCGTTTTCTCATCACGGACTCCTTTGTCTAGCAGACCACCTCTGTCTGTCGGTTCGGTTCTTCGGTATTCATGAATGTCGGATGCCGCGTCAGACGCTCGCCCGCACGGCGGCGGTCAGCGTCTCGAGGCCCTCCTTCAGGTCGTCATCCGGTGTCGTCAGCGGCGGAATGAGCTTCAGCACTCGGCCGCCGCTTCCGCAGGCGCCGATGAGCATGCCGTGCTCGAAGCAGAAGGAGACGGCCTTCTTCGCGATCGCACCATCACCCACGTCGAGTCCCTGGATCATGCCGCGGCCACGTACCTCGAAGGCGCGGTCGCTGTGCTCATCGACGATGCTCTGCAGCGCGTCAGCCATGACCTCGCTCTTGCGCGTGACCTCGTTCATCAGCTCGTCGTCCTCGAAGTAGCTGAGTGCGACGCGCCCCGCCACGAACGAGAGGCCCTGCCCGCGGAAGGTTCCCGTGTGTTCCCCCGGCGCCCACTTGGCGTCGTGCTCCGGCTTGATGAGGTTCATCGCCATCGGGGTTCCGTAGCCGCCGATGCCCTTCGCGAGGCAGACGATGTCGGGGTCGAGCCCGAGCCCGTCGAATCCGAAGTAGCTTCCGGTTCGACCGCATCCGACCTGAATGTCATCGATGATGAAGAGCGCCCCCACATCGTGCGCGAGTTTCTGAACGGCCTGCAGCCACTCCGCGGACGCCACGTTCACACCGCCCTCGGCCTGGATCACCTCGACGATGAACGCGGCCGGCGGGATGCGTCCGCTCGAGGGGTCCTCGAACTGCGCCCGCAGATCGTCCAGGGCGTCGAGACCCCCGCCGGGAGCCGTCTCGAAGGGTTCGCGCTCGACATATTCGAGGGGCACCCCCGCAGCCTGCCTGAAGAAGTCGTTCGCCGTGCACGCGAGTGAACCGAGCGTCATGCCGTGGAAGCCGTGCGAGAACGCGATCACGTTGCGGCGACCAGTGACGCGTCGTGCCAGCTTGAGGGCCGCTTCGACCGCGTTCGACCCCGTGGGACCCATGAACTGCATCTTCATGTTCATGCCGCGTGGCTCGAGAATCGTCGACGCGAACTTCTCGATGAAGTCCCGCTTGGCGGTCGTCGCCATGTCGAGACTGTGGGCGACGCCGTCGGACTCGAGAAACTCGATCATGGCACGTTTCATGCGTTCGTTGTTATGACCGAAATTGAGGACTCCGGCACCGCCGAAGAAGTCGACGTAGCTTCGACCGTCCACATCGACCTGCCGAGCGTTAGACGCCGTAGCGAAAACCGTCGGGTACGTGCGGCTGTAGCCGCGGATCTCTGATTCCCACTTCGCGAATGTCTCCATAACCCAGCTGTACCCGTGAGTGTCAGCGGTGTCAAGGATTCCTGGCTCACGCACGATGTCAGACGTGGTCGATACGCTCGAAGCATGGCGAAGACCGTTTCCTCCTACACATGCACCGAGTGCGGCTGGCAGACCGCAAAATGGGTCGGCCGCTGCGGCGAATGCCAGCAGTGGGGCACCGTCGTGGAGGCCGGGCAGAAGAGCGGCATCGAGAAGCGCGTGACGACGACGAGGGTGGATGCCGACCGAGCAGCGCGCCCCATCACGGGCGTCGCGACAGCGTCGATCTCACACTGGCCGAGTGGCATCGCCGAGTTCGATCGCGTTCTGGGCGGCGGCATCGTTCCGGGCGCCGCGATTCTGCTCTCCGGCGAGCCCGGCGTCGGCAAGTCGACGCTCCTGCTCGAGGTCGCAGCGCGCGGAGCTCGGGCGAAGTCGCGCGTGCTATACGTCAGCGCCGAGGAGTCCGTCAGCCAGGTCCGGCTGCGCGCCGAGCGCACCGGGGCTCTCGACGACAACCTATTCCTCGCGGCCGAGACCGACCTGTCAACGGTGCTCGGGCAGATCGAGGCTGTGAATCCCGACCTCCTGATCGTCGACTCCGTACAGACGGTCGCGAGCAGCAGCGTCGACGGACTGCCGGGGCAGCCGAGCCAGGTGCGCGAGGTCGCCGCGGCACTCATCCGTGTCGCGAAGGAGCGTTCGCTTCCGCTGCTGCTGGTCGGCCACGTCACCAAAGACGGCACCATCGCCGGGCCGCGCATGCTCGAGCATCTCGTCGACGTCGTGTGTCAGTTCGAGGGCGATCGGCAGACGGCTCTGCGGTTCGTCCGCGCACTCAAGAATCGGTTCGGCCCGACCGATGAGGTGGGATGCTTCGAGATGACCGGCGCCGGCATCGAAGAGGTGCCTGACCCGTCGAAGCTCTTCCTCAGCAAGGGTGCTCCGGTGTCGGGCACCTGCGTGACAATCGCCATGGAGGGTCGACGGGCCCTTCCCGTCGAGATCCAGGCGCTCGTCGTGAAGTCGGCAGCCCCGAACGCACGCCGCGTGACGAGCGGCGTCGATTCGAACCGCGTCGCCATGCTGCTCGCAGTGCTCCAACGCCGTGCGGGAGTCGAGCTCGCCGATCACGACGTCTACGTTTCGACCGTCGGCGGCGTACGGCTGACCGAGCCGTCCGCCGACCTCGCTATCGCGGTCGCCATCGCCTCCGCTCGCGGCGACTGGCCCGTTCCGCACTCACTCGCCGCATTCGGAGAGATCAGTCTCGCGGGCGAGATCCGACCCGTGGTCGCCGCCAAGCAGCGCACCTCGGAGGCACGTCGCCTCGGGTACAGCACCATCGTGGACTCGAGCGCTGGTGGCATCCAGAATGCTCTCGCACTCGCCAAGCGCACGGGCGGAAGCATCCGCGATCAGGAGATCGACACCGCGTTCTGACGGCGTCGCGCGCTCACTCGATCTCGAGGTCGAGCACGCGCAGCACCTCGTCGGGCGTCGCCTGCATGGGGTGCGGGCCCGCGATGTCGAAGAAGATCGTCTCGATCGCGCTGCCGTGGGTGCGCAGAAACGTGTGCAGCCACAGGCCGTCGTGCAGCCCGACGAACGGAGGGAGCGAGGCGGGCTTGTTCTTGGCGTCCGAGAACAGCAGCAGCGCGAGCTTGCCGGTCTCAGGCTGACGGAACGTCCACACCTCACCGGCATCCGTCGGTTTGTCTCTCTGCCCCGGCTTCATGAGCGGAACGACCATGCGGTCATTGCGGAGCGCGAACGCGACGGCCGCCATGTCCTGCTTCTCCAGGGCCTCCGCGAGCGCCTGCGAACGGAACTCCGGCTGCGGCTTCTTCTTGGACTTCGCCATGCTCTCCAGTGTCTCAGGAGAAGTCAGTAGAGCACGAACTGCGCTGACTTCTCCGACTCGATTCCCGCGACCGATGTCTTCAGATGATACGACGCCCCGTCTCCCGGAACTTCGTCGCGCTTCTCAGCGTCACACGTATCGGGGTTGCTGCGTGTGCGGTCCCACTCGACCGCGGGGTCGCTCGTGAGCGTCTTGCCCGGCTTGATCGTGGTCTCGGCGTTCGTCGGCTCCGTCTGGCAGTCCGTCGACGTCCAGTACGTGTCGTCACCGCTCGTGATGGTGAACACCTGCTGCGAGGTTCCGACGTCGATCGTGCACGGTATGTCACCGTTGTTCGTGATCGACAGGGTCAGCTTGGGCAGCTCTCCCGACGCATACGTCTGCTTGTCGGTCTTCGCCGTGACAGTGACGTTGTCCTTCGTGCACTCGACGGGGGCATCGGACGCCTCCTCCTCAGCAGGCTCCTCCTCCGCCTTCTGTGTGGCGGTGGCGGTCGGAGTCGGAGTCGCTGCGGCCTCTTCGGCGCCTGAGGCACCGGGCCGCCAGATGAGCAGAACGATGATGGCAATGACCGCGATCAGCCCTGCAAGCACCCACAGGCGGCGTTTGATGTAGACGCTGCGGGGCAGACGACCGTGTGGACCCTGATTCGTCGACATGACCTCATGGTAGGTGCGATGAGGCGGGATGCTCGTGCGCCACGCGCGCGGAGGGAAGCCTGTTCCCTCCGCGCGCGATCACACTGATTCGCTACGAGCGGTCAGCCACCTTGCGTGCACGGTACCTGCTGACGCCGAACGCTGCACCGCCGAGAGCCATGAGCCCGAGGGCGATGAGCGCGAAGGGCAGCAGCTCCGACGCTTCCGCACCGGTGCGCGGCAGGTCGTCAGACGCGTTTGCCGTTCCGTCTCCGGCACCTCCCGCCCCGTCAGCGGCGGTGATCGTGATGTACTGCCAGCCGATCACCGTTCCATCCGCGCCGATCACGACGATGCGGTGTTCGCCCGCCGGAACGTCCTCGGGAATCGTCACCGTGACGGTGCCGTCCTCCGCAACCTGGATCCAGCCGTCGGAGAGCTGAATCGGCGTGGAGTACAGCCACACGGACACCCACTCGCCGGCGTGCTCGGCGCCCACGTCGATCGTGATCGTGTCACCCGCCTGTGCGCTGTCGACCGTAGAGATGCCATCCTCACCGGCATCCGGAATGTCGCCCTCGTCCACGGGGGCAGGCTCCTCGGTCGGCTTCTCCGTGCCCGGCGTCTCACTTCCGCCGTCGGCCGCATTGATCGTCAGCGGAATCGTCACAACGGTTCCGCTCACGTCGCCCGTCAGCGTCAGAGTGCTAGCTCCCTCGGCATCCGCGGGAACCTCGATCTGCACGTCAGCCGCGCCGTCCGTGACTGACGCAGTGCCGATCTCCTCGCCATCAAGCGCGATCGTCAGACCGGTCTCGGGCGTCACACCCAGCGAGGTCAGATCGAGCTTCGACAGCTGGAGTTCGAAGGTCGAGCCGGCGTCGACGGCCTCGGTCGGGATGCCTGTCACAGCCACCGCACGGCGGTCGTAGCTCGGCGACACCGGTGAATTGTCCTCGATGTAGTCCATCCACGCATCACGGTCGATGAGCCCGGAGTCCTTCGTGTCTTTGCCCTCGGTGAAGACGTGGAAGTTGTCTCCGCCGTCGAGCAGGAAGCTGAAGGAGCCGATGCGATACTCGCGCTCAGGATCGAGCGGTTCGCCGTTGATCGTGACCGACGTGATGTGGCTGTCCATCGCCGCATCGGGGTCGTAGGTGTACGTCACATTGTTCGAGAGGCCCAGCTGCAGATACGGGCGACTCGGGGCCTCGCCATTCGGGTCCGCCGAGCGCTGCCACTGCTGCTCGAGCATCGTCTTGACCTGCTCCCCCGTGAGCGTCGTGGTCCACAGGTTGTTGAGGAACGGCAGAACCGAGTTCGCCTCCGCAACTGTGATCTCACCTTCGAAGAGCTCGGCACGCAGTCCGCCCGGGTTCACGACACCGATCTCGGCACCGCCGACCTCTGGCTCGCTCAGCGTCTCCAACAGAGCATCAGCGACGAAGTTGCCGAGCGTCGATTCGCTCGAACGGTCGTCACGAACGGTTTCGCCCTCACTGTTCGTGTAGTACGCAGTCGTGATGTCAGCGGTCGCCTCACCAAGAACCACGCTGCCCTTCTCCTCGGCCGCCGCCAGTGCCGCCTGCGTGGTCTCATTGACGGCGCGAACGCGGTCATACTCAGCGATGAGGCTCTCGCGGAACGCCTTCTTGTTCGCGGCGGTCTCTTCGTCCGTCGCACCCTTCTCGGCCTCGAGGCGAGAGTGGTTTCCATACGACACAGTCGAGACGTTGCCATCGGCATCCACGCTCAGGACAATCTGCCCGATGTTCTCGCCGTAGCTGCCGGTCTGCACGACAGCACGGCCGTTGTAGGACCACGCGTATTCCTTGTGCGTGTGACCGGTGAAGATCGCGTCCACCTTGCTCGAGGTCTTCGTCACGATCTTGGCGAACGCACCGCCCTGTGCGAGCTCCTCCTCGAGGGTCGCACCCTCTGGAGCGCCAGCCGAGGCTCCCTCGTGATACTCCGCGATGATGACATCGGCTTCGCCGTTGCTCGTGTCGCCGTCAGTGAGCTCGTCCGCCACTCGGTTCACAGCTTCGACCGGGTCGCCGAATTCGAGCCCCTCGATGCCGGACTTCGACACGAGCGACGGAACCTCCTGCGTCACAGCACCGATGATTCCCACCCGGATGCCGTCAACCGTGACGATCGTGTACTCCTTGAGCTTCGGCTTCTTCGTGCCAGCCGTGTAGACATTGGCTCCGAGATACTCGAATCCGGCCCGTTTCGAGACACGTTCTGTGAGGTCATCGAGACCCTTGTCGAACTCGTGGTTGCCCACTGCCGAGGCTTTGAGCCCAAGATCATTCAGGACATCGATCGTGGGGTTGTCCTCAGCTGACGACGAGGCGTAATTGGATGCCCCGATGTTGTCTCCCGCGGACAGGAAGATCGGGTTCGCCGCAGATTCCTTCAGTTCTTCGATGGTTCCCGCGAACGTGACGGTGTTGTCGTCGATGCGTCCGTGGAAATCGTTGATGTTGATGAGGTTGATCGTCGTTGTGCCTTCTGCACTTGGCGTCGCGTCATCGGCAGCGGCTGACAGCGCCGTCAGCGGAGCGAGGACGAGCCCGGCCAGCGCTCCCGCTGCCGTCAGACGTCGTCCTCGACGTGTGAATATCGACATGTCTCTCCTGGTTATTCGTTGGGGTTGGGTCATAGGTTGCTCGAGCCGTCAGCTGTGCATCCGACGACGCGCGACGAGTACGGCTCCGCCAGCCGCCGCGAGCAACAGCGCCACGATGAGCGCCGGAAGCAGTTCGCCACCGGTTCGAGGCAGATCACCGGATGCCGCAGCAGTGGGAGCGGCAGTCTCGCTGTCGTTAGCAGCACCGTTATCCGGATCCGGCTGGTCGCCGTCTCCCGGCTGATCGCTGTCGCCCGGAGCGCCCTCGCCCGTGGAGATTCCCACGAGCATCGGGTCGTGGTCGCTCGCACGGAACACGTCGGCCGCGTAGAGGTCGCTCACGTTGTAGTTGTGGCGTGAGTATTCCAGAGCCACCGACTCCACCGAGTTGATGTTCCAGATGTCCTGCCCTGTGACCGTCGCATCTGCCGCCGGTGAGGCGAAGATGTAGTCGAGAGAGCCGACCGCACCGTCGTAGTTGTACGTGTACTCACCGGTCTTCGCGCCCTGATCGACGTAGCCGGCACCCGTGATCGTCGTGATCGGGTCCTCCGCCGCATACGAGTTGAAGTCACCGACCAAGAACACCTTGTCGGTGTCGTGCTTCGCCGCAAAGGCATCGGCGAATTCCAGCAGCGCCTCAGCCTGCCGTGTGCGATCGCCGTTGTACGCACCGATGCCGTCCTGGTTGTCGGCGTTGTCGCCTGAGGCGCTGTCGCCACCGCCCTTCGACTTGAAGTGGTTCGACACGACCACGAAGACGTCGTCAGCGTCGCCGCCCACCGGCACGAAGGCCTGCGCGTCAGGTTCACGCGCATTGTCGAAGGCATCGGATCCGATGAGAATCTCCGCGTCCCCGACCAGTTCGACGGCCGCGGGCTTGTAGATGAAGGCCGTGCGGATGACATCCTCGTTCTCCGGCAGATTCTCCGGCGAGCGCACGTAGTCCCACACGGCAGCTCCGGCCGCCTCGTTGAGCGCGTCGACGAGAACGCTCAACGCATAGTCGCGGTCCTCGTGACCGGCTGCCAGTGAGTTCTCGATCTCTTCGAGCGAGACCACATCCGCGCCAAGAGCATTGATCGCGGCCACGATCTTGTCCTGCTGACGCGTGAGGTTCTCGGCGTTCGCCGCACCACGCACCTGGCAGTCAGCGGGACTCGAGTCGCGCACCGTGATCTTGTTTCCATCGCGATCCGTGTAGAACGACGTGCAGCCGGGACGCTCATCGCCCGTCGTGGCGAAGTAGTTCAGCACGTTGAACGTCCCAAGCGTCACATCGCCGCCGACATCCTCCGGCGTCGCTTCACGCGTGTTCTCGAACTCGACGGGCTGATCGGTGTTGCCCGTCACCCGGTACGTCGGCTGGAACTTCCACGCGCCGAATCGGTAGTCGAGCAAGACCGCATCTGTGAAGGTGACTTCGGCACCGACGCGAACCGGGTTCTCGAGCGAAAGATACGGCAGAGGAGTTCCCGAGTTGGCGGAGTTCGTGAAGTCGACCGAGGAGCCATCGTCGAGCACAACGCCCTCGGCTTCTGCGCGCGCCACCTCGGCGTTGTACGCATCCGTCCCCGGGAGGCCCTTCACCGTGGGGTTGACGAGAGGCGAGTCGGATGCCGCAAGAGCGACCTCACCGTAGCGGTTCGTCTCGTATACCTCGGTCACCGTGTAGTCGCCCTGCGGCGCGACGAGCATGCTCTCGAGGGTCTCGCGCTCAGCGTCGTTGGCGGGGAACGCCACCTCGGCGGGCGCCGGCAGTGCGGCATCCTTCGCCATCACTGTGATGTCCTGCGCGTCGGCGACCACGATCTGCGTCAGGTCATAGTACTCGTCCGCTGTGCCGTTCAGAGTGACCTTGTCACCCACCTCGACGGTCACGGGAATGCTCTTGGCGAAGACGAAGATCCCATCGGATGCCGCGTGGCTCTCCGCGTCGATCACACCACCCGTGCCCTCGGTCTGAAGGTAGAAGCCGCTGAGCCCGCCCTCGGGGAAGGCCGCCGTCACGACGCCCGTGGTCGTGACCACGTCACCCGCGTACGGTGTCTTCGCGCCGGTGCCCTGGATCTCCGCGATCGTGAGTTCCGTGCCCGGGCCGACCGGACCGGTCTCGTCACCGCCCTCGGCTTCGTCGTCCTCGCCGACCGTGAGCGTCCCGCTGCCCTGCGGCGTGATCTCCTCGGTCAGGGAGAAGTCGTTCCTGTTGCTGTCGGTGTCGGCACCGTCGGTCCGCACATTCGAGCGGACGTCCGAGTTGCTCGAGGGAGCCTGCGCCGCTTCGCCCTCGAACGTGTTCGTCGAACCATAGCCGAGCGCATCCAGGATTCCCTCGACCCCGGCGACATCGCCCACCGGAGGAGTGATCTTCTCGGTTCCGTCGACGAGGAAGAGCGTGCCCTTCGTGCCGCTCGGATTGATGCTTCCGCCAGCGTCGAGATTCACGTTCGTGAGCGCCGCACCGGTGTCGGCATTGCCGTTCATCGCGATGAGGTAGTAACCACCGGCCGCGATCTCTCCGGAGAGCACCGCGACGCCGTTCGTGGCCGTGGAGCCGCCCGACGAACGATACTGCAGCGACATTCCGTCGAGAACGATCGGGGCATCGGTCGGGTTGTAGAGCTCCACGAACTTGTGGTCGTACATCGCACCGGCGCTTCCGCCACTCAGGTAGGCCTCATTGATCACCACCCCGGCGCCAGAGTCCTCTGCAGCGGCAGCGGGCATCGCGGCGAGCGGAGCGCACGCCAAACCCAGCAGCGCTGCAGCGGAACAGATCGTGCGTTCTCGCGCGGTCGTCATCGTCACAGGTGCTTCTCCTCGGAAAGTCAGCTGACGCGCGACGGCGCGTCAGTGCGCCCAACGAGCGGACCCGGTGCGACGCCATCGTCACACTAGGAGCGGCTCATTGCGTGTTCCCAGCGGACTGGTGAACAGCTGACTACAAACTAGAGCCTCGCACCGACAGAGCGACGCGAGTCAGTGAGAAGTGCACCTCACGGTGGCGATCCCGCTCACATGAGCAGACGGAGAGGATGTGTCAAGCGACGCGGCTCAGATCAGCCGCAGCATCCGCGTGTTGCCCAGCGTGTTGGGCTTCACTCGAGCGAGATCCAGAAACTCTGCGACGCCCTCGTCAGTGGAGCGCACGAGCTCCGCATACACCTCCGGGTCCACGACGCTCTCTCCGATGGGCGCGTAGCCGTGCTTGGTGAAGAAGTCGACCTCGAACGTCAAGCAGAAGAGCCGCTTGAGGCCGAGCACACGGGCATCCTCCTGCAGCGTGGTGAGCAGTGAATGCCCCACGCCCTTGCCGAGCCACTCCTGCGCGACCGCGAGTGTGCGGACCTCGCCGAGGTCCTCCCACATGACGTGCAGCGCCCCACAGCCGATCACGGTTCCGTCGTCGGTCTCGGCGATGCGGAACTCCTGCACAGCCTCGTAGAACACGACCCGCTCTTTGCCGAGCAGAATACGCTCCTGAACGAGCGGCTCGATGAGCTTCTGGATGAGGGGAACGTCACTGGTGCGTGCCCAACGCACTCTAAACCCAGTCATTCCTCGTCCCGCTCTCACTTCCCGGGCAGCTCGGTACCCAACGAGGAGATCTTACAGCGGCTCACCTGCGAACCGGGTGAAGAAGGCGCGCGTCTGCTCAGCTGCCCGCCGATTCGTCGGCCTCGTCATCGCCGCGATGCGTTCCGACGGGCGCCGAGCTCGGCAGCCGCGCAAGGTAGTGCATCGTGCCGTTGATCCGCTCAGCCTCCGCGGGGTGATCGTGCCGCAGCTGGCTCCAGGCCTGACCGGCCAAGCGCAGGCCTTCGTCTGGCTGCCCGGCCTGGCCGAGAGCGCGAAGCGTCTTGACGAGAAGCGTCGTCAGCGACTTCGCGAGAGCATCATCGGTCACGATGTCTTGTCGGTGCGTCCGATGCGGACGCTCCACACCTCCGGGCCCTGGTCGACGGGCTCCCATGTGAACTCGCCCGGGTGCTCCGCAGCGAATTGGTAATACAGCGGTTTCGGGTCGTGGTCGTTGACGAGCAGGAAGGATTCACCAGCGCTGAGCGCGAAATAGTGCTCAAAGATGAGCTCGTGCCGACGCGCCGGAACCTCGGAACGTACGTCGAGTCGCTGATCGTCTGCCATGACTGTCCTTCCGTGTCGTATAACTACATCCATTATGTGCACCGAGGACCGAATCTGCACAAGCGAATCTGCACAGGGGGAGCCGAGGCGCTATCGTTCTGATATGCGTCTCGGGGTTCTCGATGTCGGTTCGAACACCGTCCACCTGCTCATCGTCGATGCCCATCCCGGCGCCCATCCGGAGCCGATGGCGAGCCATAAGTCCGTACTGCGCCTCATGCGCTATCTCGCCCCCGACGGCTCCATCACCGACGAGGGCGTCGACGCGATCGTCTCGGCTGTCAGCGGCGCCGCAGAGCTCGCGGCTCGCAGCAACCTCGACGAGCTGCTGCCGATCGCGACGTCCGCGATCCGCGAGGCGAAGAACGGTCCGGAGGTCCTCGAGCTCGTCACCCAGGAGACCGGCATCGAACTCGGAGTGCTCTCGGGCGAAGACGAAGCCAAGCTCACATTCCTCGCCGTCCGTCGCTGGTACGGCTGGTCGGCCGGCAACATCCTCCTCTTCGACATCGGCGGCGGTTCGCTCGAGATCTCGATGGGACAGGACGAATACCCCACGATCGGCCTCAGCGTCCCCCTCGGGGCTGGACGGTCGACCATTTCCTTCCTGCCAGACGATCCGCCCACGATCGAACAGCAGGATGCCCTGCGGGACCACGCTCGCGGCATCCTCGAGCAGTCACGCACGGAGTTCTCCGAGATGCCGCCACCCTCACACGTGGTCGGCTCCTCGAAGACCATCCGCTCACTCGCCCGCCTGGCCGGTTCGGTGCGCGACGGCGTGGGCGACAGCGACAGGATGCTGCTTCGCCGCAGTCAGCTCGACGATTGGGTGCCGCGACTGGCGCGTCTCTCCGCGGCATCCCGCCCCGAGCTTCCCGGCATCACGGTCGACCGCACCTTCCAGATCGTCGCGGGAGGAATCGTGCTGTCAGAGACGATGCGCGCCTTTGATGTGAAGGAGCTCGACGTCTCGCCGTGGGCGATGCGCGAAGGCGTTCTGCTTCGATACCTCGACCACTTGGATTGATCGTCAGCTGACCGCAGCGGTCACCGCTTTCACGATCGTCGCCTCGACCGTCGGCGTCCACGTGGGGATCGCCCACGAGACCGGCCACATGTCGCCGTCGTCGAGCGTCGCCGCCTCTTGGAACTCGAGCGTGGAGTACCGGTTCTTGAACTTGCCGGAGTTCTTGAACGCGACCACGAGCTTTCCGCTCTCGTTTGCGTAGGCGGGCATTCCGTACCAGGTCTTCGGCAGCAGCTGCGGCGCCGTCGCCGTGATCGTCGCGTGCACCCGCTCAGCGAGCGCTCGATCCTCCGGGTTCATCTTCTCGATCGCGTCAAGCAGAGCCTGCAGGTCATCCGCCTTCTTGGCGCCCTTCTTGCCCTCTGCTCGCAGCTCTGCCGCTCGCGTCTTCATCGCCGCGCGCTCTTCTGCGCTGAACCCGGTGCTCGTTTCGGTCGACATCTTTTCTCCTCACCTCGTTGTCTGTGAGAAACAGAGTATGCCCGTGCGCAGGCCACGCACTTCTTCATTCCTGATGGATGTGACGACACCGAAGCGGAAGACAGAGAAGGAGGCCGCTGACGTGTGTCAGCGGCCTCCTTCTCTGCGGCATAGGTGCCCTACTGCTCGCGCGGGTTCTCCGTGATCGCGAGGTCAGGAGTGACGCCACCGGTTCCGAGCGACGCATTCGCGTTGATGCCGGCACCGACCGACTCCTCACGCTGCGTCGTCGTGAATGTGAACTTGCCGTCCGCGAAGTCGACGTGCACGTGGTCGCCCGGGTTGAGCTCGCCGTGGAGGATCTTCTCACTGAGTTCATCCTCGACCTGGCTCTGCATCGCACGACGCAGCGGTCGAGCACCGAGCGCCGGGTCGAAGCCGACGTCGATGAGACGCTCCTTCGCCGGAACGGTCAGATCGATCGTCATGTCACGGTCGAGCATGCGCTCACCCAGTCGTTTGATGAACAGGTCCACGATCTGCAGCAGCTCCGACTTCGACAGCTGCGGGAACACGATCGTGTCATCGACACGGTTCAGGAACTCGGGCTTGAAGTGCTTCTTCAGCTCTTCGTTGACCTTCGCCTTCATCGTCTCGTAGTTGGTCGCGGTGTCGCCCTCGATCTGGAAGCCGACGGGACCACCGGCGATGCCCTTCGAACCGAGGTTCGTGGTCATGATGATGACGGTGTTCTTGAAGTCGACGACACGGCCCTGGCCATCCGTCAGACGCCCCTCTTCCAGGATCTGGAGTAGGGAGTTGAAGATGTCGGGGTGCGCCTTCTCGATCTCGTCGAAGAGTACGACACTGAACGGCTTGCGACGCACCTTCTCGGTGAGCTGGCCGCCCTCTTCGAAGCCGACGAACCCGGGAGGGGCACCGAACAGCCGCGAGACGGTGTGCTTCTCACCGAACTCACTCATGTCGAGCGAGATGAGCGCGTCTTCGTCGTCGAACAGGAACTCCGCGAGCGCCTTCGCGAGCTCGGTCTTTCCGACGCCGGTCGGACCGGCGAAGATGAACGAACCGCTCGGACGCTTCGGGTCCTTCAGTCCGGCGCGAGTGCGACGGATGGTGCGGGACAGCGCCGAGATGGCTTCATCCTGACCGATGACGCGCTCGTGCAGCGCCTTCTCCATGAAGACGAGTCGGCTGGACTCCTCTTCCGTGAGCTTGAACACAGGGATGCCGGTCGCCTGTGCGAGCACCTCGGCGATCAGACCCTCGTCGACCGTCGCGGTTGCCTTGACCTCGCCACTCCTCCACTGCTTCTCGAGGCGGAGGCGCTCACCGAGAAGGTTCTTCTCCTCGTCGCGCAGGCTCGCGGCCTTCTCGAAGTCCTGCTCCTCGATCGCGGCTTCCTTCGCTTGACGCACGTTCGAGATCTTCTCGTCGAACTCACGCAGCTCGGGCGGGCTCGAGAGAATCGACAGACGCAGGCGAGCACCCGCCTCGTCGATCAGGTCGATCGCCTTGTCCGGCAGGAACCGGTCGGAGACATAGCGGTCGGAGAGATTCGCTGCCGCGACAAGTGCTCCATCGGTGATGGACACCTTGTGGTGCGCCTCGTAGCGGTCGCGCAGCCCCTTCAGAATGTTGATGGTGTGCGGAAGCGACGGCTGGTCCACCTGAATCGGCTGGAAACGACGCTCGAGCGCGGCATCCTTCTCGAAGTGCTTGCGATACTCGTCAATGGTCGTCGCACCGATCGTCTGCAGCTCGCCTCGTGCCAGGAGCGGCTTGAGGATGCTGGCGGCGTCGATGGCGCCTTCAGCGGCACCAGCACCCACGAGCGTGTGGATCTCGTCGATGAAGACGATGATGTCACCGCGCGTGCGGATCTCCTTCGTGACCTTCTTCAGACGCTCCTCGAAGTCACCGCGGTAGCGGCTTCCGGCGATGAGCGAGCCGAGGTCGAGCGAATACAGCTGCTTGTCTTTGAGGATCTCGGGAACCTCGCCCTTGACGATCGCCTGCGCAAGGCCCTCGACGACGGCGGTCTTGCCGACGCCGGGCTCACCGATCAGCACGGGGTTGTTCTTGGAGCGGCGCGACAGAATCTGCATGACGCGCTCGATCTCCTTCTCGCGCCCGATCACCGGGTCGAGCTTGTTGTCGCGAGCGGCCTGCGTGAGGTTGCGTCCGAACTGGTCGAGGATCTGCGATCCGCCCTGCGGCGCAGTCTCGTTCGGAGCACCGCCGACAGAGGCGGTCTCCTTGCCCTGGTAGCCCGACAGCAGCTGGATGACCTGCTGCCGAACCCGGTTCAGGTCGGCGCCGAGCTTGACGAGCACCTGTGCGGCGACGCCCTCGCCCTCGCGGATGAGACCGAGCAGAATGTGCTCGGTTCCGATGTAATTGTGGCCGAGCTGCAGCGCTTCGCGCAGGCTTAGCTCAAGAACCTTCTTGGCACGCGGCGTGAACGGGATGTGCCCCGTCGGCTGCTGCTGACCGGTTCCGATGATGTCGGTCACCTGCTCACGCACTGCGTCGAGCGAGATGCCCATAGACTCAAGCGCCTTTGCGGCGACGCCCTCGCCCTCGTGGATGAGACCGAGCAGAATGTGCTCGGTTCCGATGTAGTTGTGGTTCAGCATCTTGGCCTCTTCCTGGGCCAAGACGACGACGCGGCGGGCGCGGTCGGTGAATCTCTCGAACATCTTCACTCCTTTCGACACCTCGGGCTGAGAACGGTGTCGATACTGACAGCGTAACGACGTATCGGCCACCACTTCCCCCTGTTCGCCCACGGCGTGACAGATGCGCCGCCGCCCTTGACATACATATCGACAATCGATAACTTATCGTTTATCGCTAATATCGAATATCGATAAAGGGAGCCATCATGGAACAGAACCTCAGCCGCTCTGATCGGAATGATCTGCGGTTGATCATGCTCTACGGCGCCGTCGCCGCGATCGCCGTGCTCATCTGGACGGTCGTCAGCGTGACGAATCTGTTTCCAGCCGGTGTCTTCACTCCGACAGTCCCTCTCGAGACGGGCACCGTCTCCACCGCTCTCGGAGGCGGAGCCAGCGCCGTCGTCACCGAGGTCACCGTCGCCGCTCCGGACACTCCGCTCATCTCCGTGATCGCAGCCGTCACCGTCGTCATCGTGAGAGCCCTCACCTTCTTCGGCGTCATCGCCTGCATCCTCGCACTGTGCCGGAATATCTCGCGCGGCATCACGTTCGATCGCGCCAACAGCCGCCTCGTCTCCGCCACAGCGATCACCCTGTTCGTGGGAACGCTGATCGTCCAGGGCGCACGGACGTTCGCCATCAACGGCATCCTCGCCTCTCTCGAACACATCGGGGAGGGCGATATCAGCACGCCGATGAGCTTCTGGGTCACGTACTTTGTCGCGGCATCCCTCGGACTCGTCGCAATCGCCTTCCGCGCGGGCGAGCGCTTGCAGCGCGAGACGGAAGGACTCGTCTGATGGCACCCCGCGAACCAGAGGGAGAGCCGACGGGCATCCACTGTCGACTCGACGAGCTGCTCGCCGAACGCGGCATGACACTCACCCAGTTGAGCGAGACCGTGGGCGTCAGCATCGTGAATCTGTCCGTGCTCAAGAACGACCGCGCGAAGGCGATCCGGTTCTCGACGCTCGTCGCCATCTGCGATGCCCTGCGGTGCACCCCGGGCGATCTGCTCGAGCGCAGCGGACAGGAACCCCCGCAGTGAGGCACGAGCGCGTCACTGCAGAGCCGAGCTCAACCGTGCGAGGTTGTCGAGCACGGTTGAGCGCAGCGGCTGCTTCATCCACTCGTCGAGCGTGAGCTCTCGACTGAGTGAGCGGTAGTGGTCTTCGATCGCACGCATGTCGCGCACGAAGTCACGACCCCGCACAAGCAGCGAGACCTCGAGATTGAGACCGAACGAGCGCATATCCATATTGCTCGACCCGAGCACCGCGACCTCGTCATCGATCGTGAAGTGCTTGGAGTGCAGAATGTACGGCTTCGGATACAGGAAGATGCGCACACCCGCACGAAGAAGAGCCTCATAGTAGGAGCGCTGCGCGTGATAGACCATCGCCTGGTCGCCGATCTCCGAGACAAACAGGTCGACGGGGACTCCCCGGTGCACGGCCGTCGTGATCGCAAAGAGCAGCGATTCATCCGGCACGAAGTACGGGCTCGTGATGACGATGCGGTTCTGCGCCGCCCACAGCAGCCCGAGGAAGAGACGCAGATTGTTCTCGCCCTCGAAGCCGGGACCTGACGGAACCACCTGGCAGACGAGGTCGCCCGGGCGATCCTCCTGCGTCACCGCGCCTTCGCCCTGCGGGTCAGCCCCGTCCGCGAGAAGCTCATCGGTCTCGCTGTACCAGTCAGTGAGGAAGATCGCGTTGATCGCTCCCACGACCGGGCCGTGCACCCGCGCCTGCAGCTCCTGCCATTTGAGCCCGCGCTCGATGTTGCGCTTCTTGTTGTAGCTGCGGTCGATGATGTTCTGCGAGCCGATCCAGGCGACGCTGCCGTCGACGACCAGCAGCTTGCGGTGGTTGCGCAGGTCAGGGCGCTGCCACTTCCACTGCAGCGGGTCGAGCGGCAGCATCCGATGCCAGTCAGCGCCCATCGACGTCAGCCGGTCGGTCATGTCACGGTAGCCGGGCGTGCGCAGCGAAGCGACGTGATCGAACAGCACCCTGACCGAGACACCGCGCGTCACCGCACGTTCGAGCGCATCGAAGAACGGCACGGTCGTGGCATCCTGACACATGATGTAGAACTCGACGTGCACCCACTTCTCAGCCGCCTCGATATCGTCGATCATCCCCTGCAGCGACGACGCGTAGTCGTGCTCGAGTACGGCCGTGTTGCCGCCGAGCATCGGGAAGCCGCCGAGGTTCTGATTGAGGTACGCGAGGGAGGGCAGCCACTCAGGGGTGGCGGCAAGGCTCTCATCGTGCGGCAGCTCCGCGACGACGCTCGCGATGTACGAGTTGATGTCCTGCTGGCGTTTGCGCCTGGCGCGCGGAAGCTTCGGGTTGCCGATGATGAGGAACAGCAGCACCCCGAGGAACGGGATGAAGAAGATGGCGAGAAGCCACGCCATCCCCGAAGATGGGAGACGGTTGCGCGGGACGTAGATGATCGCGAGCACACGGACGCCCAGGTCGATGACGAAGATCACGATCGCCCACCAGCCGAAGCTGACGCCGAAGATCTCAATGACGGCGTCGTCGAAGAAGCTCATCGCGTGACCGCCCTCGTGCGGGCCGGTCGATGTGCCGGAGCCGTCATGACTCCGATGCTATCGGGGCGAGAAGGATGCCGCTGAAGGCGTGCCGTCAGTTGCTCGAGGGCGCCGGAGGCTTCGGCGGGAGGCCGCGACGCGCTCTCTCCTCCGCCTCGATGTCGGCGTAGACGCGACGCTCGTTGCGGTCAGAGCGCACGATCGCGCGGAGGATCACATAGAACAGCGCGAACACCAGGAGCGTCGGCAGCACCGACCACGCGGCATTCAACCAGAAGTTCTCGATCATGATGGCTCCATGGTACCCCGCGCGGCTCGGTGCTGCCTCCGAGTGCTCAGCCCGTCAGCTCATGCCGCGGGCCGCTCCAGCCCCAAGTGCCCACGGAGCGTCGTGTGCTCGTAGTCACGTCGGAACCTGCCGCGCTCGCGCAGCACAGGAACCACGTGATCGACGAAGTCCTCGAGATTCGATGGCAGTGCTGGAGGCATCAGGTTGAAGCCGTCCGCTCCCCCACCGTCGACCCAGCGCTCCATCTCATCGGCGATCTGCTCCGGGGTGCCGACCATCGTGCAGTGCCCGCCGCCGGCGGCGAGACGCCCGAGGAGCTGACGAAGCGTCGGCGCCTCGGCCTCGATGATGCGCAGAATCGTCGCATAGCGTCCCTTCGGTCCCGTGAACTCCTCGAGCGGGGGCAGCTCAGGCAGCGGCTCGTCGAGGGGCCACTCTGCGCAGTCCTGACCGATGAACATGCTCAGCTGCCGCAGCGACGCCTCAGCCGGGAGAAGCTCGTCGAGCTCCCGCTGCGTCGCGCGCGCCTCCGCCTCGGTCGAGGCAACGTAGCACACGAGTCCCGGAAGCACGGCGATGCGCTCAGCATCCCGTCCTGCCTCTCGCGCCCGCCGGCGGATGTCGCCGGCATAGTCTCTGGCGCTCGCGAGATCGTATGCGACGGCGTAGATCGCCTCTGCACGACGGGCCGCGAGGTCGCGCCCAGGTTCGGAGGCTCCCGCTTGGAACAGCACCGGGTTGCCCTGAGGAGGACGAGGGATGCTGAGCGGCCCCGCCACTCGAAAGTGCTCACCCGCGTGGTCGACCGCCCGCACGAGATCCGGCTCGGCATAGCGTCCGCCACGGTCGGCGACCACGGCGTCATCGCTCCACGAGTCCCACAGCCGCAGCACGACATCGACGAACTCGTCGGCTCGCGCATACCGGGCCGCGTGCTCGGGCAGCCCGTCCATTCCGTAGTTGCGGGCCTCGGCGTCGAACATCGAGGTCACGACGTTCCACCCGACGCGTCCGCGCGAGATGCGGTCGAGCGAGGCGAGCTGCCGTGCCGCGTGGAACGGTGCGGTGACCGACGCCGACACCGTGGCCACCAGGCCGATGCGCTCCGTCGCCGCCGCGAGGGCGGTCAGCGCAGTGAGCGGCTCGAACGTCCACATCGGACCATCCGCGAGGCGCCCGGCGGCGTGCCCATCGGCGAGAAAGACGGCGTCGAACGTCCCGCGTTCAGCCTGACGAGCTTGCTCCACGAGGGTGTCGATGTCGCCCAGCCGGTCCACGGTCGAATCAGGATGCCGCCACGCCGCACTGTGGTGCCCGCAGCCGTGTGCGAACAGGTTGAGATGCATCTGGCGCATCAGTTCATCACCAGACCGCCGTCGACCACGAGGTTCTGTCCGGTGACGGCTCGCGCGAGCGGCGTGGCGAAGAACAGCACCGCGTCGGCGAACTCCTCCGGGGACGTGACACGGCGCAGCGGCGTGCCTCCCGCGATCAGGTCGAACACCTCGTCCGGCGTCGCCGCGCTCGCGTCCGTCGTGCGCAGCAGGCCGCCCGAGGCCATGTTCACCGTGATGCCGTCCGGCCCGAGATCAGCCGCGAGAGTGCGCGTCAGACTGAGCAGCGCGGCCTTCGCCGCCGTATAGTCGTGGTAAGGCACGACCGGATGCTGGAACAGATTCGTTCCGATGTTGATGACGCGGCCGAACCCGGCGCTCCGCATGTCGGAGAGCGTCGCCTGCACCGTGTTGAGTGCCGCGTGCACACCGCCGAACTGCTGGTCGAGGTGCTCCGTCGTGAGGTCGACCGCGTGGGGCCGCGCATCGCCGTTGAAGCTGAAGTCCATGAGGGCGTTGTTCACGACGGTCGTGACGCCAGCGCCGAAGTGCTCGCGAGCGGCATCCACCATGTCTCGAACGGCGGACGCGTCGCGCACATCGGCGTGATAGGCGAAGAACCGATCGGGGTTGTCCGAGACCATCTCGGATGCCGCGTCGGCGCTCGACCGGTAGTTGACGACCACGCGGGCGCCCTCACGGGCGAACGCTCGCGCGATCTCCGCGCCGAGGCCGCGGGCGGCTCCGGTGACGAGGACGACCTGCTCGGTCAGTGGAACTGTGGTGCTCATCGCTTCCCTTTCGTCGGGAGGCGAAGGGGTCGCGTGCGCGCTCGCGCAGTGCTGAGGCGGACATCCCTTCGCCAGTGCTAACTGGATCAGGTTCGACGGGTGTTGTCTCAGCCAAGCAGCGAGTGCCGGGCACCCCGTGTCACGCGATGAGCCTATCTGGTTTTCAGACGGACACCATAATTCGCCCGCCTGCGAGGGCTGAAGCTTACTTCACGAGCGGGAACAGAATGGTCTCACGGATGCCGAGACCGGTGAGCGCCATGAGCAGACGATCGATTCCCATTCCCATGCCGCCCGTCGGAGGCATCCCGAATTCGAGGGCGCGCAGGAACTCCTCGTCCAGCTGCATCGCCTCGAGGTCTCCCCCGGCCGCAAGCTTCGCCTGCTCGACGAAGCGCTCGCGCTGGATGACTGGGTCGACGAGCTCGGAGTAGCCGGTCGCCAGCTCGAAGCCGCGGACATAGAGGTCCCACTTCTCGACGACACCAGCCTTCGAGCGGTGGTGACGCACGAGCGGGCTCGTGTCGACCGGGAAGTCCATCACGAACGTCGGGCGCTCCAGCCCGCCCTTCACGAAGTGCTCCCACAGCTCTTCGACGTACTTGCCATGGATCGGGTGCGGGATCTCAAGGCCCTCCGCATCGGCCATGGCCTCGAGTTCGGCAATCGGAGTCTCGGGGGTGATCTCACGGCCCGCGGCCTCGGAGAGGCTCTCGAACATCGAGATGCGGTCCCAATCGCCGCCGAGGTCGTACTCGGTGCCGTCGGCCCACGTGACCACGTGCGAACCGGAGATATCGCGCGCGGCGTTCTGGATGAGCTGCTGCGTGAGGTCGGCGATCGAGTTGTAGTCGCCGTAGGCCTGGTAGGCCTCGAGCATCGCGAACTCGGGGCTGTGCGTCGAATCGGCGCCTTCGTTGCGGAAGTTGCGGTTGATCTCGAAAACGTGGTCGATGCCGCCGACGACCGCGCGCTTGAGGTAGAGCTCCGGAGCGATTCGGAGGTAGAGCTCGGTGTCGAAGGCGTTCGAGTGCGTCACGAAGGGGCGAGCCGCTGCACCGCCGTGCATGACCTGGAGCATGGGCGTCTCGATCTCGATGAAGCCCTGCTCGTCGAACGTGCGGCGCAGGCTCGCGACGGTCTTGGCGCGGGCGACGACGTTCTGGCGGGCCTGGTCGCGCACGATGAGGTCGAGGTAGCGACTGCGAACGCGGGTCTCCTCGTTCAGCTCGTTGTGGAGGTTCGGCAGGGGCAGCACGGCCTTCGATGCGATCTGCCACGAGTCCGCCATGATCGAGAGCTCGCCGCGGCGGCTCGAGATGACCTCGCCCTGCACGAAGACGTGGTCGCCGAGGTCGACGTACTCCTTCCAGCGAGCGAGGCTCTCCTCGCCGACGCCGGCGAGGCTGACCATCGCCTGCACGCGGGTTCCGTCACCCGACTGCAGGCTCGCGAAGCACAGCTTTCCGGTGTTGCGCAGGTGCACGATGCGTCCGGCGACGCCGACCGTGACGCCCGTCGTGCTGTCCGTCTCGATGTCGCCCCACTGCTCTCGCACCTGCGGAATCGTGTGGGTGACGGGAACACTGACCGGATACGCGCCCTGACCGGGGTCGTCCGCAGCCTCGATGAGTCGGTCGCGCTTGTCGAGACGCACCTGCTTCTGCTGGGAGATCTCCTCGGCGGTGGGCTCTTCGGTGCGGTTCTCGGTCATGCATCAACCTTTGCGAATCGGGCGGGTACGTTGGCCGAGACGTCGGCCGTGACAAGTTTACCCATCACAGCCGAGGGGATGCCGCCACCTCAGCGGTCAGCCGAGAGGGCGTCCTCCACCGAGCTGCGCACGAGCGAGGAGAGGTAGGCGCCCGGCTGCTCCACGCCGATATCGTGCAGGATGCCGGAGGCCTGCGCGACGATCGATCGCGAGAACGCGCTGGCGGTCTCGATGGCCTCCGCGTAGGCGGCTCTGTCTGCCTCGGCGATCACCACCGGCTCGCCGCCCATCTCGACCACGAGCGCCTGGCCGATGGGCAGCACGGGCGACGGCGCCGTCACCGCGAAGTAGGTCTCGGCGAGACGCGTGAGATCGAGCGACGTGCCCGTGAACGACATGGCCGGGTGAATGGCCAGCGGGATGCTTCCGAGCCGCTGCGCCGGCTCGAGGACGCCGATGCCGAAGCCCGGAGCGGTGTGCACGACGAGCTGGCCCGGCTGCCAGGTACGCGTCGCTGCGAGCCCCTCCACGAGGCTGGGCAGCTCGGCGTCCGGAACAGCCGTGAGCACGAGCTCGCTGCGCTCCACGATCTCGGGGATCTCGAGGATCGGCACTCCGGGAAGCATCGTCTCTGCGCGTTCGCGGCTCTCGTCGGAGACCGCCGACACTCCGATGAGTGCGTGCCCTGCTCCGGCGAGCGCGGAGGCCAGCACGGGCCCGACGTGCCCCGCTCCGATGATGCCGACGCCCAGTCGGCCCGCGCGCTGTTCGCTCATTCGGGTATCGCCGCCCATCGCTCAGAGGTGTCGGATGCCGCGGCCCGCTGCGCCGCGGAGTTCACGCGATCGAAGAAGCGGAGTGCGTCGTCGCGCCCCAGCTGGGACACGCGCGCCGTCACGGGCCCCGCCACCGTGTGGGCGTGGCCGCTCGCGAGATCGCGGCGCCGCTGCCACGGCCCCTGGGCGATTCTCACGGATTGCACGCGTGCGAGCGGCACGATGACCAAGCTCCGGTGCGCCCAGCCCTGACGGGTCACGAGAACATCGCCGAGCAGAGCGTAGCCCACCCGCTTCCAGGTGAACGGGTTGAAGAGGCGGGATGCTCGCGGAGCCGTCGTGTAATCGGCATCCGTCCCCGTTCCGAGCAGGCCGCGCGTCACGAGATCCGTTGCGTCCCGCTCTGGGATCGCGGGGAGGACGAGCGAGATCACACGCATAACGTCCTCCTGCGTGCCGACCGGCATGAGGATCGCACGCTGCTGCGCCTGGCTCTGGTTGCCGCCGGACGACTCCTGGACTGCGGTGTTGATGCGGATCTCCCACCAGCCGAAGGGCCGCCACAGCAGCGACTGCCGCACCTCGATGCCGTGAATGCGGCCGGGTGGAATCGTCTCGTTCGAGATGGAGAGCAGTCCGTAGCCGACCCGGATGCCGTGCTGCGTCGCCGCGATGGAGTAGCGCATCGAGCGAGTGATGCGCGACCAGTAGAACGTGAGGAAACCGATCATGGCTGGGATGACACTGAACAGCACCCAGGGAGTTCCGTAGATCGCCGCAAATGTCATCCCGATCAGCATGAGCACGAAGAACACCGTCGTTCCGCTGATCACAACTGACCCTGCGATGCGCAGCGGCGGAATATGCACGACGGACTCGGGCTCGGCGAGGTCCGGGTCGAGTTCAGGAGCGAGAAACTCGTTGACGCGCTCGGAGACGAGGTCGGACGCACTCTGAGGTCGTTGGTGCGCGGGAGCGGGTGCGGCCTCGCCCTTTGCGCCGGAGGCGAGTCGCAGGATGTCTCGACGCAGACCGTCTGTCAGCTTCGACCCGAGGTATGAGAGCTCGGTGCTCGCACCCTGCCCGGCGACAGAGACCTGCAGCTTCGCCGCGCCCACGAGTCGAGGAATGAACGAGCGCGTGATGTTAATGCCTTGGATGCGGTCGAGAGGCGCTCTGCGGTGACGGCGGAACAGGATGCCGCTGCGCACCTCCACCGCCTCGTGAGTGACACGGAATGTGTGCATGCGCCACGAGAGATAGAACGCGAGGATGAGGATCGCAAGCAGAACGGCAAGACCGAGGAGCGCCCAGCCCACGAGGTTCTCACGGAAGATCCAGTCGATCGGGTCACCTTCGTACTCGCCCGCGAACTGGTCGCCGAAGAAGATCGATACGAGGCGCTCTCGCAGGTTCGCGATGACGTAGCCGAAGACCGCGAGGAGAATCAGCCCGCCGCGCAGAAGCGGCGTCGCCGGGTGCAGGTGATGCCACTCCCCGTCGGCGAGGGTATCGTCGCCGAGCGAATGAGCGGCGGCGCTGACGGCGTCGGGATGCTGCTCTGGGCCCGGCTGCTCTGGCGTGATCACAGTCCCGCCCGACGCGTCTCGGCGACCTCCACGAGATGGTCGCGCAGATTCTCGGCATCCTCGTTTGGAAGCCCAGGAATCGACACCCCGGTCGCAGCGGCTGCCGTCACGAGCTTGAGGTCGGCGATGCCGAGCGCCCGCGCGAGAGGCCCGCGCGTGATGTCGACGAGCTGCATGCGTCCGTAGGGAACCGCGACGATGCGCTGCCACATGATGCCCTTGCGGAACACGAGGTCGTCTTCACGGAGCTGATAGCCGATCGCACGCACCTGTCGAGGCGTGATGATCAGCGAGACGATCAGACCGATGATGGCCAGCGCGTCCGGAATCCACGCCCAGAGCTGCCCGGAGACTCCGATGACGGCGAAGACGACCACGAGCACGAGGAAGAACAGGAGGTTGCCGATGACCTGAACCGTCGTGTACTTGGGCGAGACACGGTGCCACTCCGAGATCTCGAGCTGCAGTCGAGACGGATTGCGCGGCTCGAGCACGTTCGAGTCGTGCGTGTTGAGCGACGCACTCGGCTCAGGCACCGGAGCGCCTCCCTCACGAGGGTCAGGATTCGGTGGCATCGATGTCATCGTCCTCGTCTTTCGGCAGTCGGCAGAGGTGCTCGGCCACGAGACCCGCCGCAATGAGGATGGCAGCGGCCACTGACATTGCGACGGTGAGCCACACCGATGGTACCCCGGGCCACACGATGCGCGTCGTCATGAAGACGATCGCCCCAAGCGCAAGCCCGAGGAAGAGAGAGCCCGAGAAGCTCGACGCCTTCGCCAGCGAGACGACGCGCATCGCCTGAAATGGGTCGATGCGCTTCGTCGACGCGCCCGTCACCGACCGGCGGATCGGAATCGCGAAGCCCACCACGACCCCGCCCACCACGAGCAGGGTGAGAGACAGCGTGACCGGCGGCACGATGACCGCCAGACCGGAGGAGGTGAGCCACAGCTCCACGAGGAAGCCGATCACGATGCCGAACGCGGCGAGGCTCACCAGCGGCGTCGCGGTGGTGCGCTTCACGACGAGCTCCCCAACTGATCACGCACGTCGGCGACTCGGCCGACTCCCGGAAGCTCGGCATCCGGATCCACCTCGAGCCACGGGTCAAGCACGAACGTGCGCTCGGCCGCGCGCGGATGCGGCAACGTCAGGTGCGGGTCGTCGCTTAGCCTCGTCGCAAAGGTGATGACGTCGATGTCGAGCGTTCGGTTGCCCCAGCGCTCCTCTCGCACACGACCGTGCTCGTCTTCGATGCGGTTCACGGTCTCGAGCAGGCGCTCCGGAGTAAGCAGCGTGCGAACGAGCACGACACCGTTGAGGTACGCCGGAGCCGATTCATCCTCCCCCTCGAGCGTCACCGCGGTCGACTCGATGAACGTCGATACCGCATCCACGATGACACCGGGAGTGGCCCGCAGGTCCTCCACCGCGGCGTCGAGCGTCGCCTCGCGATCTCCGAGGTTCGCTCCCAGCGCCAGAACCGCGCGCTCGGAGCGCAGCATCGTCACGGCATCCGCACCGGTCATCGGTCGCCCCTCGTTCGTGTGATCGCCACCGTCACGTCGTCGAACGGAACGGGAATCGGCGCTTGCGGCTTGTGCAGAGTGACGTGCGCGCGCTGCACCGGTTCGAAGTCGAGAGCAGCCGCTGCGACGCGTTCCGCGACCGTCTCGATCAGGTCCACCGGAGAGGATGCCACGGCGGCAGCGACCGCCTCAGCGAGCTCCCCGTAGTGCACTGTCTTCGACAGATCATCGTCGGATGCCGCGGCACGCAGGTCGACGTCGACGGCGATGTCCACCACGAACTCCTGACCGTTCTCACGCTCGAAGTCGAACACGCCATGGTTGGCATGGACGCGTATGCCCGTCACGGTGATCGTATCGAGGTCGCTCTGATCGCTGCTCACACACTCCACTCTGCCACGTACGGTGCACTCACTCCACGCCCCGCGCAGCCAGGGCATCCGCGGTGTCGTCCGCGTAGCGCAGTGACTGCACGAGCAGCGGCACGACATAGGCGCGCACACTCACGCGGCCCGCCCGTGCCCGCTGGGCGTCACGCAGCTCGGCGGCGATCCCCGCCACCACGGGAACCGCGCGGATCGTCAGCGCGAGGACCAGCCCGACACGGTCCGGATTCACGCCGAAGCGCGTGAACGGGCGGAGAACGTGTTGAACGGCATCCAGAATTTCGGTCGTTCTCGTCGTCATCGTGACGAGTGCCGCAAGAAGTAGCACGAGAATGACCCGCGCCGCGTTGCCCAGCACGGACGGGATGGGAAGGAAGAGCAGCGGAACGGCGACAAGGAACACGATGATCAGCCGGATCGCGATGATCTGCCGCCACAGTTCGCCGAGACCGATGCCGGAGATGAGGTAGCCCGCGATGACGAGCACCGCTCCGCCTCCGAGGTTCCACCACGCGGGCGGCGGTGTGACGAGCACGAGAGCGAGCACGACGAGGCCGAGCATCTTCCAGCCCGCGGGCAGACGATGCAGGATGCTCCCGCCGCCGCGATACTGCCCGAGCATCGTCATGGTCGGGCCACGATCTCTGAGCGGTACCGCTCGATCACGCTCTCGGGTGCACCCTGCGCGACCGCGCGGCCCTCGTCGAAGAGGATCGCCTCGTCGCAGCGGGCCGCGAGCTCGAGGTCGTGCGTCACGATGACGCACTGCTGCGGCAGTTCGAGCAGCAGGTCCGCGATGCGGCGCGCATTGCGTGCATCGAGCAGCGTCGTCGGTTCGTCCGCGACGATGAGCCGCGGCTCGGCGACGAGCACCGCCTGGATCGCCAGCATCTGCTTCTGCCCGCCCGAGAGGTCGTGCGCGGGCACGTCTGCACGATCGCTGAGGCCGTTCTCGGCGAGCACCTGGGCGACCCGCTCGGCGATCTGCGCCTTGCTGAGTCCGCGACCGCGGAGCGAGAACGCGAGATCTTCGGAGACCGTGGGCATCACGATCTGGGCGTCCGGATTCGTGAAGACGAACCCGACCCGGCGTCGCAGCTGCTTGACCTGCTTCACCGTGTCGAGTCCGTCGATCGTCACGTGCCCCGAACTCGGCGTGCGGAGCCCATTCAGCAACCGGGCGAACGTCGACTTGCCCGAGCCGTTCAGCCCGATGACCGCGAGGTTGTGCGCTGAGGCGCGCAGCGACACACGATCAAGCGCTGTGACCTCTCCGGCCGCGGTGTCGTGTCGCACCGTGACATCATCGAGGACGATCTCACCGTCGACGATCGAGCCCATGCGGCTACTCTGCCGTGACCGTGTCGCGCTCGGGCGTCGACGCCGTCAGCGGGCGCGGGGTGACGAAAGCGCGCGGGTATGCGCGCCACACGGCGAGCGTGAGTGCCACGGTGAGGCCGGCCTTGATGAGGTCGCCCGGCACAAAGATGACGTTGGCGACCGCGGCTTCGGTGAGTGTCATGCCGAGCATGCCGGCCATGACGGGGATGCCGAAGGCGTAGACCACGAGGATACCTCCGACGATCGAGCCGAGCGCGACGCGCCACCAGACCGGACGGCGCGCCCCCAGGTGCACGATGAGGCCGACGACCGCGGCTCCGACGATCCAGCCGTACAGGTAACCAGAAGAGGGCGTGAAGAATGCGCCGATGCCGCCGCGCCCGCCCGAGAGCAGCGGGAGGCCCGCGGCCGTCAGCACAAGGACGACGACGACGGATGCCGCGCCACGCCACCAGCCGAGGATGGCACCGGCCAGCATGACGCCGAGCGTCTGCAGCGTGATCGGCACGGCGAGCCCGAAGGGGCTGAAGGAGCCGGGAATTCCGAGAACGGCGATGATCGCCGCGAATGTCGCGATGCGAGTGATGTCATTCAGTGTTGTCTTCACGATTACCTACAGTGTCAGCTTTCGCGACGCGTGTTGCTGGAGGTTCTCACACCGATCTCGAATATTTATTGTGCGCGATCTCCAAACCGCGTGCGGAGTCACGTCTAAACGCCGCTGTGCGCCGTGACGGCATCCAGCACGTTGAACGCCGTCCGCGTACCGGCGACGTTGTGCACGCGCACAGCCCAGATGTCCGCCTGGGCGCACAGCATGCTGATCGCCGCGGTGGCCGGGTCTCTGTCGGCGGGCTGAGCGCCGACGGGTGAGACCGTCGAGAGGAATCTCTTTCGGCTCGCGCCGATGAGCGTCCGGCCGGCGAGCTGCTGGAACCGACCGAGGTGCGCCAGAATCGCCCAGTTGTGCTCGGGATTCTTTGAGAACCCGAGTCCGGGGTCCACGATGAGGCGTTCCGGTGCGATACCGGCATCCATGAGCGATTCAAGTCGTCCGCTCAGCTCACGATGGACATCGTGGAGGACGTCGTCGTAGTGCACCCGCTCGTGTGGGTCCGTGAGGTAGCCACGCCAGTGCATCGCGACGAAGTCCCGCCCGCTCTCTGCGGCGACACGGGGCATATCGGGGTCGACGAGCCCACCCGAGACGTCGTTGATGATCTCCGCGCCGACGGCGACGGCCGCCGCCGCGGTCGACGCGTGCATGGTGTCGACGCTGACGCGTATGCCGTCACGAGCGAGCTGCTCGATGACGGGGATGACCCGCCGCTGCTCCTCGTCGGGATCGACGAGCACGGCGCCCGGCCGGGTCGACTCCCCGCCGACGTCGATGAGGTCGGCGCCTTCGTCGTGCAGCTGCCGCGCGTGGGCGATGGCATCGTCGTGGCTGAAGAATCTGCCCCCGTCGCTGAACGAGTCGGGGGTGACATTCACAACCCCCATGATGAGCGTCATTCGCCGCTCCCCTTCCCGATGAGGGCGATCGCCTCCGCTCGCTGCACGGGGTCCGAGAGACTGCCCCTGCTGGCCACCGTGACCGTTGTGGAGTCAGCCTGGCGGGTTCCGCGCGCGGTCATGCACGTGTGTGAAGCATCGATCACGACGAGCACGCCCGCGGAGTCGAGGCCCGTCTCGATGGTCTCGGCGATCTGCTCACCGAGTCGCTCCTGCACCTGCGGTCGTGCCGCGAGCACGTCGACGACGCGAGGGATGCGACCGAGCCCGATGACCCGCTCACGAGGCGCATACGCCACGTGCGCGACACCGATGAACGGGAGCAGATGATGCTCACACATGGACCGGAACGCAATGTCTCTCAGAATGACGATGTCGCCTGAGTCGTTCTCGTCGAGAGGGATGCCCTCGCCGAGGTGCTGCAGGGGATCTTCTCCGACGCCATGGAAGAACTCCGCATACGCCTCGGCGACGCGCTGTGGGGTGTTCTTCACCCCCGGACGGTCAAGACGCTCGCCGATCGCGAGGAGCAACTCTCGTGTTGCCGCCTCGATGCGCTCACGATCCACGTCCGCCATGACTACGCGTTATCGGCGTCGGATGCCGGGGGATCGTCGGTCTTCGTCGTCGTGGATGCGTCGCTCGCGGCATCCTCTCCCCCGGTCTCACCGTGGGGAGCGTCCTCGGTGGACGTCACGCTTCCGCCTGTGAGCCCCGGTTCGATCGGAGCCGTGCTGGTCGGGAACTCGACGGGAGGGAGATCGCTCACGGGCCGGTCAGGGCTCGACAGCCAGACCGGGCGCTCCGGAAGCTTGCGCACCGGCTTGAAGATCTCATCGAGCTGGTTGTGGTCGAGGGTCTCCTTCTCGAGCAGTTCGCGAGCGAGCGTGTCGAGAACGTCACGGTTGTCATTGATGACCTGCCACGCCTCGTCGTGCGCCTTCTCGATGAGCTCGCGGATCTGTGTGTCCACGTGCTCGGCGAGACGCTCCGAGTAGTCGCGCTGGTGGCCCATGTCGCGCCCGAGGAACATCTCTCCCGAGGCCTGACCAAGCTTGACGGGGCCGACATCCGTGGTCATACCGTATTCGGTGACCATCTTGCGCGCGATCCCCGTCGCCTTCTCGATGTCGTTCGACGCACCCGTGGTGGGGTCGTGGAAGACGATCTCCTCGGCGACACGGCCACCAAGGGCATACGTGAGCTGGTCGAGCAGCTCGTTGCGGGTGACGGAGTACTTGTCTTCGAGCGGGAGCACCATGGTGTAGCCGAGTGCCCGACCGCGCGGGAGGATCGTGATCTTCGTGACCGGGTCAGTGTGGTTCATCGCCGCCGCCGCGAGCGCGTGCCCGCCCTCGTGATACGCGGTGATGAGCTTCTCCTTCTCGTTCATCACGCGCGTGCGACGCTGCGGGCCAGCGATGACACGGTCGATCGCCTCGTCCAGTGCACGGTTGTCGATGAGCTGCGCGTTGGAGCGCGCGGTCAGAAGTGCGGCCTCATTGAGCACGTTCGCGAGGTCAGCACCGGTGAAGCCCGGAGTCTTGCGGGCGACGATCTCGAGGTCGACACCCTCGGCGAGCGGCTTGCCGCGGCCGTGCACCTGAAGGATCTGCAGCCGACCCTGGAGGTCGGGAGCGTCCACGCCGATCTGCCGGTCGAAGCGCCCCGGACGCAGAAGCGCCGGGTCAAGAATGTCGGGGCGGTTGGTCGCCGCGATCAGGATGACGTTGGTCTTGGGGTCGAAGCCGTCCATCTCGACGAGCAACTGGTTCAGGGTCTGCTCGCGCTCGTCGTGACCGCCGCCCATGCCGGCGCCGCGGTGGCGGCCGACGGCGTCGATCTCGTCGACGAAGATGATCGCGGGCGAGTTCTCCTTCGCCTGCTGGAAGAGGTCGCGCACACGGCTCGCGCCGACGCCGACGAACATCTCGACGAAGTCCGAGCCCGAGATCGAGTAGAACGGCACGCCGGCCTCACCCGCGACAGCACGAGCGAGAAGAGTCTTACCGGTGCCGGGAGGGCCGTAGAGCAGAACACCCTTCGGGATGCGCGCGCCGACCGCCTGGAACTTCGCGGGATCCTGCAGGAAGTCCTTGATCTCCTGAAGCTCCTCGATGGCCTCTTCAGCACCGGCCACGTCGGTGAAGGTGACCTTCGGCGACTCCTTCGAGACGAGCTTCGCCTTCGACTTGCCGAACTGCATGACCTTGCCGCCGCCGCCCTGCATGCTCGAGATCATGAACCAGAAGAACACGCCGATCAGCAGCAGGGGAAGCAGGATGCTGGCCATGGAGAGCCACCAATTGCCCTGCGGAACCTCGTCGTTGAAGCCGTCCTTCGGGGAGGCATCCGACACCGCGTCGATGACGGCGTTGGCGCGGGCATCCACGAAGTAGAACTGGACCATCTTGCCGTTGTCGCCATCGGCCTTGTTGAGCGTGAGGTCGACGCGGTTGTCGCCCTGTGTGATCACCGCCTGGGTGACCGTGTCGCCCTTGAGAAGGTCGAGCCCTTCGTCGGTCGAGATCTCTTTGTAACCGCCGAGGTTGAGCAGTGACGACCCGATCCAGAACACCACGACGGCGAGAAGGATGTAGGGAATCGGTCCTTTGAAGATGCGCTTCAGGTTCATGGGCGTAGGAGCGTGCGGCTCAGCACCTTTCACGTGGGATAGACAGAACGGGCTGGTTCTGTGGCAATAAGGCTATCGTGCGACGTCTGTGCGTGCCCTCGGTGTTCCCCGAGGGCGTACAGAGGGTCAGTCTTCCTTGTATACGTGCGGCGCGAGAACAGCCACATCACGCAGATTGCGGTAGCGCTCCGCGAAGTCCAGACCGTAGCCGACCACGAAGTCGTTCGGAATGTCGAACCCGACGTACTTGCAGTCGATCTCGACCTTCGCGGCCTCCGGTTTGCGCAGCAGCGCGCAGACCTCGATCGAGGCGGCTCCGCGCGAGGCGAAGTTGTCGAGCAGCCACGACAGCGTCAGGCCGGAGTCGATGATGTCCTCGACGATGAGGACGTGACGGCCCCCGATGTCGGTGTCGAGGTCTTTGCGGATCTGCACGACACCGCTGGACTTCGTTCCCGCTCCGTAGCTCGAGACGGCCATCCAGTCGATCTCGACGTTGTGGCCGAGGTGCCGCGACAGGTCGGCCATGACCATCACAGCGCCTTTCAGCACGCCGACGAGAAGCAGGTCTTTGCCCGCGTAGTCTCGATCGATCTGCGCCCCGAGTTCGGCCAGTTTCGCTTCGATCTGCTCTTCAGTGACGAGGACCTTTGTGAGGTCGCTCTCGATATCGCTCGCGTGCATGAAACGAGTCTACGTGCCGCAGCAGACAGGTGAGATCAGGATGCCGGGGAGCTGCGCGCCGTGAAGAGGATGCACCCGTCGGCCCGCGTCACCGTGATGCCCGGCACGTGGATCGGCCCCTGCCCTTTCCAGTGCGTCACGAGCTCGACGATCGCGAGCGTGTGCGTGCGGCTGAGGGAGACGCCGAACTCGGCGGAGGCGACGTACCTGATGAGCCGGTTCCGCAGCGCTGCGGGGTTGTGAGCGAGGGCGCTCACCTCCACCGCGATTCCCGCTTCGGCAGGAGCGCACACCTCCTCGATGAACTCCTCGATCATCTGCTCGAACGCGGCCTCGTCCTCCCGCGACTGCTCGGCGGTGCGCGCGAGCGCCTCGGCGATGCCGGGCCCGAGCTCGTCCTCAAGCACGGGAAGCACTCGGTTCCGCACGCGCACTCGCGTGAACGTGTGGTCGTCGTTCTGCGGGTCGTCCCAGACGTTGATGCCACGCTCGCGGCACGAAGCGCGCGTCTGCTCGCGCCGCACGTCGAGAAGCGGCCTCGCGTAACGTCCGCTCAGCGGCGCCATGCCCTTGAGGCTCCCGGCGCCAGAGCCACGCGCCAGCCCGAGCAGCACCGTCTCCGCCTGGTCGTCGAGCGTGTGCCCGAGCAGAACGAGATCCGCGCCGATCCGTCCCGCCACGGCGTCGATCGCAGCGTAGCGCGCTGACCTCGCGGCGGCCTCAGGCCCACCGGCATCCGTCACCGCCACCGTCTCGACGTGTGACTCGACGCCCCACTCGGCCAGCGTCTGCGCGGTGCGACGGGCGATCTCGGCAGATCCGTCCTGCAGGCCGTGGTCCACGGTGATCGAATGCACGAGGATGCCTCGGGCCTCAGCCTCGAAGCAGGTCGCTGCCGCCAGCGCCATCGAATCCGCACCGCCTGAAACGCACACGAGCACGACGCCGCTATCGGGCACATGCTCCAGGGAGCGGCGCACCCCAAGTCGGATCGCCGCGGTCGCTGGGTCGAGCCGCGGTCGTCTATCGCTGTCAGAGGAATGGGAGCTGGAGGAGGGCATCAAGTAACGTTATTCCAGGTTTTCGCTTCCGTCGATCACAAGGAGAGAACACATGGCCGAATACGACGTCGTCGTAGAAATCCCCAAGGGCAGCCGCAACAAGTATGAGGTGGACCACGAGACCGGTCGCGTCTACCTGGACCGCGTGCTGTTCACGAACTTCGTGTACCCCGTGGACTACGGCTATTTCGAGAACACGCTCGGCCTCGACGGCGACCCCGTCGACGCACTCGTGCTGCTCGAGTACCCGATCTTCCCGGGCGTCGTCGTGAAGGTCCGCCCTGTCGGCGTGCTCAACATGAGCGACGAGGCGGGCTCGGATGCCAAGGTCGTGTGCGTCCAGTACAAGGACCCTCGCTGGCAGCACATTCAGGACATCGAGGATGTTCCGGAGCACCAGCGCGCCGAGATCGAGCACTTCTTCACCCGTTACAAGGACCTCGAGCCGGGCAAGTTCGTCAAGATCGAAGGCTGGGGCAACGCCGCAGAGGCCGAGCAGATCGTGCAGGACGGCTTCGCGAAGCTCAAGGAAGAGGGCGGTCACTGAGCCCCCTGGCCTGAGAAAGAGAGGCGGTTCGCAGCGTGATGCTGCGGACCGCCTCTCTTTCTGCGATCACGCGTGATCGCTCGCGCCCTGCTAGACGTAATTGAGCGGGTTCACCGGATTCCAGCGTCCGTTCCGCACCTCGAAGTGCAGATGGGTACCCGTCGAGTTGCCGGTGCTGCCCATCGCGCCGATCGAGGTTCCGGCGTTGACCCAGCCACTCCAGCGATAGATCGCACTCATGTGGCCGTAACCGGTGTAGACGCCGCCACCGTGGTTGATCAAGACATAGTTGCCGTAGCCGCCGTACCACCCGGCGTACTCGATTGTGCCGCCGCGTGCGGCCCAGATCGCGGATCCATAGCCACCGGCGATGTCGATGCCCTCGTGGAACTTTCGATTGCCCGTGATCGGGTGCGTGCGCCAACCGAAGGGCGACGTGATGTAGCGCCCGCCGCAGGGCCAGCGCCAGCCAGAAGACGAGCCGCCGCCTCCGCCGCCACCGCCACCGCCGCCGGAGGAACCGCCACCACCGCCGCCTCCGCCGCCGTTGTTCTTCGCGGCTTCCTCTGCAGCCTTGCGCGCGGCTTCCTCGCGGCGCTTGCGTGCGGCTTCGGCAGCCTTGCGGCGCTCTTCGACGCCCTTCTTGTACTGCTCGACTGTCTTAGACGTCTTGTCCTGCAGAGCCTCAAGCTGAGCTTCGAGCTGGTCCTGGTTGCTCTGCTGCTCCTCAAGAGCCGCCTGCGCGGCCTGCGCCGCTGCCTGCGCCTCCTCGAAAGCCTCCTCGGCTTCCTTCTTCAGCCGATCGCGCTCGTCACGAGCGACGACAGCCTGGTCACTGAGCGACTGCGCGGTGTTCTTCGCCGTGAGGGCGTTCTGATACACCGACTGGTTGTGCTCGACGAGCTTCGTCATGCTGCCGAGCGCGGCGAGCAGATCGTCAGGACCGGACTTCGACGCGTCGAAGATCAGGCCAAGGCTGGCGTTATCTCCGCCGGAGCGGTAGAGCTGCGCCGCGAGCTGACCGGCCTTCGTGATGGCCTCGTCTGCTTCCTTGTCCTTCTCATCAGCTTCGTGCTGAAGGGACTCCGCGCGCTCCTGCGCCTCGCTCAGCGCGATTCCCGCGTCGTAGAGCTTCTGTCCGGCTTCCTCAGCCGCAGCCTGTGTGTCTTTGACACGCTGCTCGAGAGATGCGATCAGATTCTTGATCTTCTCGATCTCTTTTTTCTTGGCGGCTTCGTTGTTCTTGGCCTTCTTGACGTCATCCCAGCTGGGGTACTTGTCGGCCCACGCGGGGGCGATGCCCGTCACGCCGGCGACGGCGCTGACGAAGCCGAAGACTCCGACCGCGATGACCTGTCGGCGCGTCTGGCCGCGGCCTGAATCGGGGTCGCTGGACCGCGAGAAAATGCCCGCGCGGGGCTCTCGATCTCGCTTCGCCATCAGTTTCGCACCGACCTTTTCACATTTGTAACGATCGCAACATCGTTAACACTAATCACAAACATCCATCAACGCGCGCGAGAATGCAAGCCTCACGGCGCTCTGTTCATCGAGAATGTAACCGCTCGAAAGCTGATTTCCAGCGACATTTTGGGCCGGTCGCCAGATCGGCGCGCCCGGGACGCAGTGAGATTTGTGAAATCGACGCGGGTTTCATATGCTTTTACGTCGGTAGCCAAAGCAACTCCTCGGAGGGGTTTTGAGGCCCCATCGTCTAGTGGCCTAGGACGTCGCCCTTTCACGGCGGTAACACGGGTTCGAATCCCGTTGGGGTCACGCACGATGAGGTAAAAAGCACTACCGAACATGCAGTACAATTCAATAGCAACAAAAGTTAGGCCCTGTGGCGCAGTTGGTTAGCGCGCCGCCCTGTCACGGCGGAGGTCGCCGGTTCAAGTCCGGTCAGGGTCGCAGGTGAAAAACCCTTCCGAGAGGAAGGGTTTTTCACCCTATGCGGCGGTTTCGTCGCATGGCTCTGTAGCTCAGTTGGTAGAGCGTTCGACTGAAAATCGAAAGGTCACCGGATCGACGCCGGTCGGAGCCACAAGAATAAGCCCTTGGTTCGCCAGGGGCTTTCTTGTTTCGCAGCTACCCGGTCGTGGCTTATAGGCCAAAACGTGTGGATGGGTTCGGGCGTGTCATGTTCGTCCTGCCCATCCTGTGCGTGTCCAGAGGCCTTCTTCTGCGGTGAGGCCGGTGTCGTAGAGGCTGGGGGTTTCGTCGGGGTGAATCGGCCTGACTTTCGTTCCTATCGGGAGCCTTGTCCGGCAGTTGCTGGATTGGCTGATTCGAGGTCAGCGTAGTACGCGTTCTCGACCTCGGTGGGTGTGCGCATGTCGAGCTCGCCGTGGAGGCGCTGATTGTTCCACCACCACACCCACTCGAGCGTCGCGAGCTCGACCTGCTCGACCGTTCGCCAGGGCCCTTGCTGACGGATCAGCTCGGTCTTGTAGAGGTTGTTGACGGCCTCGGCCATCGCGTTGTCGAAGCTGTCGCCGACGGTTCCCGTCGAGGGGACCGCACCGAGTCCGGCGATCCGGTCGGTGTAGACCATCGCGGTGTAGTTCGACCCGTGATCTGCATGATGGATCAGCCCGTCGAGGCGGCCTCCGGCGTGCCATGCGGCCATGTCGAGTGCCTGCATCGGCAGGATCTCCGACCGCAGCGTGGAGGCGACGTTCCACCCGACGATGCGCCGGGAGTAGACGTCGGTGACGAACGCGACGTAAGCGAACCCGGACCAGGTGGCGACGTAGGTCACGTCGCAGACCCAGAGGCGGCGAGGTGCTGGCGCGGTGAAGCGTCGGTTGACGAGATCGCTCGGCAGCGTCGCGGTCTTGTCGGAGCGCGTGGTGAACACTCTCATCGACTTCTTCACGCCACGGACCCCGGCCAGGCGCATGAGGCGTTCGGTCTGATCGCGGCCGATGTCCCAGCCCTGGCGGCGCATCAGCGCATGCATCTTCCGTCGCCCGTAGACGCCGTAGTTCTCCGCATGCAGCCTGGCAACCTCCGGGACGAGCAACTCGTCTCGGAGGCGTCTGGCCGATGGCAGACGTCGTTTCGCGGCGCGATACCCGCGAGAGGTGATGAACCCACGAACTGCCGCGCGCAGCACACGGCAGATGGCCTCGACCCCGAAGTGATCCCGATGCTTGTCGATGAAGCGGATCATCTCGTCGTGGGGCGGTCGAGTTCCTTGGCGAAAAACACACTCGCCGCCTTGAGGATCTCGTTGGCGCGCCGCAACTCGGCGACCTCGCGACGCAGCCGCGCGTTCTCCTCGGCAACGTCGCTGGGCACCCCGGGCCGCTGGCCCGCGTCGACCTCGCGGCGGCGATGCCACACCCGTAACGTCTCCGCGCTCATACCCAGTAGGCCAGCGACATGTCGAACAGCGGTCATCAGGTTCGGATGATCCGGCTTGGCCTCATCCAGCATCCGCAGCGCACGCTCACGCATCTCGGGCGAGTACTTCTGATTCATCGTGTTCCATCCTTGCTTGAAGAACGGAACGAAAACCAGGCCGATTCAGAGCCGCCTACCTCGCCGACAATGTTCGCGCCCTCGCTCTCGGCGGCCGACTCGTGATCATCGGTCTGACAGGTGGCACGCACGCCGATCTCGATCTCGGGATGCTGCTCACCAAGCGCGCCGGTATCATCGCGACGAATCTCCGCGCCAGACCCCTCGAGGAGAAGGCGCAGATCATCGCTCGGGTCCGTGAGCTTGTCTGGCCCCTGGTCGCCGCTGGTTCTGTCACCGTCCCTGTCGACCGCACGTTCGCTGTCGAACAGGCTCAGGCGGCTCACGAATACTTCGATTCGGGTCAGCACAGAGGAAAGGTTCTTCTGACGTTCAGCGATGCCCAGTGAGGCAGGGTCGCAGTCACGTCATCGATGACGGCCCTACCGTTGCGGCTTAGCGAAGCGATCCGTCGCGTCGACGAGCGCCGAGAGGATCCCCGGCTCGTCGAACGCATGCCCCGCATCGGGAACGATCGTCAGCTCCGCCTGCGGCCAGGCCCGATGCAGCTCCCACGCCGTCATCGCCGGAGTGCAGACGTCGTAGCGCCCCTGAACGATGACGCCAGGGATGCCCGCGAGCTTGCCGGCATCCCGAATCAGCTGCCCCTCCTCGAACCAGCCTCTGTTCATGAAGAAGTGGTTCTCGAGACGCGCGAACGCCGTCGCGAACGTCGGCTCCGTGAAGGCATCCACCTTCGACTCATCGCGCTCGAGCGTGATCGTCGAGGACTCCCACTCCGACCACGCCTGCGCCGCAGGTACGTGCACCTCGGGGTCAGGGTCGGCGAGCATCTCGGCGTAAGCCTGCACCATGTGGTTTCTGTCCTGCATCGCCACGGGCTCGACGAACTTCTTCCACAGGTCGGGAAACAGCGCGGCCGCCCCTCCCTCGTAGAACCAGTCGATCTCGACCTGGCGCAGCGTGAAGATCCCACGCAGCACGAGTTCGGTCACGCGATCAGGATGCGTCTCGGCGTAGGCCAGCGCGAGAGCGCTCCCCCCACGAGCCGCCGAAGACCTGCCACGCGTCGACCTCGAGGTGCTCGCGCAGTTTCTCCATGTCGTCGACGAGCTTCCACGTCGTGATGTTCGTCAGGTCGGCTTCCGGTTCGCTCACGTGGGGCGTGCTGTTGCCGCAGCCACGCTGATCGAAGAGGATGATTCGATACTTCACCGGGTCGAACACTCGTCGATGAGTTGGTGTCGTCGCGCCACCCGGTCCCCCGTGCACGAAGACAACCGGTCTCCCCTGCGGATTGCCACTGGTCTCCCAGTAGATCCGCTGACCGTCCCCCACCTCGAGCATCCCCGTGTCGTACGGTTCGATGTTCGGGTACATGTCTCCATACTCTGACCGTACCGCGAATTCCGCGCTGATCTCGACGGGGAGTGCTCTCCATGCCTCTCGTCACATGTCTCGCCACCCCCTTCGCAGCGTCGGTGGTTTGCCGTAGCGTTGGATCATGGCGTATCGATACCTGGGCAACAGCGGACTCAAGATCTCTGACATCACGTACGGAAACTGGCTCACTCACGGCGGCCAGGTCGAGAACGAGGTGGCGACCGCGTGCGTGCATGCCGCGCTCGATCACGGCATCACCACGTTCGACACCGCAGACGTATACGCGAACACCGTCGCCGAGCAGGTTCTGGGCAACGCGCTCAAGGGGCAGCGCCGCGAGTCGCTCGAGATCTTCACGAAGGTGTGGGGCGCCACCGGCCCGAAGGGCCCGAATGACTCGGGACTCAGCCGCAAGCACATCCTCGAGTCCATCAACGGCTCGCTGCGCCGACTCGGCACCGATTACGTCGACCTCTACCAGGCGCACCGCTACGACCCTGAGACTCCCCTCGAGGAGACGATGCTCGCGTTCGCCGACATCGTCCGGCAGGGCAAGGCGCTCTACATCGGCGTGAGCGAGTGGACCGCCGACCAGCTGCGCGCGGGCCACGCACTCGCGAGCGAGCTCGGCATCCACCTCATCTCGAACCAGCCGCAGTACAGCATGCTCTGGCGCGTCATCGAGGAGGAGGTTGTGCCCGCTTCCGAAGACCTCGGCATCTCGCAGATCGTCTGGTCGCCGCTCGCGCAGGGCGTGCTGACCGGCAAGTACCTGCCGGGGCAGCCGGCTCCCGAGGGCAGCCGAGCCACGGATGCCGAGGGGTCGAAGTCCGTCAGCCGCTACCTCGACGACGAGATTCTGACCGCCGTGCAGAACCTGCGGCCGATCGCCGAGCAGGTGGGCCTCAGCATGCCGCAGCTCGCGCTCGCGTGGGTGCTCAGCAACCCGAACATCGCGTCCGCCATCATCGGCGCCTCACGCCCCGAGCAGATCGCCGACAACGTCGCCGCTTCGGGCACCACGCTCGAGCAGGAGGTCCTCGACCGCATCGACGAGGCGATCGGGCACGTCGTCGAGCGGGACCCCTCGAAGACCGATCGGCCGACGCAGCGTCCGTCATAGGCGCCGCTCACGCGGCATCCGATCTCGACACCAACCAGGAGGAACAATGTCACGCATCGCCATCGTCGGAGGGCACGGCAAGATCGCTCTTCTGCTCGCGCGCGAACTGACCTCGGCCGGGCACGAGGTCGTGTCGATCGCACGCAATCCCGAGCACACGGGAGACATTGAGGAGACCGGTGCGACCGCCGCGATCGTCGACATCGAGACCGCGAACGTCGACGACCTGCGACCCGCGATCGAGGGAGCGGATGCCGTCGTGTTCGCCGCCGGTGCGGGCGCGGGCTCCGGCGTGGAGCGCAAGCGGACCGTGGACTACGGCGGCTCCGTCACCTCCGCGGCTGCCGCAGCCGCGGTCGGAGCTCGGCGCTTTGTGCAGGTGTCGGCGATCGGCGTGGAGAACGATCCCGATCCCGAGCGCGGCGAGGTGTGGGGCGCTTACGTGATCGCCAAGCGCGAGGCAGATGACGCTCTGCGCGCGACGCAGCTGGACTGGACGATCATCCGCCCCGGACGCCTCACCGACGGCCCGGGAACCGGGCGCGTCACCCTCAGCAGCACGGTGACGTACGGCGAGGTGCCGCGCGCGGACGTCGCGTCGACCATCGCTGCGGTGCTCGATGCGCCCGAGACGATCGGGCGCACCTTCGATCTCGTCAGCGGAGACACAGAGATCGCGGATGCCGTTCGCACGGCATCCGCGTAGTCTCTGCGTTCTGCGCTAGCTCTTCTTCTTCGCGGCCTTCTCGCGAGCGCGCAGCGTCTTCTCATCGACGGGCGCCTCGCCAGACTCACGGAGTGCCACGTAGTAGGCGCGCGCCTCCTCCTGACGCTCGTACTCTCCCGAGGTGGCGATCGGCGCCCGCAGGTGGGCCTCCTCGAAGCCAAACGCCTTGACCAGCGAGAGAGCGTGCGGACGCAGCCGCGCGACGAGTCGGTTGATGTACGCACCGACGGCCTGAGCACGCTGCGACGACAGGCGACCGTTCATGAGGTACCACTCGAGGTGGCGCTCAATGAGGCTCAGCCCGAAGAGGTCCCGGAGCCAGGTGAGCACCTTCTTCGTCTCGTCGTGCGTGACCTTCTCGAGCTCCTCCGTGAAGGCCTCCCACTGCAGCAGCTCGCCGTGGGCGCGCGCCGCCTCGATGAGCTCGTTCTGCTGCGAGTTGAACAGCTCGGCGGCATCCACCTTCGACATCTTCGACGCCGGGCGCAGCCGCTGCCCGATGGTCTCGATCATCGTCTCGACGCGATCGGTGAGCAGCTCGCGCTGAACGGCGGTGTCACGCAGCTGGCCGACCGAGCGGGCGGTCGAGCCGAAGTCGCCCAGCGTCTGCGCGAGCGTGCGGAGGCCGCTGCCGTGGTAGGCGCGGTCCGCCGCCTGCGAGACGACGTAGCGCGCGAGCGCTCCGGCGTCGGCCTTGCGGAACTTGCTCGAGTAGTCGGAGAGCAGGCGCTTGGCCACGAGCTGCAGAAGCACGTTGTTGTCGCCCTCGAACGTCACGTAGACGTCGAGGTCGGCGCGGAGGCTCGTGAAGCGGTTCGCGTTCATGAACCCGGCACCGCCGCACGCCTCGCGGCACTCCTGCAGCGTGTCGAGCGCGTGCCACGTGGAGAGCGGCTTGAGAGCGGCGGCGAGCGTCTCGAGATCCTGGCGGTCGTCATCGCTGTCGCGCCGGCCGCTGAAGACGTCGTCGAACTGTGTCAGGAGCTTGTCGTGCGCGAACGTCTGCGCATACGTCTGCGCGAGGCGCGGCAATAGGCGGCGCTGGTGACGCTGGTAATCGAGCAGCACCTCTTCGTCGGACTCAGAAGCGGCGTTGAACTGACGGCGCTGGTCACCGTACTGAATCGCGATGGTGAGCGCCAGAGCGGATGCCGTCGTCGCCGCGCCGTCGAGCGAGACGCGACCCTGAACGAGTGTTCCGAGCATCGTGAAGAAGCGACGGCCGGGGCTCGCGATGGGCGACGAGTAGGTGCCGTCCTCGGCGACGTCGCCGTACCGGTTGAGCAGGTTCTCGCGCGGAATGCGCACGTCGGTGAAGTGCAGACGCCCGTTGTCGATGCCGTTCAGACCGCCCTTGAGGCCGTCGTCTTCACCGCCGACACCGGGCAGGAAGTCACCGTTCTCGTCACGGATCGGCACGTAGAAGCAGTGCACGCCGTGGTTGACGCCCTTCGTGATGAGCTGCGCGAACACGGTGGCGGCGATGCCGTCCCGCGCTGCATTACCGAGGAATTCCTTCCACGCGCCCTTGAATGGCGTGTTGATCACGAACTCCTGCGTTGCCTCATCGTAGGTCGCGGTCGTTCCGATCGATGCGACGTCAGAGCCATGCCCGATCTCCGTCATGGCGAAGGCGCCGGGCACCTCGAGGGTCATGATGCCGGGCAGGAACTTCTCGTGGTGCTTTTGGGTGCCGAGGTGCAGAACGGCCGCGCCGAAGAGCCCCCACTGCACGCCGGACTTGATCTGGAGCGACGGGTCGGCGAGCACGAGCTCCTCGAAGCCTGCGATGTTGCCGCCCGCATCGTCTCCCCCGCCGAGCGCCTTCGGGAACGCACGCAGAACCTGCCCGTTCTCGACGAGCTTTCCGAGCTGCTCGAACACACGCGCGCGGTGCTCCTCCATCGGCTGCCCCTCGATGCGCTGCATGTCAGGACGCGCAGCGAGCTCGCGGGAGCTGCGACGGATGTCGGCCCATGTGCCCAGCAGACGATTCTGCAGGTCAGCGATGTCGATGGATGCCGGAATGTGCACCGGACCAGTGTCGACATTCTCCTCGACGTTCGCCACCTCGGTTACTTCGTCGGTCGTTCCCGGCACTGCCTCAGCCATGAGTACCTCGCCTTTCAGATCAGTCGGTGAGTCCACAGTAGGCACGCGACCTCGCGGCCCGGAAACGTCCCGTGAGGGGACTACAAAGCACTCGGCGGGGATGCCCTCGCAGTTGTGGCTGCTCCACAGCATCCCTCTTTCAACACTGACGAAATACACAACGAAATGAGACCCCCGTATGGGGACTTTCTGCAGGTTCACCTGGCACTATCAACTAGTAGGGAGAACCTCAGTTCCCATCTGGTCTTCATTCGCAGAGAGTTGACATCGGGTCATGAGCACAGTCCTCGTCATCGGAGGTACAGGACTCATCGGTCGCGCCGTCGCGGCCGAGGCCGTTCGGCGTGGCCACGCTGTGCGGTCGCTGTCGCGGCGAGTGCCGGCATCAGGCGCAGCGGAGTACGTCGAGGGCGTGGACTACCGGGAATGCGACCTCTACAAATCGAAGCCAGGTGAGATCGATGCGCACCTCGACGGTGTCGATGCGGTGATCGACTGCGTGAACGGCGTTTCCCACGTGGCACAGGCGGTGTTCCGCGTCTCTGCGGCACAGCTGACGGATGCCGCGATGCGCGCGAACATCTCGCGCGCCGTCGTGGTCTCCGACGTCGGCTGCGACCAGAGCGACTTCGCGTACTACGAGGCGAAGACCGACCAGGAGGGGGTCTACCTCGACTCGCGCATCCCGACGACCGTCGTGCGATTCACGGTGCTCTACGAGCAGATGCTGGAGCACGTGACGACGGCCGCGCGCTACCGGATCATCCCGACCTCCTCCCGAGCACGACTGCAGCCCATCGACGTGGCCGACATCGCACCGCTCATCGTCGATGCGATCGACGATGAGGGTGAGGACACCATCCGTTCGTACGGCGGGCCTGAGATCGGCACGGTCCGAGAGTTCACTCAGCAGTGGCTGCAATACACGGGACGCTCGGCACTTCTGCTTCCGGTTCCGCTCATCACGGCGATCGGCCGGTATCTGCGCTCCGGCGTCAACCTCGCCCCGAACTCACGCGCCGGAACGATCACGTGGCAGCAGTGGCTCGCCCAGAGTGGCACGCCACCTCAGGCGTCAGCGTCGTGCGCGGGCGATCCTCACGCTCCGCGCACGGCGTGATCGCGAACGACCTCGAGAACCGCGGCGCCGAAGCGCTCGAGCTTGGCCGCACCGACGCCGCTCACGCCGCTGAGCTCCGCGCTCGTGTTCGGCTTCGACGTGGCGATGCCGCGCAGCGTGGCGTCCGAGAAGACGACGTACGCGGGCACGCCCTGCTCACGGGCCTGCTCCGCACGCCATGAACGGAGCCGCTCGAACAGCTCGACCGAAGCGGGATCGAGCTCGCTGAGTGCGCTGCTCTTCGTCTTTCTGACGCGCGGGGTCCGCTCGGACTCCTGACGGAGCTGCACCGTACGCTCCCCTCGCAGCACGTCTCCGCTCGCCTGCGTGATTCCGAGCACGCCGTATTCGCCCCGTGAGGCGAGAAGCCCCTGTGCGAGCAGCTGACGGACGATGCCACGCCACGCCTGCTCTGAGAGGTCGGCTCCGATGCCCCATGTGCTGAGGGCGTCGTGCCCGTGCTGCGTCGTGCGCGGGGTCTGCTTGCCGCGGAGGATGTCGATCAGGTGACCCGCACCGAAACGCTGACCGCGCTCCCGGTCGAGCCGGACGACCGTCGAGAGCAGCTTCTGGGCGGCGACGGTGCCGTCGACGACCGCGGGCGGTTCGAGGCACGTGTCGCAGTTGCCGCACGGCTCACTCGTCTGTCCGAAGTAGCGCAGCAGATTGACGCGCCGACACTGGACGGTCTCGCACAGCGCGAGCATCGCATCGAGGTGCGCGGCGGCCCGACGCTTGTGGGCGATGTCGGCGTCGGAGTCGTCGATCATCCGTCGCTGCTGCACGACATCTTGCAGCCCGTACGCGAGCCACGCGACCGACGGCTCGCCATCACGACCCGCACGTCCGGTCTCCTGGTAGTAGCCCTCAACCGACTTCGGCAGGTCGATGTGCGCCACGAAGCGCACGTCGGGTTTGTCGATGCCCATTCCGAAGGCGATGGTCGCGACTACGACCAGCCCCTCCTCACGGAGGAAGCGCGACTGTGTCGCGGCACGCGTCGCGGCGTCGAGCCCCGCGTGATAGGGCAGGGCGGGGATGCCGTGCTGCGTGAGGTGCTCCGCTGTGCGCTCCACGGTCTTGCGGCTGAGAGCGTAGACGATGCCCGCAGAGTCCGCGCCCTCGGCGCGGATGAACTCGACGAGCTGATCTCGCACGCTTCGCTTGGGAACGATGCGGTACTGGATGTTCGGCCTGTCGAAGCTCGCGACGAAATGCTCCGCGCGTCCGAGGCTCAGGCGCTCGGTGATCTCGCGGTGAGTCGCCTCTGTTGCGGTTGCCGTGAGGGCGATGCGCGGAACATCGGGCCACCGCTCCGCGAGCTCCGAGAGCGCAAGGTAGTCGGGGCGGAAGTCGTGCCCCCACTGAGAGACGCAGTGCGCCTCGTCGATCGCGAAGAGCGCGATCGTTCCACGATCGAGGAGCGATCGCGTGCTCTCGACGCTGAGCCGCTCGGGTGCCACATACAGGATGTCCAGCTCGCCGGAGACATAGGCGCGCTCCACCTCACGGCGCTCATCGAGCGTCTGCGTCGAATTGAGATACGCGGCCCTGACGCCCACCGCGTGGAGAGCCTGCACCTGGTCGTGCATGAGGGCGATGAGCGGCGACACGACGACGCCCGTTCCCTCACGCATGAGCGTCGGGATCTGATAGCAGAGGCTCTTGCCGCCGCCGGTGGGCATGAGCACGACGGCGTCTCCGCCACGGGCGACGTGATCGACGATCGCCGCCTGATCACCGCGGAACTCGTCGTAGCCGAAGACGCTGCGGAGAATATCGAGGGCGGTGCCACCGGTCGGGGAAGTCATCGCCTCCACCGTAGCCGGTGGCACCGACTCGATCATGCGCTTGGGGTCGTCCCGCCGTCCGAGCGGCCTGTGGACGAATTGTCGTCGCGCTCATCCGGGTCATCCGGCTCCGGAGACGTCGGCTCTGGAGTGCTCGTTCCAGCGGCATCGTCCGCCGGAGCATCCTCGGTCTCATCGTCGTCGGCGAGCATCTTCCGACGCACCGAGATCAACACGACGAGCGCGGCAGCGAGAAACACGATTCCCGCGGCGGCGATGAGCCAGCCGATGTCGTGCCACTCGTCGTCGTTCTCCGTGAGCGGCGCGGGAGCATCGCCCTCGGCGGTCGCGTCGGGAGCCGCGGACTCCGCGGTGTCGTCCTTCGCGTCGGTGTCTCCGGATTCGGATTCGTCTGCCGAGCCGGGGGCTGTCTCGGGAGCGTCCTCACCGCAGACCGGCGCCTCGGTGTAGCCCGGGGCTGTCTTCTCACCGGCATCCGGCTGCCACGTGAACGTGAACGGCTCGAAGTCGTCTGAGCTCTGCTGGTGACCGTCCTCGGCGACGAGCGTCCAGATCACGGTGTACTCGCCGGGCTCGCCCAGAGTGACATCCGAGCTCAGGGTGCCGCCGTTCGTCACAGTCGCGCAGCCGTCGCCGTAGTAGAGCTCCTCGTCATCGGGGCCTTTCACGACGATGCCCTTGTGCCCGCTCTCGAGGATCGGATCGGTCGCTGTCACCGCGACCGTCACGGGCCCGGTCGTCACGGTCGAGCCGGGTTCGGGCGCCGACGGCGTCACCTGCGTGTGCGCGGACGCCGGCAGAGCACCGGCGACGGATGCCGCAAGCGCGAGCGCCATCGCGGCGACCGCCCCTCCTGCCCTGCGTCGGAATGTGCTCGTCTTCTGCGTCACTTCTTCTCCTTCGTCCGGGGTCGCCGCGCCATCACCGCGAGGACGATTCCTGCGGCGCCGACGGCGAGACCGGCTAGTCCAATTGTACGTGCGACCAGGTCGTCGTCGTTCGAGGATGCTGCGGAGGCAGCCGCGGAATCGTCGCCGTTCGCTGCCGGGGCGGACGTGTCTCCGTGTTCCCCGTGCGCGGCCTCCGCCTTCGTCACCTCAATGACGGGCGCGGGCGATTCGGGCTCGTCTTCGCCGTCCTCGGCGACCTGATCCCACGCGATCGACCCGCTCTCGCAGGTCTGGGTGACCGGGAAGGCGAGCGTCTGCCCCTCGGCATCCTCAGGCACTGACACCTGTACCGACAGCATATCGATCTGGCCGTCGTCGAGCGGGGTGTTCGCTGTGAACGTGACGGCGCTCGTACGCTCCGACACCGGGTTGCCGTGCGCGTCGGTCACGCCGTCTTCGACGGGCTCGGTCGATGTCGCGGCGGCCCAGCCGGGGTTCACGACCGGCTTCACGGTGGTCACCTCATCCGGGATGCCGATCGTGACCTCCGTGGTGGGCGAGCCATCGCAGCCGTGCCCCACGGTGAAGGTGAGGATGCTGCTCGATCCGGCCGGCGCCGACTCGGGGTCGACGTGGATGTGCGCGCTTGCGGTGAGCGGAGCGGCGAGGGCGAGAGCCGCTCCTGCCGCGGCCCCGAGGCCGAGGCGCGTGATGGTCTTTCGTGTTTGTGTCATGACTGCTTTCCTGTTCGCGTTCGTGCTCACGCCGTGCGGCGTGAGAGTTCTGAGAGCGACGATGCACGGGCATCGCCGCCGGAGCACGGTGACGGCGCAGATCCCGCAAAGCGCGGTTCTGCCAGCGTCAGGCGAACGCGGGCGGACCCCGGTCGGGCCGCGAGGTCAGGTCGACGGAGACGAGTCGGGCCACGCCGACTTCCGCAGCGACGCGGGCCACGCGACCGATGACGACGGGGACGGGACGGAGAAGCAGTGCGACGACCGCGACCCGCAGCGTCTCGAACAGGCTTCGCACGACCGTCTCGCCTTTGATCAGTGCGGCGATCGTCACGAGCGCCGCGATGATGTGCGCCGCCCACATTCCCGCGCCGTGATGGTGCACCGCCGTCTGCGCGTGCACCTCGACCGTTGCGGCCACGTGCGCGGCGTGCGGTCCGAGACCATCGGCGCGCTCGACGGTGCCGCCGGGCGGCGCGAAGGCGAACATGCCGTGGTAAGCGAGCTGGCTGAGAAGCACGGCGACGCTGAGTCGCGATCGCGAAAGATCGCGACCCACGAGGGCGATGCAGACGAAGACGGATGCCGTGAGCGCGACGCACACGGCGAAGAGGCTCGCCGCCTGTCCGTCCGCCACGCTGTGGGACGCGGCGGCGACGAAGGTGGAGACGGATGCCGCGATCGTGCCGCGCAGCGCGCGGACGGCGCGTGGTCCCATCCGATCTCCCTTCCGTGACCAGCATAGGCGCCGCGGGCGTGGTTCTTCCAGGCGCGGAGGGGTACGGTAGGGCTCTACAAGGAGGTGCCGATATGGCCGACACCGAACCGAAGGTCGTCCGCAACGAGGCGGCGAACCGCTACGAGCTCTGGATGGGCGACACGCTCGCCGGTCAAGCCGAGTACAAGCTCACCGAGGCCGGCACAGCGTTCGTGCACACGGAGGTCGACGACGCATTCTCGGGGCAGGGGCTCGGCAGCATCCTCGCGCGACGCTCGCTCGAAGACGCCGCGTCTCGCGATGAGGTCATCGTGCCGTACTGCCCGTTCATCCAGGCGTACCTCAAGCGTCACCACGACCTCGACGCTCACGTGCAGTGGCCGACGCCCAAGCACCAGCGCGGGTGACCCGCCGATGACGCGCTTCGACGCTCCCGCAGAGGAGCAGCTGACCAGAACCGTCGTCTCTCCCGGCCCGACGACGCTGCTGCTCGAATCGCGGGAGGTTCCGCTCGGCGGCATCCGCGGCATCACCGTTCACCGGTCGCTGCCGCAGCGCGGACTGCCGACGGTGGGCGCCTGGTGCTTCCTCGACTACTTCGACGAGGCGGGCGTGCCCATGCAGGTGCTTCCGCATCCGCACACCGGCCTGCAGACGGTGACGTGGCCGCTGAACGGCGAGATCCGTCACCGCGACAGCGAGCTGAGCGACGTGCACATCGAACCGGGGCAGCTCAACATCATGACGAGCGGCCACGGCATCTCGCACTCGGAGTTCTCCACGCCGCAGCCGGAGGGCGTCTCGCTCACAGGCGTTCAGCTGTGGGTCGCCCTGCCGCAGCACTTCGCGCATATCGAGCCGTTCTTCGAGCAGCACGTCGACCTTCCGGTGTGGTCGCGCGACGGCATCCGAGCCCAGGTCTTCGTCGGCGCGATCGGCGACGCGGCATCGCCCGCGACCACGTTCTCACCTCTCCTCGGCGCGGACGTGACCGTGGATGCTGGGACGGCCACGAGCATCCCCGTCGACCCCTCGTTCGAGCATGCGGTGCTGATCGTCGAGGGCGAGGCGATCGTCGACGGCGTGCGAGTCACGCCGGGCCCGCTGCTGTATATCGGCGACGGGTGCGACTCCATCAGGGTTGAATCGGATACCGGAGCGCGGGCGATCCTCATCGGCGGCGAGCCGTTTGCCGAAGATCTCGTCATGTGGTGGAACTTCGTCGGCCGCGATCATGATGAGATCGTGACCGCGCGCGACGAGTGGGAGGCCGGGTCGGCGAGGTTCGGCCATGTTCCGGGTCATGGCGATGACCGCATCCCCGCTCCTCCTCTGCCGTCGGTCACACTGACACCCCGTCGGCGGCGCCTCTGACACCTCGCACTGATCACGCTCATCGCGGGCCCCACCGCTCGCCTACTATCGGCGCGCTCTGATTGGCACAATAGAGACATCAGAGTCACGCTTTGACGTCCTTCACGGAACCACCACCCCCATCTCCATCACTAAGGCGACATTTCATGACAGACCCCTCTGCCCCCAATTCGAACAACGCCGGCAACGACGAGTTCTTCGAGAACTTCATCCAGTCGCGCCCTGACGAGCAGCCGAACTTCACGGTCGCGTTCCGCGGCTACGACAAAGACGAGGTGCACACCGCGCTTGGCGATCTCACCAGCCGGCTGCAGCGCGTCACGACCGCGCTCGACGAGGCGCTGATCCGGCACAAGGCCGAACTCGAGCAGGCGCAGTCCCAGACGAGCGATGCCTCGACCGAGCTCGAAGAGCAGCTCGCCGAAGCACAGGCGCGCGCCGCCGAGGCCGAGAAGCAGGTGCAGACGCTCAGCATCGAGCTGCGCGACCGCCCGCACGCGGACGGTGACGACGACGAGTCCGACGAGGACGTCGAGCAATCACGGCAGCGCTTCGAGGCCGTCCTGCGGGTCGCCGAAGAGCAGGCGGATGCGATCATCCAGAACGCGACGATCCAGGCCGAGCGTCTGCTCTCTGCGGCGCGCGATCAGGAGGCGAGCCGGCGCGCAGAGCTCGACGCCGAGGTCGCCCGCATCAGGGAGCAGGCCGAGCACGATGCCGACCAGATCCGCCTGAAGATCGACACCGAGTACACCGCACACGAGGCGCGCCTCGAGCGGGAGCAGGCCCACGCCACGGAGAAGGTCGCACAGGCCGAGCGGGAGGCGGAGGCCATCCGCACCGAGGCCGAGAAGGGCGCTGCATCGCTGCGCGCGATCGTCGCACGCGAGACCACCGAGCAGCGGACCGAAGCCGAGCGCGAGGTGCGCGAGATGAACGCGCGCGTCCTCGAGTTCGAGGAGACCCTCACCCGCCGGCAGGACGACGCCCAGCAGGAGTTCCTCGTGCTCCACAATCAGGCGGTCGCCCACGCGGAGCGGATCACCTCCGACGCGAACGAGCAGGTCGAGGCATCCCTCGAGCACGCGCAGCGGATCTCCAGCCGCGCGGACGACTACGAGAAGCTCATGCGCGCCCAGGCATCGCAGATCGAAGCCGACGCCCAGGTGCACGCCCGCGAGGTTCTCGAGCGCGCGCAGATCAAGGCGAAGAAGATCGTCGACACTGTCATCGACCACTCCACGTCGGTGCTCCGCGACGCCGAGGATCGCACGCGGGAGCTGCGCTGGCAGCAGCAGCAGCTCACGAGCTTCATGTCCGAGGTGCGTGAGTTGATCCGCCCCGAGGGCGGCTCGTTCGCGACCGTGGACGTCGACGAGTCCGAGCACGCTGACGCGGGCGAGTCTGATGAGACGACCGAGGATGCCGATGAGACGGTGTCGTTCACGAAGGAGTTCGTCGTCGAGGCTCCGCCCGAGGCGTCGTTCGACGAGGACGACGAAGACTCCGTCGAGAGATAGCCGACAGAGGATCTTCTGCAGCTGAGCCCCCTGGAGCATCCCGCTTCAGGGGGCTCAGCTCGTGATTGCCGATGTAGGCAAGCCTCAGCTAAATTGGTTACGGTTGCAATCGCCGCCAGACCCGATCTTGAGGACCCTGCCATGTTCAACACCCGACTCCTCATGACGTGCGCGGCGATCGGAGTCGGCAGCGGTCTCGTGTTCACAGCGGCAGGCCTGATCAACGGCATCGTCTCAGTCACCGTGCCGATCATCTACGGGCTCTCGATCGGCGTGTACTTCCTGCCGGGCGTCATCGCGCAGTCGCTGCTGCGTCGCCCCGGTGTCGCCCTCATCACGGGCCTCATCGCCGGTCTCGTCGGCTCTGCCGTGAACCCCGCGTTCATCATGCGCTACCTCGGAACGGGTCTCGCGATCGGCCTCCTGCAGGAGCTGCCGTTCGCGGTCACCAAGTACCGGTACTGGAGAGCCTGGGTCTTCTACCTCGCTGCCGCGATCATGGGACTTGTCTTCGGTGGGTCCGTGTTCTTCGCGGTCGGAATGGAGCACTTCGCGGGCTGGGCGAACCTCGTGTACTTCGGCATGTTCGGCATCAGCCCGATCCTCTTCACCTGGATCGGCCGACTCATCGCGTCCGGTCTCGATCGGACGGGCGTTGCGCGCGGCATCCAGAATCACATCGACTCTCGTCAGCACGCGCATCGCTCGAACAGCCCGCTGCCGATGATGGCGGCCTGACGCCGCAATGCCGGGCTCCGTTCTGAGGCTCGACGACGTCCGCATTCGGCACGCCGAACGCGAGGGCTTCACACCCGACGGCGTCACCCTCAGCGTCGCACCCGGCGAGGTCGTGCTGCTGCTCGGCCCGTCGGGAAGCGGAAAGTCGACGGCCGCTCTCGCGGTCAACGGGCTCATTCCACAGTCGCTCTCAGCCGATCTCATCGGATCCGTCGAGACAGACGGTCTCAACGCGACCACGACTCCCACGGCGACGCTGTCTGAGCACGTCGCCATGGTGTTCCAAGACCCCGACGCGCAGGTCGTCACCGCGTCCGTGCTCGACGAGGTCTGCTTCGCCCTCGAGAACATGCGGCTCGATGTCGCAGAGATTCTCAACCGCGCTGAAGCCGCCCTGCGCACTGTCGGGCTGTGGGAGCGTCGCGCCGACTCCCCCGATGTACTCTCGGGCGGCGCGCGGCAGCGCCTCGCGATCGCAAGCGCCTTGGCCATGCGCACACCGCTCCTCGTGCTCGACGAGCCCACCGCCAACCTCGACCCAGCCGGGAGCGACGAGGTCTACGCCGTGCTGCGCGACATCGTGGCCGACGGCAGCCGCTCGATCCTGCTGATCGAGCACGACGTCAATGCCGCCCTCGCCATCACCGATCGCGTCGTCGTGCTGGATCGAAGCGGCCGCACCGCGTTCTCCGGCGACGCGCGCACGGTGCTGACCGAGCATCACGCCGAGATCGCGTCGCTCGGAGTCTGGCTGCCGACGGCGACGGAGGCCGCCAGGCAGTTGGAGTCCGCCGGGTTCGCGCTGCCGACCGTTCCCCTGACCATGCCGGCCCTCGTGCGCGAGCTCGACGCGCTCGACCTGCCGGCACCGGGTCGTCCACCGGCCCAAGAGAGCGACCGCTCGACACTCATCCAGGTGCGCGATCTGACGATCCGCCGCGGCGAGCGCACCCTGCTCGATCGCGTGAGTCTCGACGTGCGCGAGGGTGACTTCCTCGCGATCGTCGGCCCGAACGGGGCAGGCAAGACGACGCTCGTGCAGTCCATCACGGGAGTGATGCGCCCTCCGAAGCGGCACGTGCACATCGGCGGAATGGATGCCGCGACGCGGAACACCCGCGCACTCGCTCAGCGCGTCGGCTTCGTGTTCCAGAACCCCGAGCACCAGTTCGTCGCGAACAGCGTGGCCGAGGAGCTCGCCTTCGGGCTCCGCGCACACGGTGACGCCGACGGGCGACGGCTGAGCGCGGACGAGATCGACGAACGGGTCGAGCGGATGCTCGCGCGACTCGGGCTCGCAGAGCATCGCGATGTGCATCCCTTCCTCCTCTCCGGAGGTCAGAAGCGCCGGCTTTCCGTCGGCACGGCGATCATCGTCGGCGCGCCGATTCTCGCGCTCGACGAGCCGACCTTCGGCCAAGACCGCGAACGCGCCGATGAGCTCATGAGCATGCTCGACGATCTGCGCGACGCCGGCTCGACCATCATCATCGTGTCGCACGATATGCAGCTCGTCGCCGAGCACGCCTCGCGCGTGGTCGTCGTGGCCGACGGTCGCATCACCGCGGACGGCGGGCCCGCCGGCATCCTCTCGGACCGCAACCTGCTCACCGCGCACAGCCTGCGCCAGCCCCCGCTCGCTCAGGCCATGTCGCAGCTGGAGGATGCCCGGTGGCACGGCGTGACCCGCCTCGCCGATCTCCCCCGCGCTGCCCTGATGGGCGGCGACGCGGGAGGTGCCGCATGACCGCGGTGCAGACGCAGGCCTCAGGGCGATTCCTGTACACGATCAATCCGCTCGCGACCATCGCCGGTCCGCTTCCGGCGATGATCGTCCTCGTCTTCACGCGTGACATCGCGACCCCGCTCGCGTTCATCGCCCTCGCCTACGCGCTCCTTCTCTCCGGAACCCGCATCCGACCCCGCCATCTCGTGCTTCTTTTCGTCGCACTTCCGGTCGCCGCCGCGATGCTCGCGGTCGCGTTCAGCATCTGGGCAGACCCCGGACGCCTCGAGCAGACTCAGGTTTTGCTGCGCATCGGCGATTACCGCCTCTATGTCAGCGCCCTCCAGGTCGGAGCGGCCACAGCGCTGCGCCTCGTGAGCATCGTGACGCTCGCCCTGCTGACCGGGCTCAGCTCGACCGGCCCCGACCTCGTTCGCTCCGCGGTCGAGCACCTGCGAGTGCCCTACCGCATCGGCTACGCGGCATTGGCCTCCTATCGCTTCGTTCCGCGATTCCGCTACGAGCTCGACGTCATTCGCAAGGCGCACCGCGTTCGCGGATCGGTGAGCGGACGTGGTCCCATCGCCGGGCTGCGGCGCTCGATCGGATACGTCATTCCACTGCTCGCGAGCGCCATCCGGCACGCCGAACGCGTCTCGCTCTCGATGGACTCGCGGGCCTTCGGAGCACACGAGACGCGTACGGAGCGCCACAGCGTGCCGTTCCGCGCACGAGACGTCTGCTTCATTGCGATCTTCTGGCTGACGGCATTCATCATCATCGTCGGGATTCGAATAATCTGACCTCCGACTTTCGAACAATGCGAAGATATGTTCTACTTAACGAATGCGGTGGGACACTCAGAAGCTTGCTCGCGAAGACGACGATGCACTGCCGGGCCTGACGAAGCCGAGCGGGCTCGTGCGGTCGGTGAGCACACCGGAGTTCGCGGGCATGACCTTCCACGAGGTGCTCGCGAAGTCGGCCCTCAATCGCGTTCCAGCAGCGTCAGACATGCCGTTCCAATGGACGATCAATCCCTACCGTGGCTGCTCGCACGCCTGCACCTACTGCTTTGCACGACCGACCCACGCGTACCTCGAACTCAACGCAGGTGAGGACTTCGATCGCCAGGTGGTCGTCAAGACGAATGTCGCCGACGTGCTGCGTCGCGAGCTCGCCCGGCCGCCGTGGCAGCACGAGCACGTCGCCCTCGGCACCAACACCGACCCGTATCAGCGAGCCGAGGGCCGGTACCGACTGATGCCCGGCATCATCGAGGCTCTCGCGCAGTCCCGCACGCCGTTCTCCGTTCTCACGAAGGGCACGCTGCTGCGTCGAGACCTCGGCCTGCTCACCGACGCCGCCCGCTCGGTGTCGGTGGAGGTCGCCATGTCGATCGCCATCTACGACGACGAGCTGCAGTCCTCGGTCGAGCCCGGAACGCCCTCAGCGCCCGCGCGCCTGGCCACCGTGACTGCGGCTCGCGACGCAGGGCTCGAGTGCGGGGTGTTCCTCATGCCGATCCTGCCGTACCTGACCGACTCGCTCGAGCATCTCGACGAGGCACTCCGGCGAGTGGCCGCCGCAGGCGCGAGCTACGCGCTCTTCTCGGCGCTGCACCTCAGACCGGGCGTGAAGCCCTGGTTCATGATGTGGCTTCAGCGGGAGCACCCCGAGCTGCTGCCGACTTACACGCGCCTCTACGCAGACGGCCCATACGCCCCGAAGGAGTATCGGAATTGGCTTGCCGAACGCATCCGGCCCCTCATCCGGTCTCATGGGCTCGAGCGGCGTCGCACGGTGTCCTTCGACGACGGCACGGGTTCTGGTGCGGCCGCCCTGCGAAACTCTCGCGGCGAGCGTCGAAGTCGATCCCGCCGCGAGCAGCGGGAGGTTGGCGCTCCGACGGAGGCGATGCTGTTCTGACGCCGTGTCAGTCCGCGGCGGCCTCGACGCGGCGTCGCGCGACGCGCTCTCCAGCCGCGCGCGTGTCGTCGGGGGTCTCCCCCAGCACAGCCTTGTAGCGCCGCGAGAAGTGCGCGTAGTCGACGAAGCCGAGGTCGATCGCGAGTTCCGTGAGGTCGACGGCAGGCTCTCCATACAGGCGCGTCGCCGCGGTCTGCATCCGTCGACACTCGATGAGCCACTTCGGCGTCACATCGAGTCGCTCGGCCAGCAGACGCTCGAGACTCCGCGAAGACACAGAGACGGATGCCGCCAAATCCGCCGCGCGCAGCATCGACGTGTCATTCTCCGCGGCATCACACACAGTGTTGAGCAGGTGACCGCGGTCGTCGACCAGCGCGGCATACGGTCGCAGCCAGGCGGAGAGCACCTCCCGGAGCTCTGTCCGTTCGGCATCCGTCAGCGCACCACTGAGTGTTCGCGAAGCGATCGCGGCCACGGCTTCATCCGGCGCTCCGCTCACCGGTTCCCCGTCCTCGCCCGACTGTCGCAGGTGCGCTGGGTGAGTCGGCGCGAGCAGGATCGCGGCCGCCGGTCGAAATAGGATGCCGACGGCCCACGATCGCCCCGCAAGCCGCCGGATCGACACACTCGAGTTCGGTCCGTAGATGCGCGTGCCACCGGGCTCGAACACGATGTTGACCGCCGGGTAGCTGAGGGCGCGCTGCGCGACCTCCTCCGCCACATTCCACGACACGAGCCAGACATGACGTACGAGGTGCCGAAGCTCGTCATCGAGCAGGAACCGCTCGAAGCGCACTCCGGGAGAGCCTGGCGTGAGATGTCCGCGCGAGCGGGGCATTCCGTCCGTCATGTCGCAAAAGTACAAGACCGCACCGACATCGTCGACCTACCGTCGAATCATGCAGACTCAGAACACCGCTGCCGCAGACGGACAGCACACTCGTCAGGGCATCCCGCACGGCAGCACATCGCTCACACCGCACATCGTCGTCACGGGAGGCGAGGCTGCCATCGCGTTCTACCGCGACGCCCTCGGCGCACGCGTGGTCGATGTCACCAAGTTCGGCGACGTCGTCGCACACGCGGTGCTCGACTTCGGCTCAGGGATGCTCACACTCAGCGACCCGATCGACGACTACGGGCTCGTCGCCCTCGACTCCTCACGGGGCCACGCCTATTCGCTCGCGCTGTACTGCGCAGACGTCGACGGGGTCACGGAGGAGGCCCGCCGAGCCGGCGCAGAGATTCGCGAAGAGCCGACGACCTTCGTCTCGGGAGATCGGTTCTCCTCGCTCGTCGACCCGTTCGGCATCCGCTGGTCGATCATGACCCGAGTGGAGGATCTCTCCCCCGACGAGTCCGCGGCGCGAATCGCTGAGTGGGCCGCGCAGCAGATGTGACCGGAGCCGAGATCTCAGCAGTCTCACGAGTTCGCGACACTGGTTTTTCTACAACGCGTAGAACTATGATGGAGGCATGGGTAACAGCCTGTCGTCGAACTACCGTGTTCTCGCCTCGCCGAGCAGAATCGAACTGCTCTACGCCCTCCAAACGAATGGCCCTCAGACCGTCACCCAGCTCTCCGCGCGCTGCGGCCTTCACCCGAACACCACTCGTGAGCATCTGCACATGCTCATCGACGCGGGTTTCGTCGCATCGGAGACGATCCATCGCGCCTCGCGCGGACGACCGCGCCTTCGCTACACGGTCGCGGACACAGCATCTGACCCGCGACTCGCGCAGCGCGTGCGTGAGGCGCACGCGCGCGGAGACCAGGTGCGTCGCTTTCTGAACCACAGCGACACTGAGCAGCCCGTGAGCGCAACCGATCGGCAGATCGACGTGCTCGAGGACCACCTCGACGACTGCGGCTTCGACGCGACGATCGATTCCGTGGAGGTACCGGATGCGCGACGCATCACGATGCACCACTGCCCGTTCTACGATCTCGCGAGCGAGCACCCTCACGTCTGCGACGTGCACTTCGGTCTCGTGCGCACGGCCGTCACACTGTCAGATGGCCCACTCGAAGCGACCGAGCTTCACGCTCGGGACCCTCACGCCGGGTGCTGGGTCATGCTGAAGCTCATGGACCGCACCGAGCGCGACACCACGTGTGAGCGCCTGGAGGCCGCAAGCGCCTGAGCGCTCACCGCGCGACACGGGCGCTTCTCTGCGCAGACCTCGCGGCGTCAGAACCACTTCGCAACGGGCCCGAGAACCTTCAGGGCAACCGACTGCACCTTCTCGGGCCAGCGGTTCGTCACGGGCGATGCAATCACCCACAGCACCGCGACGACCAGAGCGCCGACGCCGAAGAGCACGAGCCCGGCGGGCCCCGCCTCGTTCTGTCCGACCGTGATGTGGTTGAGGTTCTCCGTCGCGCCCGTCGACAGTACGAGAGCGACGTGCACGATCGTGAAGACGATGAACCATCCGAGCACGATCGAGTGCACAGAGCGCGCCGCCTCCGCGTTGAAGACCCTCGACTGCGCGGCGCCGATCGCGCGGCTGATGCGTGGCGACTGCAGCATCCCCGTGATCACCGCGAGAGGCGCGGCGACGAACACGGTCACGAAATAGGTGAGCAGCTGGATGCCGTTGTAGGCGATCCACGAGCGCTGCTCGGGGAAGTCGAGAGAGGCGTACTGCAGCACAGCGCTCAGTGCGTTCGGAAAGACGTCGAGACTCGTCGGAATGACCCGCGCCCACTGGCCCGTCGCGAACAGCACGATGTAGAACACCACACCGTTGAGCAGCCAGAGCATCACGAACGTGAGGTGCCACCAGCGGGCGGATGCCGTCGAGCGACGCGTCCCCGGCAGCCCGAGCTGTGTGGGCAGCGCGACCGCGTCATGCCGCGGCGAGACGCGCGCGCCCGGCTCCACTTCGTCGTTCAGCCGCAGCCACTCGTCGCCCGGGCGCTGGCCGAGCTTCCAAAACAACCTCGGACGCCCCGCGAGCACCTGCAGGCCCGAGCGCATGATGGGGAACAGGAAGATGATGTTGAGGAAGTGCTGCCACCGCAGCCAGACCGGAAAGCCCTGGGGCTCCGCACGTTCGACGGTGCCGGGGTAGCGCGCGATGAAGTCCTCAACCGCAGGAACCTGTCGCAGCGCGAGCGCGATGCCCACAAGTGCGAGCAGCACGACGATCGCCGCCGGGATCGTCCAGATGAGGTTCAGCCAACGACGGCCGACCCTCATCCGCGGGAACGCGGCACGCTTCTCATCGGCGCCGGCGGTGCCGGCTTTCTCACGGGTCGTCACAATGCCTCTACGATAGCCAATCGCCCTGATCGGGCTCTGACGTTACATTGATGTTGCGACACCGGCTCTGCCCCGGAATCTCGGGGCTCGTAGGCACCTGTATGACGCGCTACGCTTCTGCCATGACGAACGATGGCGTTCCCGCCCGCGGCGCCGAACGACCACTGCCCGGCACAGCCGACACGGTCGCGGCGATTCTGCTGATGGTCGTATCTGTGGTCGTCACCGGACTCGCGTCGTTCTTCGGCGCGATCAGCGTCATGGTGACCGCGCCGTGCGCACCCAACACGTGCGATCTCGCGTCGATCGAGCTGGGCACGGCACTCGTGGTCGGCTGGGTCTGGCTGCCGTGCATCGCGGGGGTGGCTGCCGGAATCGTGCTGCTCGTGCGGCGTCGCCGCGCGTGGTGGCCGCCGGTCGTCGCCATCGCGGGAGTGCTCGTGATCGTGTTCGTCGGGGTCCACCTGATCAGCAGCTCGGTGGGCGTCTGACGCACCGCCGCAGCGGTCTGCGGTCAGCGGCGCACCGCGAGAGCGGCATCCAGAATCGCGTCTGCGACCGTGCGTTTCGACCCGCATGCCCGTGCGGCGACGGTTCCGCCGTCACCGACGATGAGCACCTCATTGTCGGGCGTTCCGAACCCTCGACCCTCATCGACGCGGTTGACCGCGATGAGGTCGGCGCCCTTGCGCTCACGCTTTCCCGCGCCGAGCTCGACGAGTGCGCTCTCGTCGCTCTCGGTCTCGGCCGCGAAGCCCACGAGCACCGGGCGGCTCTCCTGCGCGCCCAGCTCGGCGAGGATGTCCGGGTTCTGGGTGAGCTCGATGGAGGTGCCGCCGCCCGCGGCATCCTTCTTCATCTTCTTCTCCGCGGTGGTCGTCGGGCGGTAGTCGGAGACGGCCGCAGCCATCACCAGGATGTCCGCGGTTCCGCTGCGCTCGAGCACGGCCTCGCGCAGCTCGGCGACGGTCGACACAGGCACCGTCCTGACACCGGCCGGCGCAGGAACCTCCAGGTTAGCCCCGACCAGAACGACGTCGGCCCCGCGGTCGCGCGCGGCCTCGGCGAGCGCCACACCCTGCGCGCCGCTCGACCGGTTGCCGATGAAGCGCACGGGGTCGATGGGCTCGCGTGTTCCTCCGGCGCTGATCACGACCGTGCGTCCCTCGAGGTCACGCGGAGCGAGCGCCGTGGTGACGGCTGCGACGATCGCGTCGTGCTCGGCGAGGCGACCAACGCCGACGTCACTGCCGGTGAGCTGCCCCGATTCGGGGCCGACCAGTCGCATGCCGCGCTCGCGGAGCAGTCCGATGTTGTGCTGAGTGGCGGGGTTCTCCCACATCTCGGTGTGCATCGCCGGCGCCACCACGACAGGCGCTCGGGACGCAAGCACGCTGTTCGTCAGCAGGTTGTCGCTGAGTCCTGCGGCGAGTTTTGCGATGGTGTTCGCCGTCGCCGGGGCGATGAGAACCACATCGGCGCTCTGACCGAGCGCGACGTGCTTGACCTCGGCGACGCCGTGGAACAGGTCGGTCGAGACGGGGTTGCGGCTGATCGCCTCGAACGTCGTGGCACCGACGAACTGCAGGGCCGACTCAGTCGGGATGACGTGAACATCGTGTCCCTCGAGCACGAGGGTGCGGATGACCCCGACCACCTTGTATGCGGCGATTCCACCGCAGACGCCCACGACGACTCTCATGACGCTCCCGTCCTGCTCGGCTCTGGCTCTGCTTCCGCTCATCCTACGCATCAGGTCTCTGGCTTCGGCGGCGACGCCATTGTCGACACTGCGCTACAGTTCCAGCACCCCGCTGCACTTCCGGCGCCGCGCTACAGTTCCGGCACCGCGCTACAGGAATTCCTGTAGCGCAAGCCCGAACAAATAGCGCGGGGGTGTGAAGGTCGACACACACGGGCGGTACACGGCATCCGTCCGTTAGCATGTGGGCCATGCTGCGCACAGTGCTGACATCCAAGATCCACCGCGCCACGGTCACCGCCGCAGATCTCGACTACGTCGGGTCGATCACCATCGACCAGAATCTGCTGGATGCCGCCGGGCTCACCGACGGCGAAAAGGTCTCCGTCCTCGACATCACCAACGGCGCGCGCCTCGAAACCTACGTGATTCCGGGCCGCGCGGGCGGCGGAGACATCGAGATCAACGGCGCTGCCGCGCACCTCGTGCATCCGGGCGACCTCGTGATCATCGTCGCCTACGGACTCGCGAACGAGACCGAGCTGAAGACGCACCGCCCCAAGATCGTGCACGTGAACGAGCTCAACCGCATCACCAGCCTCGGCGCCGATGCCTCGGCGCCTGCCCCGGGCACGCTGCGTTCCGACGCGGTCGCCCCTCGGTCGGAGGTGCCTGCAGGTGTCTGAGACCACCGCTCCGTACGGGAGCAGCACGCCGCGTCGCCGCATCCGCACTCTCGACCTGCAGAAGGCGAAGCGCGACGGACGCCGCTGGGCGATGCTCACAAGCTACGACCAGTACACGGCAGCGCTGTTCGAAGGCGCCGGCGTCGAGGCGCTCCTCGTTGGAGACTCTGCAGCGAACAACGTGTATGGGCACGAGACGACGCTGCCCGTCACCGTCGACGAACTGATTCCGCTGGCGCGCGCCGTCTCGAGTGCGACGAACCGGGCGCTCGTCGTCGCGGACCTTCCGTTCGGCAGCTATGAAGTCTCAGACGAGCAGGCTGCCAAGACAGCGATCCGCTTCATGAAGGAAGCCGCGGTGCACGCCGTCAAGCTCGAGGGCGGTGTGCGGATGGCCAGCCGTGTGCGGGCCGTCGTCGACGCCGGCATCCCCGTCATGGCCCACATCGGTTTCACTCCCCAGAGTGAGCACGCGCTCGGCGGCTACAAAGTTCAGGGGCGCGGCGAGGCAGCCCTCCAGCTGCTCGACGACGCGCGAGCAGTCGCCGATGCTGGGGCGTTCGCCGTTGTCATGGAGATGGTGCCGGCCGAGCTTGCGGCCCAGGTCACGGCCGAGCTGGACATTCCGACGGTCGGCATCGGAGCGGGCGCCGGGTGCGACGCTCAGGTGCTCGTCTGGCAGGACATGGCCGGACTCCGCACGGGCCCGACGCCGCGGTTCGTCAAACGATACGCCGACCTGCACGGTGTGCTCACGAAGGCCGTCTGCGAGTACGTCGACGACGTGGCATCCGGTCGTTTCCCCGAACCCGAGAGAGACTTCGCGTGACGACGCACGGCGGCCGCGCCGAGCTCGCCGGCTGGCGATCGAGCGTGGCCGGAACCGTTGCGCTCGTGCCCACGATGGGTGCGCTGCATGACGGACATCGCAGGCTGATCGCGCGAGCGAAGCAGATCGCGGATGCCGTCGCCGTCAGCGTCTTCGTCAACCCTCTGCAGTTCGGCCCCGATGAGGACTTCGATCGCTACCCGCGCGACCTCGAAGCCGATCTGGAGATCTGCCGCGCTGACGAGGTGGACTTCGTCTTCACGCCGGAGCTCGCGGAGATGTACCCGCGCGAACCCGAGGTCACGGTGAGTGCCGGGCGCATGGGAACGGTCTTCGAGGGCGCGGCCCGGCCCGGGCACTTCGACGGAGTGCTCACGGTCGTGACGAAGCTCTTCCGCCTTGTGCGCCCCGATGTCGCGGTTTTCGGGCAGAAGGACGCCCAGCAGCTTGCGCTCGTGGAGCGGCTGACGGCAGACCTCGACCTCGGAGTCACGATCGACGCGGTCCCCATCGTCCGGGACGCCGACGGGCTTGCGCTCTCGAGCCGCAATCGGTACCTCAGCGATGACGAACGCCGCATCGCCCTCGCGCTGCCCGCCGCGATCGAGGCGGCGCGTGCGGCTGCCACGCCCGAAGAGGCACAGGATGCCGCGCGTCGCGCACTCGCGGGCGCTCAGCGCCGGCATCCCGAGTTCTCCGTCGGCTACGCGACGCTCGTGGAGCGGGCGACGTTCATCGAGTGCCCGCCGGGGTTCCGCGGCGACGCCGTTCTCGTGCTCGCTGCCCGCGTCGGGGCGACGCGCCTGATCGACAATGCGCCGCTGACGTTCTGACCCGTCGCGCCCGCGCCCGCTGCCCTCGCGCACCCTCCGCCCTCGCACCCGCGCGCCCTCTGCCCTCGCACCCGCGCTCTCCGCCCTCGCGTACCCTCCGTCCTCGCGCATCCTCTGCCACTCTGCCGCCGAGAGAGCGGTCTGCGGTCAATAGTGACTGCCGCGGCAGTCACTATTGACCGCAGACCGCTCTCTCATGAAATGCAGGAAACGTAGGTGCAGGGGCATTAGTGTGCGCGGGTGCAGGGGCATTAGTGAGCGCGGGTGAAGAGGCCTTAGTGAGCGCGGGTGCAGCGGGCTTGAGAAAGCACAGCTGCAGCGGGCACCTCAGAAGGCGCTGAGCACGTCGAGGCGCATCTGAGCCCAGACCGCGATCGCCGCGAGGAGCAGCAGCGACACCCAGACCGTGATTCCGGGGACGGATGCCGCACGGGCGACGAGCCGTGGCGCCGGAAGCATCCTCGCACGCACCACGAACACCCACACCGCGACGAACACAGGCACCGTCACCGCCCACGTGAGCAGGCACCACGGGCACAGCACTCCGAGCACCATGATGCTCTGCACGGCAAACCACACCACGAGTGCCATCGCGCCGGTGATCCCCACGCCGAGCGCGAGCCACAGCCAGCGCGGCAGCGGGGTGACGAGCGCGACAATCCCGAGGGTGAGCACGGCTGTCCAACACACGATTCCGATCAACGGATTCGGGATGCCGAACAGGGCGCCCTGCGCCGAGTCGAGGCTCGCACCGCAGCCGATGAGCGGGTTCACGTTGCAGGTCGGCGCCCGCCCCTCCGACGTGCCGAGCTTCTCGAGGCTCAGCGCGAACGTGGCGAGCAGCCCGAACGCCGCCCCGACGATGACCGTGAGGGCGAGTGTTCGTGGTGCGCGATGCATGGTCGTCTCCTCTCGCAGCATCCACTGTCATGCATGGAGAGGAGCCGGCGCGCCGCCGGAGACCGTGCAAAATCGGCTATGCAGTCAACTCTGCGAGAGTGGGGCGACCGGCGATCTCGTCGATGATGTCGTCTCCGGGGAAGGCATCGACGAGCGTTGCCTCGATCTCGGCACGACTGAGCAGCTCGGTCATGCGCTTACGGCGGTTGCGCGGAATGATCGTCACGACGCGCCCCTCCTTGCCCGCACGACCGGTGCGACCGGAACGGTGGAGGTACGTCTTGTATTCGTCCGGCATGTCCGCCTGAATCACGAGGGTGACGTCATCGACATGGATGCCGCGCGCGGCGACGTCCGTCGCCACGAGCACCTTCACGCGTCCCGACGAGAGCTTCTCGAGGTTCCGCTGCCGCTTGGCCTGGCTGAGGTCTCCGTGGAGGGCGACGGCGCGCACCTCCGCGTCATCGAGCGCTTCGACGAGCTGCTCGGCGTACGCGCGAGTGCGTGTGAAGATGACGGTCTTCTCGTCGCGCTGCGCGAGCTCGCTGAGCACCTGCACCTTGTCTTCGCGAAGCACGACGAGCACGCGGTGGTCGATGTGGCTCGACGCCTGGTCTTCACCGGCGACCTCGTGCACGGCCGGGTCGACGAGGAACTCGTTCACGAGAGCGGCGACCTCGGTGTCGAGGGTCGCCGAGAACAGCAGCTTCTGACTGCGCGGTGCGGTCTGGCGAAGAAGTCGCTGCACTGGCTCGAGGAAGCCCAGGTCACACATGTGGTCCGCCTCGTCGACGACTGTGACGCGTACGTCCGACAGGTCGAGGCGGCCCTGCTCGATGAGGTCTTCGATGCGACCGGGTGTTCCGATGACGATGTCGACACCGCGCTTCAGCGCACCGACCTGACGGGCCTGAGGAACGCCACCGTAGATCTGCGTCGTGAAGAGCCCGACGCTGCGGGCGATCGGCTGCACCGTGCGGTCGATCTGCAGAGCAAGCTCACGGGTCGGGGCGAGAATCAGCGCACGAGGTTTACGGCCCATCTCACGCTTGGTGCCGCCGCGGTTCTCCATGAGACGTTCGACCAGCGGGGCTCCGAAGGCGATCGTCTTGCCGCTTCCGGTGCGGCCGCGGCCGAGCACGTCGCGTCCGCCGAGCACATCGGGAATCGTCGCCGCCTGAATCGGGAAGGGGGATGCCGCGCCGAGCTCGCCGAGCGTACGCACGATGTTGCCGCCGAGACCGAGATCTGCGAACGTCACACCCTCGACGTCGGCCGCAGTCGTGGCGCTCGCCTGAAGTCGCTCGAGCACGACGTCCTCGTGAGGGGTGAAGCGCGGTGCAGAGTCTGCGGTCTTCTGTCGGAGCTGCGGACGGTCATTGCGGTCGAATCGGAGCTGCGGACGGTCATTGCGGTCGAATCGGCGCTGCGGACGATCATTGCGGTCGAACCGACGCTGCGAGCGGTCATTCCGGTCATAACGACGCGCGGGACGATCGTCACGCGCATAACGGCGCTGCGGACGCTCGTCGCGGTCGTAGCCGCGGCGCGGCCGGTCGTCACGCGAAGGGCGCTGCTCACCGGCACGACGCTCCGCCGCACGCTCGGCACGCTCAGCGGCATCCCACCGGTTCTTCTTCGGCGCCTCCTCTGGCGGACGGTATCCGCGGTGCTTCGGGCTGCGGCTGCCGGGCTTCGGGCCGCTCTTGCGCGCCTGACGCTCGCGGCGCTTGGCGACGTAGTCGGGGTCGAAGTTGCGTGCGGGGCGTCCGCCCGCTGGCTTCTTGTTCTTGGGCATTGCAGTGCTTTCCGGGTTGAGTCATGCATGAAACAGCAGACCGCGCGCGACAGCGCGACGATCGTCTTCACCCGGGCGTCCCATTGGCCGGGGCCGTTCACAACGTGTGAATTCGCATCTCGTTCTCGAGAGGAAACCGGCCCACCAGACTGACAAACCCATCCGCCCTCACTGAGGGAGGTGTCCAGAGCCGACCGAACCATTTTACGCGCATCCCGCTGGGAACCAGCACAGAACCAGGTTGATTTGGCAACCCCTTTTCGGGTTTTAACCGCGTCTCGTAATGTGAGCCACATCACGTGCCCGACAGGCGCGTAACCAGAAGAGAAAGGCATCACAATGAACTTCATCGCATTTCTCATCCTCGGTCTCATCGCCGGGGTCATCGCTAAGCTCATCCTTCCGGGCCGTCAGGGCGGCGGATGGATCGTCACTCTCTTACTCGGAGTCGTCGGAGCCATTCTGGGAGGCTGGCTCGGCAACGCCATCTTCGGCGTCGGAGTCGATGAGTTCTGGAGCATCTCAAGCTGGCTGCTCGCTATCGGCGGCGCGATCATCGTGCTGGTGATCTGGGGGCTCATCTTCGGTCGCAAGCGCGCCGACGCCTAACCCTCGGTCCGTGGGGTGATCGGCCAGGCGCTGTTTCACCCCACGGACCGATGTCACAGGGTGCGAGTGCGTGTCAGGATGCTGGCATGCACTCGCATCGTCATATCCGGCCCGCCTGGTGGGTCACGGTCAGCGTTCTCGCCGTCACCCTGTACTGCGTGGCGGTGCCGATCGACGCCGTGCTCTACGATGTGCCGGTCGCGCTCGCGTTTCTAATCGCGGCGCTCGTCTGCGGTTCGCTCCCCCTTGCGCTCTACCGCCCGGGCCTCGCCATCACGGCGTTCGCCCTGGGGCTCATCGGCTTCGCGATCTTCTCCGAGCCGGAGGGCCCCATCATGTGGCCGTGGCCGGTTCCCGTCACCGCGATGATCGCCCTCGCCCTCCTCGTCGGTCTTCTCGCGTACCACCATCGCTGGAATCTCGCCCCCATCGGCTGGCTGGTCGCTCTCGGCGTCGCGTTCACGGCACCTACACTCGCCGGCCTCAGATTCTCTGCGACGCTCGAGTCGACGGGCATGATGGCGAATCTCATCGTCACGTTCTCGCTCGCCGCGGTTGGTGCTGTCTTCGGCTTCCTGCTCGCGGGCCGCGCGACTGTGAGGGCCCAGCTCGCGCAGGAGAAGGAGATCTCCGCGGAGGAGCAGGCGCGACGCCAGCTCGTGGAGGAACGCGCACGCATCGCCCGCGAGCTCCACGACGTCGTCGCGCACAGCATGTCGATCATCCAAGTGCAGGCGTCGACCGCGCGGTATCGCCTACCCGAGCTCGAGGATGCCGCGTACGCCGAGTTCGACGACATCGCCGGAACCGCCCGCGACGCCCTCGGCGAGATGCGCCGCCTGCTCGGCACGCTGCGCACCGACGATCACACGGCTGAGCGGATGCCTCAGCAGACGATCAGCGACATTCCGCGGCTCGTCGAATCGTCGCGTCGTGCCGGCGCCTCAATCGAGCTGAACCTCGACGATCAGACCCGCGATGCGCCCCTCTCGGTGCAGGTCGTCGTATTCCGGCTCGTGCAGGAGAGCATCAGCAATGCCGTCCGCCATGCACCAGGCGCGCACATCGCGGTCACGGTCGCTGTCTCGACGCCCGGCCTGCTGACGGTGACCGTGGCCAACGCGGCATCCAGTACTCACACCCCTGACGCAACCGGCGGCGGGCATGGCATCATCGGAATGCGTGAACGTACCGCCATGCTCGGCGGCCGGCTCAATGTGCACTCAACGCCGGACGGCGGCTGGGTCGTGCACGCCGAGCTTCCGTGCGACACCGCGGGCAGCGCCCTGACAGAGAGGACCTCATGACGATCTCCGTCGTGATCGCCGACGACCAGGCCATGGTGCGCGCGGGCTTCGCAGCGCTCCTTGACGCGCAGGACGGCATCGAGGTCATCGGCCAGGCGGCAGACGGCGTGGAGGCCGTCGATCTCGTGCGCCGCGCAAAGCCCGATGTGGTGCTCATGGATGTGAGGATGCCGCAGCTCGACGGGCTGCAGGCGACACGCAGCATCCTCTCACCCGCCCACCCGCTGCCTCACGTCCCCCGCATCATCATGCTGACCACCTTCGACATCGACGACTACGTGTACGAAGCGCTGGAGTCCGGGGCGAGCGGCTTTCTGCTGAAGGACTCCCTGCCCGCGGACCTCGTGCACGCCGTGCGCGTCGTCGCGGCCGGGGACGCTCTGCTCGCACCGCGCATCACCCGGCGGCTCATCGAGCAGTTCGGCAAGAGCAGGCCCACGACCTCGCGCGCGAGCCTCGAGCTGAACGCGCTCACCGAGAGGGAGCGCGAAGTGCTGACCCTCATCGGGCAGGGCCGCTCCAACGGAGAGATCGCCGGTGACCTGTTCATCTCAGAGCAGACGGTCAAGACGCACGTCGGAAAGATCCTGCAGAAGCTGCAGCTGCGCGACCGCGTCCACGCCGTGATCTTCGCCTATGACGCGGGCCTGGTTTCGCCAGCGGCGTAGCGAGGTGTGAAAGGCCTCAGAATGGCGGCGCACGGCTTGAAGTGGGCGGTCACGTGAGGAATCGTGGCTCGAACACATCCGCAACCGGAAGGAGAGCTCGTGCTCACCCTCACCGACAATGCAAGCACCATCGTCAAGACGATCGCCTCGCAGGCGACGGGCGATGAGAGTGCCGGGCTGCGCATCAGCAGCCAGACCGAGGAGGGCGCCGGCGACTTCGCGGTCGACGTGGCAGCCTCCCCCGAGACCGAGGATCAGGTCGTCGAGTCCGGCGGAGCACGCGTGTTCCTCGAAGAGGGCGCCGCTCTCGCGCTCGATGACAAGGTGCTCGACGCCGAGGTGAACGAGGAGGGCGCCGTGCGCTTCTCCATCGGCAACCAGCCGGCCTAAGCTCCACGACTGCACCGCCTCACCCTGCCGTAGGGGTGAGGCGGTTCTTTTTTGGCCCCGCGGACCGATTCGCCGCGCGGCATCCCCTCCATAGCGTTCATGAAGCCGAGAAGGAGGCTTCATGACCGTCATCGCCCCGCTGCGTCAGACCGCGGCATCCCACCCCTCTGGCCGGGACTCCGGCATCGACCTTGTCCGCGCCGCGTGCCTGATCGTGGTCGTGTCTCTGCACGCGCTCATGGTCGGAGTGACTCTGGGCCCCGAGGGGCCCGTCTTCGAGAACGCGATCGAGGGGCGCGACTGGTTCGTACCCGTCTCGTGGGTCGCGCAGATCATGCCGCTGTTCTTCATCGTCGGCGGGTTCTCGACGCGGCACGCCCTCGCGAAGGCGCGTGCGCGTGGGCAGAGCAGCGCCGAGTTCGTCGCGGATCGCGTGCAGCGGCTGCTCGGACCCGCGATCGTCATGGTCGCGGTCGTCGGTGCGGCACTTCTCGTGATGACGCTCGCGGGCCTGCCGGCAGACGTGGTCTCCGAAGCGGGATTCCGCATCAGTCAGCCGCTGTGGTTCCTCGGCGTGTACCTCGGCTGCCAGGCGCTCGCTCCCGCTCTGATCGCGGCGCATGAGCGGGCGCCGCGGCTCACTCTTGGTCTTCTCGCCGCGGGTGTGATCGGGGTGGATGCTGCCGCGGCGACGACCGGCTCCGACGGCGTCTCCTACCTCAACCTCGCACTCGTCTGGCTCACCGTGCAGCAGCTCGGCTTCTGGCTGGCAGACGGACGCGTCGACGCGCTTCCGGTGCGGCGTCGCGTCGCTCTGGGGGCCGCCGCTCTCGCGCTGCTCGTCGTGACGACGGCATCCGGTGTCTACCCCGCCGACATGTACGAGGGGCTGAACCCGCCGTCGGCCGCGCTCGTCATCCTCGGCCTCGTGCACCTCGCGGCGCTGAGCATCGCAAGGCCGTGGCTGCGTCGCGTCGCCGCGCAGGAGCGTGTCGCCGCGGCATCCGCCTGGCTCAACGCGCGCTCGATGACCGTCTACCTGTGGCACATGCCCGCGCTGATCGCCCTCGCCGGCCTGGGCCTCCTTGGCGCTCTGAACGGCGCGCTGACGCTGCCGGAGCCCGGGAGTCTCTCGTGGTGGGCGACCCGCCCCGCGTGGATTCTCCTCGCCGTCGTGACGACCGTGGCAGTCGCGCGTCTCACCGGACGGTGGGAACGACGGCGGCTCGTCAGCTCGACGGCATCCGCCCCTCATGTCTGGGCGGCGAGCGTTGCCGCCGTGCTGAGCGTCATCGTGCTGCTGATCGCCGGGATCAGCGTGCTGACCGCGATCGTGAGCGTGCTGCTCATGCGCCTCGCGCTGAACGCCGCACAAAAGGGTCCTGCAGGGGGACGCAGACCATACCAGAGGGTGATGACCCGTGTGCCGTCGGACGCATAGGTTCTCAGGGTGGATATCGTGAACGAGCTGATCATGCAGGCGATCGCGTCGCCGTGGCTGTACCTCGCCATGTTCGCCGTCGCTGTGATCGACGGGTTCTTCCCGCCGGTTCCGAGCGAGACGGTGCTCGTCGCAGCGGCCGCCGTGGCCGCGTCGGCCGGGGGCACGAACCTCGTACTGCTCTGCGCGATCGCGGCAGTCGGTGCGGCGATCGGCGACAACATCGCGTTCATGATCGGCCGCCTCGTCGGCGTGCGACGCTTCCGCTGGATGCGACGGCCTCGCGTCGCCGCCGCGTTCGACTGGGCCTCAGGAACACTCGATCGCTCCGGAGCCGGGCTCATCCTCGGTGCGCGGTACATTCCGGTCGGACGCGTCGCGGTCAACATGACGGCGGGCGCCCTCGGCTACCCGCGACGTCGCTTCGTTCCGCTCTCGCTCATCGCGGGCGCCATGTGGGCGGTCTACTCCACGGCGATCGGGCTTGTAGCCGGCAGCATCGTGAGAGACAACCCGCTGCTCGGGGCGGGCATCGGCATCGTGCTCGCGCTCGTGATCGGGTTCGTCATCGACCGCGTCGCCTCGATGCGGCGTCGTCGCCGGGAGGCCCGCGAGCGCTCAGCCGAGCTCAGCGCCTCCCGCGACGGGGTGCGGGTTCCCGCGGATGCGCCGTGACAGCTCCCCCGCCACGGCCGTGATGCGCTCCACGAGCCGCGGCACGTCACCGCGCCCCTGCTCGAAGGTGACGGCGATGGATGCCGCGGGCCAGCCCACGTGGTCGGTGACCGCGACTCCGACCGACGCGAGCCCCGGCGTAATCTCACCGTCTTCGGTCGCGAAGCCCTCCCGCGACACCTCGTCGAGCAGTCGCCGCAGCTCGGAGTAGCGCCCCGGCCCGAGGCCCGTACGGTCGACGAACGCCGCCCTATCGGGAAACAGCGCACGCACCTGGTGCTTCGGAAGGCCGGCGAGCATCGCCCGCCCCGTCGCCGCGAGGTGTGCGGGCAGGCGGACGCCGACGTCGCTGACGAGGTGCGGGCGGCGCGGGGCGCGCTCCTCCACGATGTACAGCACATCGCGGCCGTGCAACACAGCCAGGTGCGCGTTCTCGCCAATGTCATCGACGAGCGCGCCGAGAAGAGGCCGGCCCAAACGGCTCAGGGGTTCGTGCCGCGCATAGCCGCTCGACAGCTCGAACGCCGCGACGCCCAGTCCGTATCGCCGCTCTTCGGGCAGGTGCACGACGTAGCCCTGCCGCTGCAGCTCCGCGAGCAGCTGGTACACCGTCGAGCGTGGCAGCTCCAGGGCGGTCGCGATGCGCGCGGCGGCGACGGGGCCGCGCTGCCGCGCGAGGAACGTCAGAATGCGCAGCGTCTGCTCCGCCGCAGGTGCTTTGCTCATGCGGCATCCTCTTCTCTCTTTTTCCCTGCCGTGGCTGCCCCAGAGTCTGCATCGCGTCTACTGTCGTTCCAGGTGTATCAGATACCGCTTTCCCAATCCGGGAAAGCGGTATCTGGTACACCGGAGCGCATCATTTGGGACGTATCTCTCGCGAAGGGCTGCGGCAGCGCCTGAACACAACAGCCCGCGCCCGATCCTGGCCCACGCCCGATCCAGGCGCGTGGCCCCGCCTCGTGTCCGGTATCCCGGACACCTCCCACTGTACGGCGCTTCTGCCGCTCGCCGGAACAGGGTGGAATCGACGTATGAGCACTACTCTCCACCTCACGGATGCCGTCACGCTCGGCTCCACGACAGCCGGCGACGTTCTCACCCCGAACGACGTCGTGCGTGTCGCCCGCCACGGCGCCCACGTCGAACTCGGCCCGGCCGCATGCGACTCCGTCGCGGCGACCCGCTCAGCGATCGACGCGCTTGCCGACGACACCGAGCCGCACTACGGAATCTCGACGGGCTTCGGCGCCCTTGCCTCGACCTTCATCTCCGCCGAGCAGCGCACCGCTCTGCAGCAGGGCCTCATCCGCTCGCACGCCGCGGGCTCCGGGCCCGAGGTCGAGCGCGAGGTCGTGCGAGCCCTCATGCTGCTGCGTCTGAAGACGCTCATGTCTGGCCGCACCGGCGTTCGCCTGGAGACCGCGCGTGCCTACGCCGACATGCTGAACGCCGGCATCGTGCCAGTCGTGCGTGAGTACGGTTCGCTGGGATGCTCGGGAGATCTCGCTCCTCTCGCACACTGCGCGCTCGCGCTCATGGGAGAGGGAACGGTCCGCGACTGCAACGGCACACTCATGGATGCCGCTGACGCCCTCGCCGCGGCCGAGCTCGCGCCGATCACCCTCGCTGAGAAGGAGGGCCTCGCTCTCATCAACGGAACCGACGGCATGCTCGGGATGCTGCTGCTCGCCCTGAACGATCTCGAGATGCTGCTGCGCACCGCAGACGTCGCCGCAGCGCTCAGCGTCGAGACGCTTCTCGGCACCGACCGCGTGTTCTCCGACGATCTGCAGCTGCTGCGCCCCCAGATCGGCCAGGCCGATTCCGCCGCGAATCTGCGGGCTCTGCTCCACGGCTCTCCCATCGTGGCGTCGCATCGCGGCCCAGACGATCCGAGCGTGCAGGACGCCTACTCGCTGCGCTGTGCTCCGCAGGTGCACGGTGCCGCGCGAGACACGGCCGCCCACGCGGCATCCATCGCCGACCGCGAGCTGGCGAGCGCCGTCGACAACCCGGTCGTCACGCCGGACGGCCGCGTCGAGTCGAACGGCAACTTCCACGGCGCGCCCGTCGCCTACGTGCTCGACTTCCTCGCGATCGCGACCGCCGATGTCGCCTCGATGTCGGAGCGCCGCACCGACCGCCACCTCGACCCGAGCCGCAGCAAGGGGCTCCCGGCGTTCCTCGCGCACGACGCGGGCGTCGACTCGGGGCTCATGATCGCGCAGTACACCGCGGCGGGAATCGTGAGCGAGCTGAAGCGCCTGGCTGCGCCGGCATCCGTCGATTCCATTCCCTCGTCGGCGATGCAGGAGGACCACGTCTCGATGGGGTGGGCGGCGGCCCGCAAGCTGCGGCGGTCGATCGACGGGCTCACGCGCGTGCTCGCCATCGAGATCATGACCGGATGCCGCTCACTCGACCTGCGCGCACCGCTTCGCCCCGCTCGCGCGACCGGCGCCGTGCGTGACCTGGTGCGCGAGCACGTGGCGGGCCCGGGCCCCGACCGCATCGTCGCGGACGAGATCGAGGCGGTCGTCGGTCTTGTGCGCTCCGGGCGCATCGCCGAGGCGGCAGAACACGAGACAGGAGGACTGCGATGACGCAGAACAGCGACAGGGGCGGCATCCACGTCGACACGACTGACACCGGGGATACCGGCGGCCACCGCGCCCGCCAGGTCCGGGCTCCGCGGGGCACCGAGCTCAGCGCGAAGTCCTGGCAGACCGAGGCTCCGCTGCGGATGATCATGAATAACCTCGACCCTGAGGTGGCCGAGCGACCGGACGACCTCGTCGTGTACGGCGGCACCGGGCGGGCCGCGCGCAGCTGGGCCGCGTTCGACGCGATCTGCGCCACGCTGCGCGATCTCGACGCCGACGAGACGCTGCTCGTGCAGTCCGGCAAACCTGTGGGCGTGTTCCGCACACACGAGTGGGCGCCGCGGGTGCTCATCGCCAACTCGAATCTCGTGCCCGACTGGGCCACGTGGTCCGAGTTCCGCAGGCTCGAGGCCCAGGGTCTCACCATGTACGGGCAGATGACCGCGGGCAGCTGGATCTACATCGGCACCCAGGGCATTCTGCAGGGCACCTACGAGACGTTCGCCGCCGTTGGACGCTCACTCGCCGCCCGCGGCCGTGGCGACGGGACCCTCGCCGGAACCCTCACGCTCACGGCCGGATGCGGCGGCATGGGCGGCGCGCAGCCACTCGCCGTGACGATGAACGGCGGCGTCTGCCTGATCGTCGACGTGGACCGCGACCGACTTCAGCGCCGCCTCGATCACGGGTACCTCGACGAGATCGCCGAGAGCATGGATGCCGCACTGCAGCGCGCCGAGCAGGCGCGAAGCGACCGCGAAGCCGTCTCCATCGGGCTCGTCGGCAACGCGGCATCCGTGTTCCCCGAGGTTCTCGAGCGCGGCGTCACCGTCGACGTCGTCACCGATCAGACGAGCGCGCACGACCCGCTGAGCTATCTGCCGGAGGGCGTCGACGTGGCAGAGTGGCACGAGCGTGCGGCATCCGACCCCGACAGCTTCACGACCGCGGCGCGCGCCTCGATGGCGAAGCACTGTCAGGCGATGGTGGACTTTCAGGATGCCGGCGCAGAGGTGTTCGACTACGGCAACTCACTTCGCGCCGAAGCCGAGCTCGGCGGCTGTGAGCGCGCGTTCGCGTACCCGGGCTTCGTCCCCGCCTACATCCGGCCGCTGTTCTGCGAGGGTAAGGGACCGTTCCGCTGGGCCGCGCTCTCCGGCGATCCCGCCGACATTGCGGCGACCGACCGCGCCATTCTGGAGCTCTTCCCCGACGACGAACCGCTGCGCCGCTGGATCACGGGCGCAAGCGAGAAGGTGCACTTCGAGGGCCTCCCTGCGCGCATCTGCTGGCTGGGCTATGGCGAGCGCCACCGTGCGGGGCTCAAGTTCAACGAGATGGTGGCCTCCGGTGAGCTCTCCGCCCCGGTCGTGATCGGCCGCGATCACCTCGACTCCGGCTCGGTCGCCTCGCCGTACCGTGAGACCGAGGCCATGGCCGACGGGTCCGACGCGATCGCGGATTGGCCGCTGCTGAACGCGCTGCTCAACACCGCGTCCGGGGCGACGTGGGTCTCGCTCCACCACGGCGGAGGCGTCGGCATCGGCCGGTCGATCCATGCCGGGCAGGTCGTCGTCGCCGACGGAACAGAACTCGCGGCAGAGAAGATCGAGCGCGTGCTGACGAACGACCCGGGCTCCGGGGTCATGAGACACGTGGATGCCGGCTACGAACGCGCCGCGGACGTCGCCCGCGAGCGCGGCGTGACGATTCCCCTGCTCGACGCGCCCAGAACGTCCGCGGACTCGGGAGCATAGCCGTGCGCACCCTCGTCACGAACATCGGAGAGCTGGTCACGAACGTCCCGCACGATGAGAGTGCAGACGGGACGGCGCGCCTCGGCATCCATCATGACGCCGCCGTCGTGCTGGAGGGCGACCGAATCGCGTGGGTCGGCGACGCGGCATCCGTTCCCCCACTGCCCGAGGGCACTCGATACGACGAGACCGTGGATGCCGCGGGCCAGGCGGTCATTCCCGGGTTCGTCGACTCGCACACGCACCTCGTGTTCGGTGGCGACCGGTCGGCCGAGTTCGCCGCACGCATGGCGGGGCAGCCGTACACCGCGGGCGGCATCCGCTCGACCGTCGAGGCCACACGCGCGGCGAGCGACGATGAGCTGCGCGACCGCCTCGCCGGGTTCGTGGCAGAGCTGCACTCGCAGGGCACGACGACCTTCGAGGTGAAGACCGGCTACGGCCTGAGCGTGCGCGACGAAGAGCGACTGGTCCGGCTCGCCCGCGAGGTGACGGAGGACGTGACCTTCCTCGGTGCCCACGTGGTGCCCGCGGAGTACACGGACCGCGCCGACGAGTACGTCGATCTCGTGTGCGGCCCGATGCTGGATGCGTGCGCGCCGCGCTCCCGCTGGGTCGACGCGTTCTGCGAGCGCGGCGCCTTCACGCCCGAGCAGTCCCGACGTGTGCTCGAGGCCGGAGCCGACCGCGGCCTCGGAGTTCGCGTGCACGGCAATCAGCTGGGACACGGCGACGGAGTGCGGCTCGCGGTCGAGCTCGGGGCGGCGAGCGTCGATCACTGCACGTATCTCGCCGACGAGGACGTCGCCGCTCTCGCGGCATCCGACACGGTCTGCACGCTGCTGCCCGGAGTCGAGTTCTCGACGCGGCAGCCGTACCCCGATGCCCGTCGACTCTTGGATGCCGGGGTTGCAGTCGCCCTCGCGAGCGACTGCAACCCCGGGTCGAGTTTCACCTCGAGCATGGCGTTCTGCATCGCCGTCGCTGTGCGCGACATGGGGTTCACGGCGGCCGAGGCGCTGTGGGCGGCGACCGTCGGCGGGGCGAAGGCGTTGCGTCGAGACGACGTGGGGCGCATCGCGCCGGGCACCCGCGCGGACCTCGTTCTTCTGCGGGCCCCGAGCTACGTGCACCTCGCGTACCGACCGGGCGTGCCGCTCGTGCGGCGCGTCTGGGCCGGCGGCGCATAGCGCCCGAAGCCCCTCGAGCTTGCCCGCCTACGCCCGCCTGCCCTGCTGCCCGGCTGCCGACGCCCGCCTGCCTGCCTACCTGCCTACGCACTTACCTGGCCTACCCCGGCACCCACGTGCCAGGCCTGTCTGAGGCTTTCCCTCTCCTGCGCCACACGATAACCACGTCCTCGCTCCAGGTGTACCGGATACCGCTTTCCCACCACGGGAAAGCGGTATCCGGTACACCTGGAGCGTCAGGCTACATCTACGGCGCCAAACCGGCGGCGCTTCGCCTGCCGCGCTACGCCTGCGGTGGCAGCGCCGCCACGAGCGGGTGATCCTTCGGGACCGGCCCCTGCTTGGCGGCACCGCCCGGGGAGCCGAGGTCGTCGAAGAACTCCACGTTCGCCGTGTAGTAGTCCTCCCACTCCTCCGGAAGGTCCTCTTCGTAGTAGATCGCCTCCACGGGGCAGACCGGCTCGCAGGCACCGCAGTCCACGCACTCGTCTGGGTGGATGTAAAGGCTGCGCTCTCCCTCGTAGATGCAGTCCACCGGGCACTCGTCGACGCAGGCCCTGTCCTTCACATCGACGCACGGCAGCGCAATGACGTACGTCATGAGACCGACAGCACCTCCGCCCGTGACAGCTCGACCTGCTCCTCGCGCGGAACGACCTTGATGCGTTCACGGCCCTCCGCCTCTCCGAGCGCGCGTTCATGGGCGTCGAGGGCGAGCCAGCCGTCCCAGGATGTATGCTCCACGCCGCGTTCGTCGAGCAGGTCGAGAACGTCGCCCGACTCGCGAGGCGGTGCCAGGCGCCCCGCGGAGGCATCCTCGATCAGCTTCTGAATGGTCTCGAGAGCGTCGCTCTTCGTGTGACCGATGAGGCCGACCGGTCCGCGCTTGATCCAGCCCGTCGCGTAGAGGCCCGCGACCGGCGCACCGTCGGCGACCACGCGACCACCCTCGTTCGGAATGACGCCACGCGACTCGTCGAACGGCGCATCGAGCAGCGGCGAGCCGAAGTACCCCACCGCGCGGTACACGGCCTGCACGTCGTAGTCCACGAACTCGCCGGTGCCGCGCAGCGTACCCGCGGCATCCAGCTTGGTCTTCTCGAATCGCACACCGGTGACCTCGGTCTCACCGAGCACCGCCACCGGCGAGTGGTGGAAGTGCAGGTGGAGACGACGCGACGCGCTTCCTGTCTCGCGCTGACGCCACGCATTGAAGGTGCGCAGCATGATCTTGACCTGGTTCGAGCGCCCGGCCGGCTTCTCTCCGGATGCCGCGATGGCGTCTTCCGCCGCGAAATCGTCCTCGTGCAGAATCACGTCGACGTCGGGCACCTCGCCCAGTTCGCGCAGCTCAATCGGGGTGAACTTGACGTCTCCCGGACCGCGACGTCCGAACACGTGAACGTCGGTGACAGCGGATGCCGCAAGACCCTCGTACACGTTCGCGGGCACGTCGGTCGGCAGCATGTCCTTCGCGTGCTTGGCGAGCACGCGCGCGATGTCGAGCGCGACGTTGCCGTTGCCGATGACCGCCACGCTCTGGGCATCGAGTGGCCAGGTGCGGGGAACGTCCGGGTGCCCGTCGTACCACGACACGAAGTCGGCGGCGCCGTACGAGCCAGGCAGATCGATGCCGGGAATGTCGAGGGATGCATCGCGCGAAGCGCCCGTCGCGAGGATGACCGCGTCATAACGCTCGTGAAGCTCATCGAGAGCGATGTCACGGCCGACCTCGACGTTGCCGATCAGTCGGATGCTGTGCTCATCGAGAATGTCGTGCAGCGAGTTCACGATGCCCTTGATGCGCGGGTGGTCGGGTGCGACACCGTAGCGGATGAGCCCGAACGGTGCGGGAAGCGACTCGATCAGGTCGATCTGCACCTGGCCGCCCGCGGCGGCGATCTCGTTTCCGAGGATGTTTCCGGCATAGATTCCGGCGGGTCCCGCGCCGACGATGGCGACGCGCAGTTCTCTCAGTGTCATCGATGGAGTGCCTTTCGTGAGGAGGTCCGCGACACCGGAGCTGCCGACGTCGCGAGGGTGAGGTTGGTCAGAGTGCGCCCTGAAGCGCGGCTCCGCTGGACGCGGAGAGGTCGGTGGCCGCGGAGAGGTCGGTGGCCGCGGGGAGATCGGCGGCCGCCGGGAGGTGAAACGCCGCGGACAGCTCGGGCGGAGCATCCGGGCTGAGTCGCACGACGTCGCCCACGATGACGACGGCGGGCGAGCGGATGCCGCGTTCCGCCGCGACCGCGGCGAGGGTGCCGAGCGTCGCGAACGTGCTGCGTTCGCGCGGCCCGTAACCGTCTTCGACGATCGCAACGGGGCAGTCGGCACCGCGGTCGCCGCGCGCGAGGATCATCGCGGAGTGCGCGAGGGTCCCGACGCCCATGAGCAGCAGCACCGTGTGGTCGCGGCCGCCGCCGATCTCGCGGATCTGGTCATGCCCGGTGGCGACGGTGAAGGCCGAGGCGAGGCCGCGGTGCGTCAGCGGAATGCCCGCGCGAGCGGGAACGGATGCCGCACTCGTGACGCCCGGCACGACATCAACCGGAACCCCGCGCGACCGGCAGAAGTCGCGCTCTTCGCCGCCGCGCCCGAAGACGTACGGGTCGCCGCCCTTCAGCCGTACGACCCGGCGACCGGCGTGCGCGAGCCGTACGAGGAGCGCGTTGATTTCGTCCTGCGTCACCCGGTGGTGCCCGGGCTGCTTGCCGACGTCGATGATCTCGGCAGAGAGCGGGATGCCGCGCTCGGCGACGAGCTGGTCGAGCACCGCGGCCGCCCCGAGACGGTCGGCCACGATGACATCGGCCGTCTCGATCTCGCGCAAGCCGCGCACCGTGAGCAGCCCGAGATCGCCCGGGCCGGCGCCCACGAGCGTGACCCGGCCACGCCCGTCGGTCGATGGTTCGATGATCATCGAGTGCCTCCCGTGATGAGTCCGCGTCGGCGGAGAAGGTGTCGTTCGAGGGGGCCGAACACCGCCGTCTCGACGACGATGCCGACCACGAGGATGAGCCCGAGGGCGACGAAGACGCCCGGCAGGTCGGCGAGCTGCCGCGACTGGTCGAGCATGGCCCCGAGGCCGAAGCCGATCGATCCGCCGGTGGCGATGATCTCGGCGGCCATGAGCGACCGCCACGAGAACGCCCAGCCCTGCTTGAGCCCGCCGACGTAGGCCGGAAGCGCGGCGGGCAGCACGACGAGCAGCGCCTGCTGCACACGCCCTGCACCCAGGACGGTGCCGACACGGCGCAACTGTGGCGGCACCTGCGTCGTCCCCGTGATGAGGCCGTTCGCGATCGACGGCACCGCGCCCATGAGGATCACGAAGTACACGGTCGCGTCGCTGAGCCCGAACCAGATGATGGCGGCGGGCACCCAGGCGACGGAGGGCAGCACCTGCAGACCGGAGAGAAACGGCCCGAAGGCTCGGCGCAGCACGCGCGACTCGGCCAGCAGCAGCCCGAGCGGCGTTCCGATCAGAATCGCGAGCAGAAACCCGGATGCTCCGCGCTGCGCGCTCGTGGCGACGGCGAGCTGCACGATTCCGTCGCTCCAGGCCGAGCCCACGGCGGCGAGAACGTCGAGCGGCCCCGGGTACAGATCGGGGCGCGGCTGCACGAGGAGCGTCCAGAGCTGCCACAGTGCGACGAGGACGATGGCGAGCAGAACGGGGGGAAGAACAGAGTGCAGGATGCCGCGTCGCTCCGCACCGCGGGCGGTCGCGGCCCCGGCATCCCTCGCGCTCTCGCTCTGCGCCGACGGCTGTGGCACGGTGACGGCCTCGCGCTCCCGCACATCAGCGGCCATCGCGGATCGCCTCCCTCAGACGGGCGGTGATCTCGCGGGCGACCTCGTCGATGCGCGGATCATCTGCGCGACGCTCGTCCACGTCGGGCAGCCTCCACTCGGCGGCGATGCGCCCCGGTCGAGGCGCGAGCAGCACGATGCGCTGCCCGAGCCGCGCGGCCTCACGCACGTTGTGGGTGACGAAGACGATCGTGCGTCCGGTGCGTCGCCAGACGCTCTCGAGCTCGTCGTGGAGCAGGTCGCGCGTGATCGCGTCGAGCGCGGCGAAGGGCTCGTCCATCAGCAGAACCGAGCGGTTCTGGGCGAGCGCGCGCGCCAGGGCGACGCGCTGCCTCATGCCGCCGGAGAGCTCGTGTGGGCGTCGCCCCGCGGCATCCTCGAGGCCCACTGTGGCGAGCAGCTCACTCGCCGCCGCTGAGCGCTCCGCACGCCGGACTCCCCGGAGGCGCAGCGCGAGCTCGACGTTGCGGCGGGCGGTCAGCCATGGCATGAGGGCGGACTCCTGGAACATCACCGCGGCGCCGTCGCGCGGCACGTCGATGCGTCCCGCAGTCGGCGCGTCGAGCCCCGCGATGAGGTTGAGGAGCGTCGATTTGCCGCAGCCGGACGCCCCGAGCAGGCACACGAACTCGCCCGGTGCGATGCTCAGATCGATGTTCTCGAGCACGGGGGCCGACGCGCCTCGGTACTGCTTGGTGACGCCGGAGATCGTGATCGCCGGCTGTTCCGCCGCGCGCGCTTCGCCGACGCCGCGCGCCTCGGCTGCGAGGCTCGCGGAACCGAGCTGATCGGTGAGAGTCGCCGTGTCGGTCATCGTGCACCTCCCTCGTGCGCGTCGGTACCGCCGAGTCCTGCGTCGGAGACGGGGTCGCGCCCGAGTGCCTCCAGCTGCCGGTTCAGCTCGCTCAGATCGACGAGCCCCGCCAGGTCGCCGGGCTTCTGGAGCCCCGCCGCGACGGCATCCTCGTGAATCGTCTCGAACGCTGCGGCGACGGGGTCCGCGGTGAAGTCCACGTTCTCGAGCGCATTCGCGAGCACGGCGTCGTCGAGGCCCGCACCGGCGTCGATCTCGAGCTGATCGTTGATGATGGATGCCGCGGCGGCGCGATCCGCCGAGATGGTGTCCAGCGCACGGAGGTGACCTTCCAGCAGCGCGCTCACCCGCTCGGGGTGATGCTGCTCGAGGTCGGCGGAGACCATGAGAACCGTCGTCGGGTACCGCCCGTCGGGCCACAGCTCGCCCTCGTCGAGGACGACGTGCGCTCCCGCCTCGGCGACGAGACGTGACACCCAAGGCTCTGCCGTCCAGGCCGCGTCGACCTCGCCGCGCTCCATGAGGGAGAGCACGGTGGCGTTGGCGGTCGGTGTCACGGCGGCATCCCCTCTCCCCGTTCGCGTCGTTGTGACGTCCGCGTCGCGAAGCCACGACCGCAGCGCGACGTCCTGAGTGTTTCCCAGCCCGGGGGTGGTGGTCTGCAGCCCGATGAGATCCTCCGGGCCGTCGATCGTGACGCCAGCTCGGGCAACCAGTGCGGCGCCTCCGGTCGCGGCGCCCGCGACGATGACGCCGGAGCGCCCCTCGCTGCGGACGAATGTGTTCGCGGCCGGCGCCGGCCCGAGGTACACGGCATCGACCGCTCCCGCGGCGAGCGCTTCGACAGCGGCCGGACCCGCCGTGAACACCTCCGTCTGCAGCTGAGTCTCGCCGAGCGCATCGGCGAAGATGCCCTCGTGCACCCCGACCAGCGCGACGCCGTGCGTCACGTTGGCGAAGTACCCGAGGCGCAGCGTGTCACGCTCGGCGGCCTCAGAGGCCGACGCGCACCCGCCCAGCAGAGCGGTGAGAGCGGTGAGCGCGACGGCTGCGGCGACCCGTCTCATGTCGTGCGCTCTCCCCGTGCGGTTCCGGCGGCGAGCGTCTGGCCGTCCTGCGGGTGGATCACCACGAAGGCGCCGCCCCGCCGGTGCTGGCCGTAATCATCGATCGGCAGCTCCGCGGCAAGGGTCAGCCGCACCACGCCGATGTCGTTCGCCTCGAGCTGCGACGCCGGAATGAGCGCGAGCGTCTCGAGATCGCGGCGCGCGTCGATGTCGGTCACGATCGCCTTCACCGTGGTCGTCCCGGTCTTCACGAGAACGCGCGACCCGGCGGTGAGCGGACGCGCGTCGAACTGGAAGAGCTCCGCTTCGATGTCGCGCCGAGCGACGGGAAGATGACCGGATGCCGCGATGACGGTGCCCCTCGCGGCATCCACATCATCGGCGAGACGCAGCGCGACGGACTGCGGCGCATGCGCCTCGTCGAGCGAGCCGTCCGCCGTGTCGATCGCGGTGACGCGCGTCGTGATGTCGGCCGGGAACACGTCGACGGCATCCCCCACTCTCACGCTGCCGCTCGAGATCTGGCCGGCGTAGGCGCGGTAGTCGCGGAACTCCTCGGGGTCCACGCCCGGAGCGAGCGCCCCCTGCGGGCGGATGACCGTCTGAACGTCGATCCGGAGCGCCTCGCGCTGCCCCTCGCGCTCATCGATGCTCGGCAGCAGCTCGAGCAGTTCGAGAAGCGCGGGGCCCGAATACCACGGGGTCTTCGCGGATGCCGTCACGATGTTGTCTCCCTCGAGCGCAGACACCGGCACCACGTGCACCGAGGGCAGCCCGAGCTCGTCGGTCACGGTCGCGACCTCTGAGGCGACGCGGTCGAACACGGCTTCGTCGTAGTCGACCAGATCGATCTTGTTCACCGCGACGATGACCGTCGGTACTCGCAGCAGCTGCACGACCGAGAGGTGCCTCCTGGTCTGCTCGAGCACGCCCTTACGCGCATCGACGAGCACGACGACGACGTCCGCGGTGGTCGAGCCGGTGACCATGTTGCGCGTGTACTGCACGTGCCCCGGGCAGTCCGCGAGGATGAACGATCGGCGGCCCGTGGAGAAGTATCGGTAGGCGACGTCGATCGTGATGCCCTGCTCGCGCTCGGCACGCAGCCCGTCGGTGAGCAGCGCGAAGTCGAACCCGCCCGCGTCGCCGCCGAAACCGCGCTCGCGGCTCGTTCGGGCGACGGACTCGAGCTGGTCGGCGAGGATCGCCTTCGAATCGTGCAGCAGGCGGCCGACGAGCGTCGACTTGCCGTCGTCGACGGAGCCGGCGGTGGCGAAGCGCAGCAGCGTGGACTCGGTGGCGGCGGTGGATGCCGGTGCACTGACTGTCGTTGTCATCAGAAGTATCCGTCCTTCTTGCGATCTTCCATGGCGGCCTCGGAGATGCGGTCGTCTGCGCGTGTGGCGCCGCGCTCGGTGATGGTGGATGCCGCGACCTCGCGCACAACCGCGGAGGCGTCGGCGGCCGCCGATTCGACCGCTCCTGTGCAGCTCATGTCGCCGACGGTGCGGTAGCGGACGGTGCGGCGCTCGACGGTCTCGCCGGGCTTCGGCACGCTCACGTCGCCCACGGCCCGCCACATGCCGTCGCGCTGGAACACCTCGCGCTCGTGCGCGTAGTACAGCGATGCGAGAGGAATCTGCTCGCGCTCGATGTACCGCCACACGTCGAGCTCCGTCCAGTTGGAGATCGGGAAGGCCCGAACGTGCTGCCCCGGCGTGTGCCGGCCGTTGTAGAGGTTCCAGAGCTCCGGGCGCTGGTTGCGCGGGTCCCACGCACCGAACTCGTCGCGGAGCGAGAAGATGCGCTCCTTCGCCCGGGCCTTGTCCTCGTCGCGGCGCGCTCCGCCGAACACCGCGTCGTGGCGGCCCGCGGCGATCGCGTCGAGCAGCGGCTGCGTCTGCAGAGGGTTGCGTGTTCCGTCGGCGCGCTCCGCGAGACGGCCGTCGTCGATGTAGTCCTGCACACGGGCGACCTCGAGCCGCAGACCGTAGCGCTCGACCGTCTGATCGCGGAACGCGATGACCTCGGGAAAGTTGTGACCCGTGTCGACGTGGAGGATGGGAAACGGCACCGCGGCCGGCCAGAACGCCTTGGCGGCGAGGTGCAGCACGACGATGGAGTCCTTGCCGCCGGAGAACAGCAGCACGGGCCGCTCGAACTCGGCGACGACCTCGCGGATGATGTGGATCGCCTCGGCCTCGAGCTGATCGATCGACGAGAGCGTCCGCGACTCAGTCTCGTGCGTCGTCTGCGAGGAGGGGTGTGGTGCTAAACGTGTGTCATTCATAGGTGGAGTCCGCATTCTGTCTTCGAGAGTCCGGCCCAGCGGCCCGACCGAGGGTCGTCGCCCGCCGCGACGGGGGCCGTGCACGGCTGGCATCCGATGGAGGGGTAGCCCTGGGACATGAGGAGGTTCACCGGAACCTGGTGGGCGCCCGCATAGTCGAGCAGGTCGTCGAAGCTCCACGAGGCGACGGGGTTCACCTTGACGAGTCCGTTGCGGTCGTCCCAGGTCACGAGAGGCGTATTCGTACGAGTGGGCGCTTCATCGCGGCGCACGCCGGTGAACCAGAGCTCATAGCCGGCGAGCGCGTTCTGAAGGGGCGCGACCTTGCGCAGCGCGCAGCACAGACCCGGATCGCGGTCGTGAAGACGAGCACCGTGCTCGGCATCCTGCTGTGCCACCGTCTGCTCGGGGAGCACGTCGATGACGCGCACATCGAGCGCCCGCGCCACCTCGTCTCGTGTCGCGTACGTCTCAGCGAAGTGGTACCCGGTGTCGAGGAACAGCACGTCGACGCCCGGCAGCTGGTCCGCGACCAGGTGCGGAAGCGCGGCGTCCGCCATCGAGCACGCGACGGCCGCGGCATCCGTGTCGAAATTCTCGGCGACCCACGCGATCACCTCGCGAGGCCCGGCCTCGGCGTCGCTGAGGCTGCGCAGCTCGGCGGCGCCGCGCTCAGCGAGTGCGCGCAGGGTGGCGGCATCCCTTCTCTCCGTCGTGCGCGGGGCGAGACTGACGCTCATTGCAGGGCCTCCTCGTCGGCTCGATGCGCCCACTCGGAGAACGACTCGTCGGCAGAGGCATCTCGGTCGGCGAGGAATCGCCTGACGATGCGCTCGACGTAGTCCACGAGGTCCTCCGAGGTGACCTTGAGCCCGCGGATCGTGCGGCCGAGCCCGGCTTCCGTGCGCGTGTCGGAGGCGAGGCCGCCACCCAAGTGAACTTGGAAGCCCGAGGTCTGCACACCGTTCTCGTCTGTGATGAGTTGCCCCTTGAGGCCGATGTCGGCCGTCTGAATGCGCGCGCACGAATTCGGGCAGCCGTTCAGGTGCAGGCTGATTGGGTGCGGCAGGTCGATTCCCGCGAGACGCTCCTCGAGCTCGTCGATGGCGCGGAACGATGTCTGCTTCGTCTCGACGATCGCGAGCTTGCAGTACTCGAGACCCGTGCAGCTCATGGTCGCGCGGCGGAACAGATCCTCACGCGCCGAGAGCCCCAGCGTCTCGAGCTCAGCGACCACCTCGTCGATGTCGGCCTCCTCGATGTCGAGCACGAGGAGCTTCTGCTTCGGCGTCGTTCGCACGCGCGCGGTGCCGAAGCGGTCGAGCAGGTCGGCCAGCCGGCTGAGCGTGGTCCCCGAGACGCGGCCGACCTTCGGGGTGACGCCGATGAAGAACTTGCCGTCCTTCTGCCGGTGCACGCCGACGTGGTCGCCGGGTGTCGTGGGCTTCGGCGGAGCCGGACCGTCCGAGAGGCGGTACCCGAGGTACTCGGTCTCGAGAACCTCGCGGAACTTCGCCGGGCCCCAGTCGGCCAGCAGGAACTTCATGCGCGCCTTGTTGCGCAGGCGCCGGTAGCCGTAGTCGCGGAAGATGCTCGTCACACCCGCCCACACCTCGGTCACCTGATCGGGAGCGACCCAGGCACCGAGCCGCTCTGCAAACCGCGGCACCGTCGACAGCGCGCCGCCGACCCAGACGTCGAAGCCGACGCCGTGTTCAGGATGCTGCACCGCGACGAACGCGCAGTCGTTGATCTCGTGAACGACGTCCTGACTCGGGTGCCCCGTGATCGCTGTCTTGTACTTGCGGGGCAGGTTCGCGAACTCAGGGTCTCCGATGTAACGCGCTGAGATCTCACGCACGTAGGGCGTCGGGTCGATGAGCTCCTCGGCGGAGATTCCCGCGACCGGTGAGCACAGGAACCCGCGCGGCACGTCGCCGCAGGCTTCCGTCGTGCGCAGTCCCACCGCTTCGAGGCGTCGCCAGATCTCCGGCACGCTCTCGACCTGCACCCAGTGCAGCTGGATGTTCTGCCTGTTCGTGATGTCCGCGGTGTCGCGGGCGAACTCCGTGGAGACGCCGGCGATCGTGCGCAGCTGCTCGGTCGAGAGCTGGCCGCCGTCCGTGCGGATCCTCATCATGAGGTACTCGTCCTCGAGCTCCTCCGGAGTGAGTGTCGCGGTGCGACCGCCGTCGATTCCGGGCTTGCGCTGCGTGTAGAGCCCCCACCAGCGGAACCGTCCGTGCAGGTCCTCCGGGTCGATCGAGGCGAACCCTCCCTTGGAGTAGATCCGCTCGATGCGCTCGCGCACATTCAGGCCGCCGTCTGCGGCTTTCATCTCCTCGGTCGGGTTCAGCGGAGCGGTCCCGTCGACCTTCCACTGACCGTTCGGCTTCGGAGCACGTTTGGGGCGTGCCGGTCGCGTCTTCACCGCGGCGGTGTCAGCGGCCGCGGCATCCGCCGGTGCTGATCCTTCCCTGAGCATCCCTGGCGCCTTTCGCTGTCGATGTCGTCTGTCCGGCGACGATCTGTCGCCGTGTTCGACCGAAACTAGACATCGCGCCGGCGCCGTGCTGGGCGGCAGTGACGCATAACGTCATATGACGCGCATCGCGGGGGTTCAGCCGCTGTGTTTCATCGACGAGTTGACAGCCGGGCGCACGCCAGGTCATAGCGGTCGCGCACGATCGCGACCAGTTCGTCGGGAATCTCACGCTGCGGATCAAGCAGCGGCTCGGTCACGACATCAGCACCGGCGGCCCGTGCGAGATCGTGGAAGAAGCCCGGCGCGAGCAGATAGCTGGCGACCACGACGCGAGGTCCGTCACCGCGGTCGCCGCGCGTCGTCGCGACGGCATCCGCGAGCTTGGGCTCTGCCGCTGAGAGAAAACCGACCGTGACGGGCACGCCGAGCCGTTCCGCGAGCAGGCGCCCCATCGCGCGGCAGTCGTCGACGGCGCCGGCGTCGCTCGACCCCGCGGCCGCCATCACGATGTGATCGCGCCCCGGACGCGCGCCAGCGTCCAGGAGTCGCCGCGCGAGCACGTCAGCGAGGCGCGGGTCAGGACCGAGCGCTGATGCGATTGTGACAGTGCGGTCGGATGCCGCGGCGACCGCTTCTCGCAAGTCAACGTGCACGTGGTAACCGGCCGAGAGCAGCAGCGGAACGATGACGACCGGCGCCCCAGGCTCACACGCGCTGAGCACCGCGGGTACGTCGGGCTGCTGAACATCGACGTGGCCGAGCACCACCTCCGGCGCATCATCGACGTCCTGCGTGCGGCACCCCCTGGCCTCCCCGGAGCGAAGCGTCGCGGCATCCTCAGCACTGCGAGCGCTTATGCGCGACGGTGCGCCGCGATCGGAGCGGCATGCTGCGGCATCCTCTCTGATGGCGTCTGCAAGCGCCGCGACCGCTGTCTGGCCTGCTGCGGATGAGGTGCCGTGTGAGATCGCGGCGAGCACGGGTGTCGTCATGCACTCATGGTGACCGATGCAGGCACCCGCCTAGAAGTCGCCGTGTGTCAGGGCCGACGCATTTCGTCACAGACCGGTCGCCGCTCCGTCGCTGCCCCGTCGCCACAGACCGGTCGAGCCCCCGTCACCACGGACCGGTCGAGCCCCGTCGCCACAGACCGGTCCAGCCCCGTCGCCACAGACCGGTCGGGCCCCGCTTTCGCCCGGAGTGCGTCCAGGTGTACCGGATACCGCTTTCCGAGCTTGGGAAAGCGGTATCTGGTACACCTGAAGGCCCCCGCACATGGGCCGTGTCTCAGCCCCAGCCCCTGGAGACAAGCGCGTCTCGCACGCGTCTCACCAACTCTTCTGTACGGTCGAACAGCTCCGACGACACCTGGATGACGATCCATCCGGCCGCGCGCAGACGCTCGACCCGCTCGATGTCGCGCGAATACTGCTTGCCGTGAACGCGCCCCTGATACTCGACCGCCACCTTGAATTCGGGGTACGACATGTCGAGGCAGCCGAGAAAGCCTCCAGAGGCATCCCAGTACTCGCGGTTCAGCGCCGGCTCGGGAAGGCCAGCGGTGACCAGGCGGTATCGCGTCAGCGACTCTCGAGGGGACCACGAGTCGCAGCGGATCAGCGGCAATGCCTCTCGCAGACGGCGGATGCCTCGCCAGCGCATCCGCTTGACGGCATCCTGCAGCTTCTTCGGCGTCGCAAGCGGCGTCCTGCTCTCTGCGAACCGCTCATCACGCCACACACGGCAGAGGTAGTCGCCCACAGCCACAAGCCACTCTGTCGTGAGCTCATCGCCCAACAGAGCCCATGTCGATTCAGGATCGGTCACTCGCAGACCGTCGAGGGCGACCGCTCCAACCCCAGCAGATGCGCGGTGCCCCACGGTTCCCCGCGAGCGGACCAGATTCGTGGGTGCTCTCGTCGCAATATGAAGACGCGTGTCCGCGCTGAAAGGCAAGGGAGCTCCGTGAAGCAGGGCCGCCGTGCGGTGGCTGAACGCGTCATCAGCACGCAGCAGGGGGAGATAGGCCCGTGCACGGAGGCGCACCACCTCGTCAGGTTCTCCAGCGATCTGGAGGCGAGTGCGAACGCCGTGGAACGGTCGATCGAGGCCATTGCCCGTCAGCCTCGCCGGATGGATGCCCCTGTCTGTCGCGCTTCGAACAGCGAAGCTCACACCGAGGTCAGCGGGGAGATCGACGGAACGACGAGGCATGCCGTCCACTCTGGCAAGGCATGGCGCGCTGCGTCTGCGTTATCCACATGACTCGCTCCAGGTGTACCAGATACCGCTTTCCCAGAGTCGGAAAGCGGTATCTGGTACACCTGAACGTCACTCATCGCTGGGGAGGAGCGAATAGGCGGGGCTGGGTGAGACAGGGCAGGGCTGGGCAGGAGGGGCAGGGCAGGAAAGCGGGGAGCGTCAGCAGATCAGCGGTCGGCGAGACCCGCCGCGGCCTCCAGCACGCAGAGGGCAGCGAGACGCACGGTTCGGGCATCCGCAGCGTCGGCGGTCGCATCGATCTCGACCAGATCGATGGAGTGAACAGACGGATGCCGCCCGGCACTGCGCGCCGCCTGCCGCAGCTCGTAGGCCGAGATGCCGCCAGGAGTCGAGGCCGGGCACGCCGGAGCGACAGACCGGTCGCACACATCGACGTCAAGATCCACATGGATGGGACCGCCCGCTGCGCCAGCGATCGCGAACGCTTCGGACATGATGTCGGCCATGGGCCGACACATCAGCTCGTCGCGCAGGATCACCGTGATGTCGTACTCCGCCGCACGCTCCGCATAGGCTCGCGAGTTCGCGAAGTCCTGGATGCCGATCTGCACCACCCGTCGCCCGTCGAGCCCCGCCTCGATGAGACGTCGCACCGGTGAGCCGTTGGAGCGACCATCCCGCAGGTCGTAGTGGGCGTCAAGGGTCACCAGACCCGCCGTCGCGATGTCGCTCCCCCACGTGCCCTGCGCGACGGGCACCGATGCCGCGTTGTCACCGCCGAGCGCCACGAGCAGCCGGCTGCGTGCGGCCACGTCGCCGATGCGCTCAGCTGCGGCGGTCTCGTCGCCGTCCGGGTCGGTGATGTCTCCGGCATCCGTCAGCGTCAGCATCTCGATGTCTGCGTCGTGCGCGAACGGACTGTATCGGCGAAGCGCATCACGGACGGCCTCCGGGGTGGCGTCTGCGCTTGTGGGTGAGAGCGACGTGCGGCACGTGGGTACGCCGATCAGGGCGAGGTCGACGTCGCCGTTCACGGCATCCGTCGCTGTCCAATCGCCGGCCCGCGGCCACAGGTCATCGTGCGAGAGTGAACCCGAATCTCCAGCCATGGTGCCGACGCTAGCACCGCTGCGCCCGCGCTCGGGCCGACCGTGACCGCACAGGCACTAAGATCAGGTCATGGCAGAGATGGAGCGCATCGTGCGGACGGAGCCGTCTGCGTGACCGAACCGAGCGACGCCACGGGCCCCATCAGCGTGACGCGCACACGCCTGTCGCGTTCCACGCTCTGGCGCTACGGCATCGGCTCCCTCGGAACGGGCGGCTTCGCCACTCTCCCCGGTCTCGTTCTCGTGTACTACCTCACCGACACGCTCGGCGTCACGGCCATCGCTGCGGGTCTCATCCTCACTGTGTCGAAGGTGTGGGATGTCGTGATCGACCCGATCATCGGCGGTCGAAGTGACTTCAGCCTGGTGCGCAGCGGCTCCCGGCGACGGTTCATGGTGATGGGCGGTTTCGCCCTGCCGGTGTTCTTCGTTCTGACGTTCTCTGTCGTTCCGGGGCTTCCGCCTCTGGCATCCGCGATCTGGGTCGCCGTCGCGTTCATGCTCTGCGCCACAGCGTTCAGTTTCTTCCAGGTGCCCTACATCGCGCTGCCCGCCGAACTCACCCGGCGCTATGACGAGCGCACGCGCCTGCTGACGTGGCGCGTCGTGATGCTCGCGGTCGCCATTCTGCTTTTCGGCGCGGGCGGGCCGATTCTCCGCGACCTTGCGCCGGGCAACCCCTACCTGGGGTACCTGCTCATGGCGGTCGTTGCCGGTGCGCTGCTCGGGGTCGGGATGCTGGTGTCAGCCTCGGTCGCGCCACGCAACGTCCCCGAACCCGAGGCGCGCCCGACGGCGTCTCTCGTGCAGAACTACCGCGGCGGCATCCGTGCCCTCATTCGCAGTCAGCCGTTCCGTGTTCTCATCGCGACCTACATGCTGCAGGGCATCGCGACAGGCATGATGCTCGCCGGTGCGCAGTACGTGGCGACCTGGGTGCTCGGTTCGCAGGACGGCGTGACGTTCCTGTTCGTCGCTCTCATCGCTCCAGCGCTGCTTCTCACGCCGGTCTGGGGCGGAATCGCGAAGCGTATCGGCAAGGAGCGCAGCTTCTGGTTCGCGAGTCTGATCTTCCTGATAGCCGCGGCGTCCCTCGTGATGCTCCTGTGGTCGCCCGGCTGGTGGGTCTACATTCCCGTCGCCGTCGCGGGTGGGGCCTACGCGGGCATGCAGTCGCTTCCGATGGCGATGCTGCCCGACGTCATCTCTCATGACTCGGCTCGGCACGGGGCCGGCCGCGCGGGCGTCTTCGGCGGGCTTTGGACCGCGGGCGAGACCGCGGGAATGGCGTTCGGCGCGACGGCGCTCACGATCGTGCTGGCGGTCACGGGCTACCAGGAGTCGACGGGGGTCGAAGCGGTCACGCAGACCGATGGGACCGTCACGGGAATCGTGCTGAGCTTCAGCGTTGTGCCTGCTGTGGCGATGTTGCTGAGCCTTCTGACGCTGAGCCGCTACCGGCTGCGCAAGCACGACATCGAACCAGAGGGAACAACCGGAGGCTGACATGAGCCCGGAGTTGAGCGACGCCTCGCGAGAGATCCTCTCCCGCCTTCAGACGCTCAGAGATGCCGACGCCCCGACGCATGGCGGCCGCGTGCTGTCGTATGTCTACGACTCAGGCCTGGCCGAGCTCGACGAACTGGCGGCCGAGGCGATGCGTCTCGTGCAGCCGGTGAACGGGCTCGACCCGACCGCGTTTCCCTCCGTCGCCGCGATGGAGCGCGACCTCATCGGTTTCACACGAGGGATGCTGCACGGCGACGATTCCGTCGTCGGCACGGTCACCAGCGGCGGCACCGAGAGCTGCCTGCTCGCGGTCAAGACGGCCCGCGATGCGTGGACGGCGCGTCAGGTGAGCGACGATCAGACTCCCACGGGCTCGCTCGGGCTGCGACCGCGCATCATCGCACCGTCGACCGTGCACGCCGCGTTCCACAAGGCGGCCCACTATTTCGGCCTCGACCTCGATCTCGTCCCCGTCGACGAGAACGGCGCTGTCACGGCATCCGATATCGCTTCGCGGTTCGGCCCTGACGTTGCCCTCGTCGTGATCTCGGCCCCGTGCTACCCGCTTGCGGTCGTCGACCCCGTGCGCGATGTCGCGACGGCGGCGCAGCGCCACGGCATCCCCTGTCACGTCGATGCGTGCATCGGCGGCTTCGCCCTTCCGTGGTGGCGGGATGCTCCCGAGTGGGACTTCGCCCTTCCAGGTGTCACGAGCATCTCGGCGGACCTCCACAAGTACGGTTACGCGCCGAAGGGAGTCTCGGTTCTGCTGCAGCGCGACCGCGACCGACAGCGGCTGCAGTACTTCGCGACAGCGCGCTGGCCCGGATACCCCGTGGTCAATCCGACGATTCTCGGTTCCAAGTCGGTCTCAGCGTTGGCGGCCGCGTGGGCGATCGTGCAGCGGCTCGGCACGGACGGCTTCGCTGAGCTTGTGGCCTCGTGCCAGCGGTCGACGGAGAGGCTCCGCGCCGTCGTCGACGGCATCGCCGGGCTTCGTGTCGTCGGAGCGCCCTGCGGACCGCTCTTCGCCGTCGCCCTCGATGACTCCGTGCCGAAGCGCCAGCGCGTGGACCCGCACCACTGGGCCGACCGCGTCGCGGAGCTCGGCTTCACTCTGCAGATGCAGCCGGGCCTCACACAGGCGAACGGCCTGCACCTTCCCCGCACAACGCACCTCACAATCACGCCGGTGACCGAGAGGATGCTCGACGAGCTCAGCGCCGCGCTCGTCACCGCCGCGGACGACGTGCGGGGGCGTGCCCCCGCGAACCCGCGCCTTGCAGTGCAGGCGCTGCGTCTCTCCGGCGCACTCAGCAAGCCACTCACGGCGAGCCGGGCTGCGGCGCTGCTCGCCCGGTTCGGCGTCGGCGGGTCTGGGGATGCCGCGAGCTCCCACGCGTCCTCGGCCTCGCCGCTCCCCGCCAAGATGGCTCCGCTCATGGCGCTCGTCGAGCTGCTGCCCGCCGCGGTGTCGGAGCGGCTGCTCATCGAGATCCTCGCGCGGCAGGTAGAGCCTCCGGAACAGTGACGCTCGTGTGCTTCACCGCGAGGCATCCCGTCAGCGACGCTCGAACCTCGCCGCCGATTCACCACTGAGCGCCGCGTCGATGCGCTCGAGCTGAGTCATGCGCATCTGCGGCATGTCTCTGAGGGAGAACCAGCGCGCCTCCGTGTTCTCTCCGTCTGCCGGTGTCGCGTCACCGGAGACGAAGCGGCACTGGAAGACGAGGTCGAGAAACCGACCTCTGTCGCCGTTCGCCCACTGAATGGGCGGGTGCGAGTGCACCCACGCCAGTCGCTCTGCGACCACGACAGTCCCCGCCTCCTCGAGCACTTCGCGTTCGGCCGCGACGGCGGGCTGCTCACCGGGTTCGATGATTCCCGAGACGTTGGTCCACTCGTCGTTGTCGGCGCGACGAACCAGCAGAATCTCGGTTCCGACCGCAGCCCGACGGGTCACGACGGCGGTGATTCCGCTCAGCCAGAGCTCATCGTGTCCGATCTTCTTCCGAAGAGCCGTGATGAACTCTGGAGTGCCCATGCCTTACCGTAACCCGGCGGCCTCAGCTTTCTGCGACGGCGCGTCGGCCTCGTCGTGCTTCGCCCGCTCGGCATCCTTGCGTGCACGCTTGGCCTGTCTGCGCTCCCTCGCGCCCTCGACGAGGTTGTAGAGCGTGGGCAGCACCACGAGCGTCAGCACGGTCGATGACACGAGCCCGCCGATGACGACGATCGCGAGCGGCTGCGAGATGAACCCGCCGTGACCGGTGACGCCGAGCGCCATGGGGGTCAGCGCGAAGATCGTCGCGAGGGCCGTCATCAGAATCGGACGCAGACGTCTGACGGAACCGTGCTCCACGGCATCAGACACTGTCAGTCCCTTGTCGCGGTACTGATTCACGAGGTCAACGAGCACGATCGCGTTTGTCACGACGATTCCGATGAGCATGAGCACACCGATGAGGGATGCCACGCCGAGCGGAACGCCCGTCGCCAGCTGAAGCCCGATGGCGCCGGTTGCGGCGAACGGCACCGAGATCAGCAGCAGCAGCGGCTGACGCAGCGAACGGAAGGTCGCGACCATCACGATGTAGACGATCAGAATCGCCGCGAGCATCGCGAGACCCAGCTGCTGGAACGCGGTGTCCTGATCGGCAGTGACGCCGCCGAGCTCCGCCTTCGCACCGGCCGGCAGGTCGAGTCCCTCGACCGCCTCGAGCACCTCGGCGCTCGCGGCGCCGAGGTTGTCGCCCTTCGGGGTGGCGCTCACGGTCGACGATCGGTCGCCGTCGAGCGTCGTAACGGTCTGGGGTCCGTCGGTCACCTCGACCGTGGCGAGCTCTGAGAGCGCCACCATCCCGGTCGGAGTGGGCACCTCGAGGTCCTTCAACTCGTCAATGGATGCCGGCTCATCGGCCGCCTGCAGGTAGATCGTGAGCGTCGAGTCATCGATCACGACGGTGCCGGCCTGCTGAGGCTGCGTCTGGCTCGACACGAACGAGCTCAGCGCGATCTCGCTGTACCCGGCCTTCGCGGCTTCGTCACGGTCGACCGTCACTGCGAGGTACGGGCGCGTCTCGGCGAGGTTGTCGGTGACCTGAGCGATCGAGCCGAGGTCGGCGAGCGCGTCGTGCACCTTCTTCGTCGCGTCGGCGAGAGCGTCTGCACCGGTCGCGGTGATGTCCACCTCGATGTCCGTCGAGGCGCCGAAGCCGCTCATCGAGGAGACCTCGATGGTGCCGGCATCCGTGATCTCATCGAGCTTCTCGCGAACAGTCTGCTGGAGCGCGGTCTGGTCTGCCTCGGTGTCCGTCGTGATCGAATAGGTGGCGCTGTCCGAGCCGCCGCCGAGGAAGGCGCTCATCTGGCTGCCATTCGACCCGATCGAGACCTGAACCGTCTCGACTCCGTCGATGTCGAGCAGAACGTCCTCAACCTTGGTCGCCGCGGTGTCCTGCGCATCGAGGCTCGTGCCCGGCTCGAAGGTCTGCGTCACCGACAGGGTGTTCTGCCCGGAGTCGCCGAGGAAGTTCGTCTTCATGAACGGCGCTGCACCGAGCGTGACGGCCATGACCAAGAGGGACAGAATGAGCGTCGTCACCGAGTGCTTGAGCGTCCACCGGATGATCGGGAGGTAGCCGCGCTGCAGCAGCGTGGGGTGCCTCAGCTCATCTTCGTGATCGGTGTCGGCTTTGCGCCGCGAACGACGGGTGGGGGTGGATGCCGCGGCAGGCGCCTCTTCGGAGACGAGGACAGGTTCTTCTGCCGGCTCTTCCTTCTGCGTCTCGCGCTCGTCAGGGACATCGCGCTCGTCGGACGCGTTGTCGCTCTCGGGCTCAGGTGCGACGGCGGCGGCGTTCTCCGCCTCAGGCGCATCCGTGGTTTCGTCGGCAGCGCTATCGGACGAAGCGGGCTCCGGGGCCGCGTCCTCAGCAGCAGATTCTGCCCCCGAAGTGTCCTCGGGCGTCTCGCCCTCTGGTCGAGCGTCCTTCTGCGGCTCTGGCCGCGGTTCAACGGTCTTCGCCGGACGCACGTAGCTGCCCGAGACGATCGCCGGCATGGGTGCAGGTCCCTCGGGCGTCGTCTTCTCCGTCGAGGCAGCTTCTTCGGCAGCATCCCCGGCCGAGTCGTCCGCAGCGCTCGTCGGTGCCGTCTTCGCCGCGCGCTTCTGTTCGCGGGCGTCGTTCTTCGCGGCTTCCTTCTGAGCGCGCTGCTCCTGCTTCGCGGCTTCCTTCTGCTCACGCGCGCGCAGCTCGGTGAGGCGCAGCTCTTCGCGCTCCCGCTCCTTCGCGGCGCGCTCCTCATCCTTAGCGGTCTTCGCGGCGATCTTGGCGTCCTTCTTCGCCTGACGTTCTGCGACCGCTTCGTCACGTGCACGCTCGCGGGCGGCGACGGCATCCTCGCGCTTCTGACGTTTTGCCTCGATGGCGGCGAGCGCCTTCTCGCTCGGCGCGCGCAGGAACCAGTACGCCAGCACCGGCACGATCGTGAGCGACACGAGCAGTGACGCGAGCAGCGCGATCGTCACAGTGAGCGCGAACGGACGGAACAGCTCACCGGTCATGTCCCCGACGAGCGCGAGCGGAAGGAACACCGCGACGGTGGTGATGGTGGATGCCGTAATGGCGCCTGCGACTTCACGCACAGCAGTTGCGATGGCTCCGAGCCGGGCGGCGCCGGTGCGGTCCGCGGTGAGTCCGAGGTGACGCTTGATGTTCTCGATGACGACGATCGAGTCGTCGACGACGCGCCCGATCGCGATCGTGAGCGCACCCAGGGTGAGGATGTTCAGCGTGTAATCCGCGACCTGCAGACCGATGAACGTGATGAGCACAGACGTCGGAATCGAGATGGCCGTGACGATCGTCGCGCGCACGTCGAGCAGGAACAGCAGAATCACGATGACCGCGAACGCGAGGCCGAGCAGCCCCTCCGTGGCGAGCGATTCGATCGACTGCTCGATGTACGGTGCCTGGTCGAAGACGATGGTGAGTTGGATGCCGTCGCCCAGCGACTCCTCCAGATCAGGCAGCACGTCGCGCACACCATTCGACACGTCCACCGTGTTCGCGTCGGGCATCTTCGTGATCGACAGGGTCAGCGCCTCGTCACCGTCGACGCGCGAGATGGAGGTCATGGGGTTGTCCGTCAGCGCGACGTCTGCGACATCATCGATGGTCACGGGGTCGCCCTCGGGGCTGACGACTCCGCTGAGGGGCAGCGCGGCGATGTCCTCGACGGAGCTGAGCTTGGACCCAGCTTGAACCGCGTAGGTGTTGTCACCCTCGGTGATCTCACCCGCGCCGACGAGTGAGCCGCTCTGCTGCAGCGTGTCTGAGATGTTCTGGGTGGTCGCGCCGACCTTCGCGAGCTCGTCGGTGTCCGGCGTGATCGTCACACGCTGGCCTGATGCTCCTGTGATGGCCGCTTCGCGCACGCCCTCCACGTCTTCGAGGTCGGGAACGGCGACGCGCTCGAGCAGGTCGTTCAATGCATCGTTGTCGTCGCCGGTCACTGCGACCTGGATGATCGGGAAGTCATCGAGACTTCCCGTCATGACCTCGGGGTCAACGTCATCAGGAAGAGTCGAGGAGATCCGGTTCAGCGCCTGGTTGATCTTCTGCTCGGCCGTGCCGAGGTCGGTTCCGTACGTGAACGTGGCCGACACCATGCTGAGGTTCGTGCTGGATGTCGCCGACGTCGACTCAAGTCCGGGAACGCCGCGGATCGCCTTCTCAATGGGCGTCGAGACATCGTCGTTGACGACGTCCGGTGCCGCACCGGGGTAGCTCGTGACGATCGCGAGCTGTGGGAACGTGATGTTCGGTGCGAGCTCTTGTTTGAGCCCTGTCAGCGCGATGCCCCCGAAGACAGCGACCACGATCGTGACAAGCGCAATGAGCGCGCGGTTCTTGAGGCTCGCGACGCTGAGAAGGTGCACAGTGCTCCCGCAGATTTCAGAGGTGGTGGATGCGTGCACCTGATCTCCACCGTGCACGCCGGGGTCCCGCCTGAGCATTCTTTCACACGTGCGTGCTGAACTGGATATCATCCAACGGGCGCTGATCGACGGTCGCCACGCATGTTACGTAATATTTTTGTTAGTAAGGCTTCCTAACATGATAGACTCCCATAGTGGTGCTCCCTGGCAGCTCGAACACGATGCGCGTCACTTTCCCCGAAACCCGACTACCCGAGGACGAAAATGACAGAGACCCTGCACACCGCCCAGCCCTCCCGCCGCACAATCGTCAAGGGTGCCGCTTGGGCAGCACCCGTCATCGCCGTGGCCGTCGCCACTCCCGCCGCCGCCGCCAGCGAAGGCAATCCGGCTGACGAGCTCGACTTCTTCCTGACTGCAGGCGAAGTCATCGGCACCGCCACCGCTTCCGGTTCCGTCCGCTCGAACGGTGTCCGCATTTCACCCTCCGACCCCAACGACCCCAAGGTCGTGGCGGCTGGCACGGTGTTCCAGATCACCGTCACGTACAACGGTTCGAATCCAGACTTCTCGTTCCTCAACGTCCCATTCCCGTACGGCTCAGTAGAGGCGATGAAGGGACAGAACCCCGCGTGGGACAACATAGAGGTCACGGAGAACAAGATCGTCTTCACCGCAACGACTCCGTTCGACACGTCGGAGCCTACGGTCGGCTCGATCCAGTGGGACATCGACCCAAACAACCGCCCCGAAGACAACTCGATCAGCTTCACCGGAGTCGCAACGCTCGCACCTGGCGGTGACTTCCCGAACGGCGGAACCCTCACCAACCTCATCATCGACCCAAACGCGGGCACAGGCGCCCTGAGCGGACCGACCCCGGAGTCCTGGCCGTCCGCGTAACTCGGCCACGTCTGCATCTCCAGAGGGGCGAATGTCTGCGCGACATTCGCCCCTCTGTCGTTGCACCTATTCCTGCTGGTGAACGATCGCCCACGACCTCGCGACCGCGTCAGGATTCACGACCACCGTTCTCAATGAACGCGTGAAGCGCGTCTCTCACGAACTTCGCACCGCACTGCCCGCCATAGTTCTCCGCAAATCGCTCGTCGGCGACATACATGTCGGCGAGCCCGAGCAGATACTCACGCGAGAGGCCGCCGTCAGCCGCGCGCGGCACACCAGGCACTCCGTCGAGCCACTCGACGTGGCGTCGCGCTAGGCTCTGTGCCTCCTCGCCCTGCGGGGACACCGCACGCTCCGCGGCTTCCGTCCAATCGGCGTTGAGGGCCGCCAGCTGGGCCTTCCAGTTCGAACGTTCAGACTCGGTCATTGACGTCCACCAGGCGTCAGACCGCGCATACGCGTCCTCTCCCCATCTGGTCTCAACTTCGTCTTTGTACTGGGTGTGGTCGAACCCATCGAACATTGCCTCTGCCATCAGTTCTTCTCCTTTCGTCAAGCGATGCACTGTGTCTTCGACCGCCGCGATCTGACGCGCGAGGCGGTCACTTTCCTGCCGCAGCCACGTGAGGTGGGTGCGGAGCGCTGCCGGAGCATCCTTCTCCTTCTCGATGACCTCGGCGATGGTGGTCAGCCCGAGTCCGAGGTCGCGCAGCAGCAGAATGCGTTGCAGCCTCACGAGCGACGCATCGTCGTAATAGCGGTAGCCGTTCGCCCCGATGCTCGCTGGCGGCAGCAGACCGATGTGGTCGTAGTGCCTCAGCGTTCGACTCGTCGTGCCGGTCAGCGCGGCAATCTCAGTAATCGACCAGCGCATGATCTCTCTTTCTTCTCTGTGACCCACTCAGCGTAGAAGTTGACGTTACGTCAAAGTCAAGACGCATCTCTCATGTTTCTCTTGCTATCTCAGGAGACGCGATATATCGTGACTTCAGTAAACGCGATATATCGCGTTCCCACGACGAAGGAAAACTCTCATGTCACACGAGAAATGGTTCATCAGGCCCGGGGAGTCGCGTGTCATCGACACCGGCATCATCCGTTCGCTCAAGGTCGCTATGATCGGCGGCCAGGTCGACGTCATCGGACACGATGAGGAGACGGCGCGTGTCGAGGTGAACGAGGTCGCAGGGCAGGACCTCAAAGTCCGCATCGACGGCGATCGGCTCGAGATCGACCACCCGCAGCTGAGGTGGGAGAACTTTCTGCAGACCTTTCGTCTGTTCCGCCCCGGGCGCGAACGTGCGATCGTCAGCGTGCTCGTCCCCCGCGACGTTGAGCTCACGTTCGGGGTCGTCGACGCAGATGCGCTCGTTGCCGGACTCACGACGGATGCCAAACTGAGCACGATCAGCGGAGAGATCCAGACGGACAGCCTGAAGGGCGACCTCGAACTCAACGCGGTCTCCGGCGATCTCAACGTCCAGAACCACACGGGCGACATCGGCGTTCACACGGTCTCGGGGGATGTCACGGCATCCGGTCGAATCTCTGACTTCAGCTGCGACACGGTCTCCGGCAACGTGTTCATCGATGCGAGCGGGTCGTGCGATCGCATCCGCCTCAACTCCATGTCGGGAGACCTCACCGCGCGCATCGACGAGGAGGTCGGGGCCCGATACTCGATCAACACCGTGAGTGGACGGGTCTACCTCGACGGAAATCGCGTCGTGACCTCGCTCGGTCGCGGCTACTCTCTGACGGTGCCCGGTGAAGGAAACCAGGTGACCGAGGTGTCAGCGAACACCGTCAGCGGTGACGTATCGGTGATCCGCCGGACCGAGGCCGAGAGCTTCACGGTCTCCAGCGACGGGACAGCCCAATGACCCCCGTGTTCGCGCACGGCAGCCTTCGGCTCTATCTGCTCAAGCTGCTCGACGAGAAGCCGCGTAACGGCTACGAGATCATCCAGGCACTCTCTGACCGCTTCGGCGGCACGTACAGCCCGAGCGCGGGAACGATCTACCCACGCCTGTCGAAACTGGCGGACGAAGGACTCGTCGTCAAACAGACAGAAGGACGAAAGAGCATATTCGAGATCACGGATGCCGGCAGAGCCGAACTTGAGCGACGCGCAGACGATCTGGATGCCGTCGAAGACGAGGTCACTGATTCTGTACGCCGTCTTGCGGATGAAGTGCGCTCCGGCGTCTCGGATGCGATGAAGTCGCTTCGCGCAGAGCTCGCTGCCGCTGCTCGCGATTCGAGTTCCGCACCTCCCCGAGAGGCGACAGTGACCCCGGACGATCCCGATACGCGTACGACGAGCCGAGTCGCGCTCTACGAGATCGAGAAGGCCATCACCGACTTCCGCCGAGACGTTCGCACCGAGCTTCGATCGCACATCGCAGCCGGAAATGAAGTGCCGACGTCACTGATCGATACAGCGCGCAGCGAGCTGGCGCGTGTGAGAGAGCAGCTTCGCGTTCGGTGACGGGTCCGACGCCGGTGCCGACGCAGAGCCAGGTGCGAGGCTAGGCCTCAGGCTCCCACGGAACACGGCCACCCTTGCTGACGGGCAGCAGCGGTATCACGATCACCGGACGCGACTGCGTGTGAGCGAGGTGAGCCGCGACCGAGCCTCCGAGGAACTCCTGAAGTCCCGCGATGAATCCAGGCTCCCTCGTTCCCACGACGATCATTGAGGCGTCGGACTCATCGGCGATGGCTCCAAGAACAGCCGCGGGCTGCCCGGCCCCGACGCGCGTCGTCCACTGCACACCGCTGGAACCGACAGCCTCGCGCGCACGCTCCTCAAGCCATGCGACATCGGGCCTGCTGTCAGAAGCGGGGTCCGGATCGAAGGTCGAGAACGCAACGGTTCCGTCAGACATGAAGCCTGAGGTGTACTGCGTCGTATCAACCCACGCGAACACCGCATCACGGCCGAATGCCTTCGCGAAGGCGATTCCCTGCTCGGGAACGTCTTCGGGCTGTTCCCCGGTGACTCCAATGAGCACCGGGCCAGTGGGGTTCAGCATGATCTCGAACTCCTCTCGCGTCTCGCGAACTGGCGTCATCGCCTTAGCCTCAGCGTACTGCTCTCGCGGCGCAACGCGCTATATTCCACGGCGTGCATGTAAAAATCGCACTGCTCTCGCAGGCGAAACCGCTCACCAGTCTCCCAGGAGAGTCCTAGATCGCCTCATGCTAAACTTGAAGTTGGTCTTATCGTTCGCTGGTTAGTGCAACCGCGGGTGGCCAACAGGTCATCCGACAACTGATTTTGTGAGGGGGTCTCGCATGGGGCGCGGCCGTCAAAAGGCAAAGCACACGAAGATCGCTCGTGAGCTCAAGTCGTTCAGTCCCGAAGTGGACTACGACCAGCTCGAGCGCGAGCTCACCGGGAAGTCAAAGTCTGACCCCTACGAGGACGAAATCTCGAAGTGGTCCGAGTACGCTGACGACTTCTCGGCTGACCGCCAGAAGCGGGCCTGAACTAAAACGTAACGTCAACCTGCCGGAGAGACGCCTCTTCCGGCAGGTTCGTTGCTTTTGCGCGCGCCGTTCTCCCGTACGCGCGCATGTGCGCCGAAACGCGCACCCATCGATCAGGAGAGCTGTGTGCGCTCGATCCACTCGAGGTACTCATCGGTGACGGTGCCGGTGACGTACTCTCCGGTGAAGCAGCTCATTTCCAGATCAGTGACATCGGAGCCCTCGACGATGGCGTCCTTCATGTCTTCGATCTCCTGGTAGATCATGTGGTCCACGCCGAGCAGTTCGCCGATCTCGGGAATCTTGCGATCATGTGCGATGAGTTCGGCACGACTGGGCATGTTGATGCCGTAGACATGAGGATGCCGCACAGGCGGCGCCGCCGACGTGAACGTCACCTTGTTCGCACCCGCCGCACGCGCCATCTCGACGATCTCGCGCGACGTGGTCCCTCGCACGATCGAATCGTCGACGATGAGGATGTTCTTGCCCTTGAACTCGCTCGACATCGCATTGAGCTTCTGCCGAACGCTCTTCTTACGCTGCGCCTGCCCCGGCATGATGAACGTGCGGCCGACGTAGCGGTTCTTGTAGAAGCCTTCGCGGTACTCGATGCCGAGCTTCTGAGCGACCTGCATCGCGGCAGGTCGCGATGAGTCTGGAATCGGCATGACGACGTCGACGTCTCCGAGCGGCATGTGCTTGCGAATGGTGTCCGCCAGGCGGTTCCCGAGGCGCAGACGTGCGTCGTACACCGAGATGCCGTTCATGATCGAGTCCGGACGCGCCAGGTAGACGTATTCGAACGAACACGGCACGAGACTCGTCTGGCGAGCGCACTGCCTCGAGTGCAGCTCACCGTCGGGCGTGATGAACACAGCCTCACCGGGAGCGACGTCTCGGACGACTTCGTAGCCCGCGGCCTCCAGCACGAGAGACTCCGATGCCACGACCCAATCGTCACCGACCATTCCCGTCGGACGACGTCCGAGAACAAGAGGTCGGATGCCGTACGGATCACGGAACGCCAGCAGACCGTGCCCGGCGATCATCGCGATCGCCGCATACGACCCCTCGACGCGCTCGTGCACCTGAGCGACGGCGTTGAAGATCTGATCGGGGTCGAGTTCGAGCCCCGAAATCTGGTTCTGCAGCTCGTTCGCGAGGACGTTGAGCAGCATCTCGGTGTCGCTCGTGGAGTTCACGTGACGGCGGTCCACGTGGAAGAGGTCCTTCGCGAGCTCACGCGTGTTCGTCAGGTTGCCGTTGTGCACGAGGATGATGCCGTACGGCGCGTTCACGTAGAAGGGCTGTGCCTCCTGCTCGTTCGCGGCGTCACCCTTGGTGACGTACCGCACGTGACCGAGGCCGACGTTGCCGAGAAGCGTCCGCATGTCTCGCGTGCGGAAGGCCTCACGCACCTGGCCCTTGGCCTTCGACATGTGGAACGTCGCCCCTTCGGCGGTGGCGATGCCTGTGGAATCCTGTCCGCGGTGCTGCAGCAGAAGCAGCGCATCGTAGATCTGCTGGTTGACGGGCTCGTGTGAGACGATTCCGACGATTCCGCACATGTCAGGGGGCTCCCGGGGTGGTCAGTTGTTCAGCGGTGTTGACGTCAGCTCGCATAGTCTCCGATGAGGCGGACGGCCCCGCCGTCGACCCCCTTCGCTCCCTGCTCGAAGCCGTCGAGGTCGCGGCTTCCGGTGTTCACGGTGCCGACCTGCCACGACGGAATGCCCGCGGTCTCGAACGTTGAGATCACGGATGCCGCCTGAGCAGCGTCCACGACAGCGAAGAATCCGATGCCGAGGTTCCAGGTGCCCTCCGAGCTCTCGAGGCTCGAACCGGCCATGTCGCTCAGCACCCGGAAGACTGGGGACGGCGACCATGTCGATCGGTCGACCTCGACCCATGAGCCCTGCGGCAGCACGCGGGCGAGGTTCGCCGCGATGCCTCCGCCCGTCACGTGAGAGAGCGAATGGATCGCTCCGGGGTGCGCCTCGAGCGCGGTGAGGATCGGTGTCGTGTAGAGGCGCGTGGGCTCAAGCAGAACCTCACCGACCACTCCGCCGAGGTCATCTGACGAATCGGCGTACCCGATACCGCGCTTCGAGAGGATGTGCCGGACGAGCGAGAACCCGTTTGAGTGGAGACCGCTCGACTCGAGAGCGATGACCGCGTCGCCGTCTACGACGAGGTGCTCTCCCAGCACGGCATCCGCTTCGACCGCCCCGGTCGCTGCCCCTGCGACGTCATAGTCGTCGACGCCCATGAGGCCCGGGTGCTCGGCGGTCTCACCGCCCACGAGCGCGGTACCCGTGGCCGAGCACGCCTCGGCGATGCCGCGGACGATGTCGGCGATGCGTTCGGGAACGACCTTGCCGCACGCGATGTAGTCCGTCATGAAGAGCGGCTTCGCACCGACCACGACAATGTCGTCGACGACCATGCCGACGAGGTCCTGCCCGATGGTGTCGTGCTTGTCGATCGCCTGGGCGATCGCGACCTTCGTACCGACGCCATCGGTCGATGTCGCGAGGAGCGGTCGACGGAAGTCCTTGAGGTAGGACACGTCGAACAGTCCAGCGAAGCCGCCGAAGCCGCCCTCCACCTGAGGACCGTGCGTCTTGGCGACCGCGTTCTTCATCAGCTCGACGGCGCGGTCGCCCGCAGCGGTGTCGACGCCAGCTTCGCGGTACGACGTGGAACTGCTCACTTCGTGTCCTCTTCGTTAGGGGAGACGGATTCGTGGGATGAGACGTCCCGCGAGGTCTCCTCCGCAGAGGCGGCCGGCTGTGCTTCCGCAGCATCCGACGTCTCGACATCGATGGGGCGCACCTCAACCTTACCGACTTGCACCACCGTCGAACGGCGTCGTGCGCGCAGGTCGATCACCCACGCGAGGATGCCGAACAGAGCGACCCCGATCGGCACGCAGATCAGCAGCAGAAAGCCGAACACCTGCATCGGCGAGTAGTACAGCTCGCCCTTCGACGCGTCGAGCTCTTCTGGTGAGCGCTGGAAGATGAGGGTGAGCGCCATGGCGACGATGAGGCCCACCACCACGCCGATCAGCAGAAACGACTGGTATTTCGGTGCGCGTCGGACGATCGCCTCACCCGACGACTCGGTTTCGACAGCCCGCTCGGGCACGTCGCCCGGTGTGTTGCTCATACCCTCTATTGTCGCGCATCATCCTGTGTGCTTCTGACAGTGAGACGCGCATCGCACCTGGGGCGCACGCGCGTCAGTGCCTGAGTCGCAGAACAGGCAAGCGCCCGTCGAGATCGGCCCGACTCCCGGATGCCGAGACAGCGGCGGCTTCGACGGCATCCGACCACGTCATTCCCCCCGTCGCAAGCCGCAGCCATGTCTCGGCGTCCGTCTCGATGACGTTCGGCGGCGTGCCGCGCGTGTGCTTCGGCCCTTCGATGCACTGCACTGCCCCAAACGGCGGCACTCGCACCTCGACCGTGTTGCCCGGGTACCTCTCGGCCAGCAGCTGCAGCGTGAATCGCACGGCCGTCGCGATGTCCGGTCGAGCAGCGGCCTCGCGCACCGCGCGATCGACAGCGGGGATTCCGACGTCATCGGTGATGCGAGCGCGTGCCATACCCATAGGCTAGTCGTCGTGAAGATTCTTGTGCTGGGTTCGGGCGCACGCGAACACGCCATCATCTTGTCGCTTCTGTCGGAAGACCACGATCACGAGGTCATCGCCGCACCCGGGAACGCCGGAATCGAGCGCGACGTGCGGTGCCTGTCGTTCGACATCAACGATCCGGTCGCCACCGCGAACGTCGCCATCGACGAGGCGGTCGACCTCGTCGTCATCGGTCCTGAGGCTCCGCTCGTCGCGGGTGTCGCCGACGAGCTGCGCGAGCAGGGCATCCCCGTGTTCGGCCCGGGCAAGGCTGCGGCGCAGCTTGAGGGGTCCAAGACATTCGCCAAGAGAGTGATGGATGCCGCGGGCGTGCCGACCGGCCGCGCACAGCGCGCCACGACCCTCGCCGACGTCGAAGAGGCCCTCGACGCGTTCGGCGCCCCGTACGTCGTGAAGGCCGACGGTCTCGCCGCGGGCAAGGGCGTCATCGTCACGCCCGACCGCGATGCGGCCCTGGACCACGCGCGCACCTATCTCACGAGCGGAAGCGTCCTCGTCGAGGAGTTCCTGGAGGGCCAGGAGGTCTCCCTGTTCCTCCTCAGCGACGGGCACCGCGTTCTTCCGCTCTCGCCCGCGCAGGACTTCAAGCGTCTCGCTGACGGGGACGAGGGGCCGAACACCGGCGGTATGGGCGCGTACTCGCCGTTGCCGTGGCTCGATGAGACGTTCGGAACCGAAGACGAGTTCGTCGATGAGGTGATCCGCACGGTCGCCCAGCCGGTCGTGACCCAGCTCGCCGAAGAGCAGACTCCGTTCATCGGGCTTCTGTACGCGGGGCTGATCCTCACTGATAAGCGAGAGACGCCGACTGACCGCGGCATCCGTGTCATCGAATTCAACGCGCGCTTCGGCGACCCGGAGACGCAGGTCGTGCTGCCGCGTCTGGCCACTCCGCTCTCGCAGCTGCTCATGAACGCCGCGACGGGGACCCTCGACGAATCGGATCGTCCGCAGTTCGGTCTCACCACGGCCGTCACCGTCGTGCTCGCGAGCGAGAACTACCCCGCGACACCCGTCACGGGACGGCCGATCACGGGACTCGACAGTGCGCTGGAGGTCGAGGGCGTGCACATCGCGCATGCGGCGACCACGGATGCCGAGGGCACGCTGATCGCGTCCGGCGGTCGCGTGCTGAACGTCGTCGCGCTCGGCACGACGTTCACCGAGGCGCGTGCGCGCGCCTACGAAGCGATCGACCGGATCGGGCTCGAGGGTGCGCAGTTCCGCACCGACATCGCAAAGCGCGCTGCCGACGCCGAGGGCTGAGGCAGGTCAGCTCTCCGGCTGAGCCTCCTCAGTTGAGGTCCACTCAGCCGACAGGGGCTTCGGCTTCGCGAAGAACAGCGTGGCGATTCCGCCCACGAGAGCGACCGCCGCGGGGAGCAGAAGCGACTGTCCCATCGCCGCGCTGAAGCCGATGTGCAGAAACTCCGGGAGCACGCCGGAGAGCCCCGCGGCATCCGGCCCTGACCCACCGCCGGGGAGCTCTGCGGCGAGCCTCGCCTGCATGAGCATCGAGATCGAAGCGCTTCCGAGAACCGCTCCGACCTGTCGTGTCGTGTTGTAGACGCCGGAACCCGCGCCCGCGAGCGCCGGAGCCAGGTTGCGCGTGGTCATCGTGGCGAGAGGTCCCCACATCGCGGAGTTGGCGAGGCCCATGACCGCGCTCGGCAGCAGGAGGATCCAGATCGGCTGGTCGGGTGTGAGCACCGCCGCGTACCAGGCGAGGGCGACCGCGCAGCACGCCATGCCCGCGGTAGCGACGAGACGAGGATTGATGTGGTCGATCAGTCGGCCGACGAACGGAGCGAGCACACCCGAGATCACCGCCATCGGCACCATCATGAGCGCCGACTCGGTGGGCGTCAGGCCGCGCACCATCTGGAGATAGAAGATGAGCGGCAGCGCCATGCTGGTGATCGCGAAGCCGACGGTTGTGATGACCGTGTTGCCGAGCGAGAAGTTGCGGTCGCGGAAGAGCTTCAGAGGTACGAGTGGCTCACCGCGGTTGAAGTGCTGCCAGACGACGAATCCCGTCAGCACGACGAGTCCGGCGATGATGAGAGACCACACTGAGATCGGGCCCCAGATCTGTCCCCAATCGTAGCTCTGGCCCTCCTGGATGCCGAAGACCAGGAGGAACATTCCGACCGCACTCAGCGCCACCCCGATCAGATCGAAGCGGTGCGAGTGCGTCGTCAGGGCCGGCACGTAGCGCAGGGCCGCGACGAAGGCGATGACTCCCACCGGCAGGTTGATGAAGAAAATCCACTCCCAGCCGAGTGCGTCGACAAGAACTCCGCCGAGGATCGGCCCGACGAGCGAGGCGACACCGGCGGTCGCACCCCAGAGTCCCATCGCGGCACCGCGCTTGTCCGGTGGGAAGATGCGCGTGATGACCGCCATCGTCTGGGGTGTCATCATCGAGGCACCGAAGCCTTGGAACACGCGCGCAGTGATGAGCAGTGAGATGTCGCCGGAGAGCCCACAGGCGGCCGAAGCGATCGTGAACACGGTGAGCCCGATGAGGTAAAGATTCTTCGGCCCGAATCGGTCGCCGAGGCGCCCCGTGATCAGCAATGGAACCGCGTAGGCGAGAAGGTACGCGCTCGTCACCCACAGCACGCTCTCAATCGTCGTGTCCAGGCCCTCGATGATCGCGGGGTTCGCGACAGACACGATGGTCGTGTCCACGAGAATCATGAAGAAGCCGATGACGAGCGCCCAGAGAGCAGCCCACGGCCGTGCCGTCTTTTCCACAGAAGTCCTTACGCGTGGCCGTCATCGTCATGAGCAGAGAGCCCGATCGCGGGCGGCGCACCGCGCATCGGAATATACCACCCGGAATCGAACACCCATGTGCATCCCCGTAACGAGAAAAAGGGATGCCCGATAATGGAGACGTGAGCACAAACCTGACACCGGCCGGCTGGAACCACCTCTACTCGGGAAAGGTGCGTGATCTGTTCGAGCCTGCAGCGACCTCCACGGACGTTGCCGGAGCGGGCGACGCGATGCTCGTCGTCGCGAGCGATCGCGTGAGCGCCTACGATTACGTCCTCTCCCCCGGCATCCCCGGTAAGGGCGCTGTGCTCACACAGCTCAGCCTGTGGTGGTTCGACCAGCTCGAGGTGCCGAATCACCTCGTGGCGAGCCACGCACCCGGTGGACGCGGGCACGATGCCTTACCGAGCGAGGTCGCTGACCGCGCGATGCTTGTGAAGAAGCTCGACATGTTCCCCGTCGAGGCCGTCGTACGCGGGTATCTCACCGGTTCCGGTTGGGCCGAGTATTCCGAGCACGGCACGGTCTGCGGCATCGAGCTGCCCGACGGCCTCCAGAACGGCGACCGTCTGCCCGAACCCATCTACACACCGGCGTGGAAGGCACCGCTCGGCGAGCACGACGAGAACATCTCGTACGAACGCACTGTCGAGCTGGTGGGCGAAGAGGATGCCGAGGCGCTTCGCGACCTCTCCCTGTCGATCTACCGCACAGCGGCCGCGGTCGCCGAGGACCGCGGGCTCATCCTCGCCGACACCAAGTTCGAGTTCGGCCGCGACCCCGAGACCGGTGAGATCGCTCTGGCCGATGAGGTGCTCACGCCCGACTCCTCCCGCTACTGGGACGCCGCCGCCTGGGCCGAGAAGACGGACCCCGCCGAGCGGATGGCGAGCTTCGACAAGCAGATCGTGCGCGATTGGCTTCGCGCGAACTGGGACATGACCGGTACTCCTCCCGAGCTGCCCGCCGATGTCATCGAGCGCACGGCCGGACGGTACAGAGAGCTGCTTTCGACGCTGACGAAGCGGTAGCGGCATCCCCTTCTGCCTCGTAGGAGCCTCTGCGGGAATGTTGTAGCTACAACTAATGTTGAGTATGACATGACCCCGTCACTCGACACCACCGACCGCCTCGCCTCAGACACAGCGATGGGTCCGGTCACCCTGCTCGTCGCCGACCTCGACCGCCTGACCGCCTACTACAGGGACGCCGTCGCACTCACGGTGCTGGAGGAGACCGAGAGCACGGTCACGCTCGGGCGAAGCGGGACCGCCGTGATCATCCTGGAGCATGCGCCCGACCTCCGGCACGCGGCTTCCGGAGCTGCCGGACTGTTCCACACGGCCATTCTCTTCGAGTCGCAGGCCGCGCTGGCGGCCGCCCTCTACTCGGTCGCACGGCACGCGCCAGGCACGTTCACCGGCAGCGCCGACCATCTCGTCAGTCAGGCCTTCTACTTCACTGACCCCGAGGGGAACGGTGTCGAGCTCTACTGGGATCGTGACCGCACTCAGTGGAGCTGGGTGCACGGCCAGGTCGAGATGGCGACGCTCTACCTCGATCCGAACCAGTTTCTGCGTGAGCACCTCACCGAGAGAGGCGCCGAGACTCCGGGCGACGTTCGCGTGTTCGGCGGAGCGACGGTCGGCCATGTGCACCTCTCGGTGGGCGATACGGCGACCGCGCGCGAGTTCTACGTCGGCGCGCTCGGCTTCGATGCGACCGCGACACTCGGCGACCAGGCCCTCTTCGTCTCGGCGGGCGGGTACCACCATCACATGGCGATGAACGTGTGGAACAGTCGCGGCGCGGGCCCGCGCATGCCGGCGCTCGGTCTCGGACGAATCGATATCGCCCTGCCGGACCGTGATGGACTGGGTGCCCTCGACGAGCGTCTGCGGCACCAGGGAATCGCCACACGAGACGATGGACGGACGCTTCGCTTCGATGATCCGTGGAACAACCTGATCACGGTGACCACCTCGGATTGACGTCGCTCACCGCCCCTCTCAGGTCATAATGAGGGCGGAGGTGCACCGTGCCGCTTGACCCGTATTTCGCTGAACTCCATCGCACGCACGTGCGCGACCTCGTCGGCCAGTTCCGCTCCGGTCTCGTCATGAGAGGGCGCAGAGGACTCGCCCGTCTGGGCAGACGCGAGGCGCGCGAGCAGGCTCGACGGGCCAGCGCAACGGATGCCGCGCGCACGGCGCGCCGCTCAACGTCAGCGTGGAAGCGGAAGAACGCTCAGGCGTGGGACACAAAGCTCTTCGGTCGCGTCGGATGGCCGGTTCCCGACGTCGACTCCGAGGACAGAGTCATAGCGGTCTCAGGCCACCCTGATGTGCGCGTTCGCATCATGCGCCCCAAGGATGCGGGGGATCAGCCACTGCCCGCGGTCATCGCTTTCTTCGGCGGGTCGTTCCAGCTCGGGGGCATCGACTGGACGAGCATCGACGCGCTCTTCCGCTCACGCACGGTGGATGCCGACGTCGTCACGATCGCGGTCGACTACGCGCTCGCTCCGGAGAACCACTTCCCCGCTCCCGTGGAGCAGGGCTACGCAGCGCTCGAATGGGCGCACTCGCACGCGGCCGAACTCGGCATCGATCCGGAGCGCATCGCCGTCGGAGGGATCTCCTCTGGCGGAAACATCGCCGCTGCGGTGACGCTGCTGAACCGTCGACGTGCGCGGGTTCCCCTGAGACTGCAGATCCTCGAGGTCCCGGCGCTCGACCTCACCGGAAAGCACCTCGACCTCGCCCCGTTGCGGGCGCTCCGGTTGCCGTACCTGTACGCGCGCCACGAGCTCGTCGCGGTGGCCGTGGCCTATCTCAGCGACCGTGCGCGTGCGAAGGACCCCTTGGCGTCTCCCCTCCGAGCGAAGAGCCTTCGCGGGCTTCCACCCGCGGTGATCCTCACCGCAGAGTTCGATGTGCTGCGGGGAGACGGTGAGGCCTACGCGCACGCGCTGCGGCGCAACGGCGTCGACGCCAGCGCCGTCCGCTACCTCGGAGTGCCTCACGACGTCATGGACTACCGCGGGGTCTCCCCCATCTCAGAGCGCTGGCATCGCGACGTGATCGCCGCGCTTCGCACGCTCCACGACGAGGCGTGACGGCGGCGGAACGCGCTACGCCAGAACGCCGAGCCCGAGCATCGCGGGGAGCGATGCCACAGAAGCGATGATCTCGTCAGCGCCGGCGTCGCCGAGCTGCTCGTCGTCGTGCGCGCCGGTCAGCACACCGACGACCAAGCCCGCACCCGCGGCGCATCCGCTGCGGATATCGCTGGCCGTGTCTCCGACGACGATCATGGACTCGACGCTCGGCGCGCCTGTCCGCAGAAGCGCTGTGAGCGGAAGGTCCGGGAAGGGACGTCCACGGCCCACATCCGCTGGACACAGCATGACGTCGGCGACGTCCTGCCAGCCGAGCTCCTCGACGATCGCGTCCATGGTGGCTCGGGAGAAGCCCGTGGTGAGAGCGACGGCGGCGCCAGCCTCGCGCAGCATCCCCATCGTCTCCTCTGCCTGCGGAATCGCCGTGACGCTCGCGACGCGCTCGAGGTAGGCGCGCTCGAACTCCACATTGGCGGCCTGCGCTGTCGCCTCATCGCGGCTGAGCGCGCGGAAGACCTGGATCTTCGACTGTCCCATGGTGTCGCGGACGTACTCGATCATGCGCTCGAAGTCGGCGGCATCCTCGACGATTCCCGTCGCCTCCGCGGCCTGCGTGAACGACGCCTCGACGAGCCCGGCGTCCTGCACGGTCGTGCCCGCCATGTCGAGAACCGCAAGCTCGACCGTCACGTCGCGGAACTCCGCCGCCTCGTGCATCCCCCTGACCGGCTCGGTCAGAACTCCACCGTCGATTGTCATGATTCCCCTTTCGTGACGATGCGGTCCAGACGCCCGAGCGGGTCGCCCGCCGCATCGATGAGATCGTCGATCACCCGTTCGGCGAGACCGAGACCCGTCGTCATGCCGATCCCCGAGGTCACGGAGACGACTCGGATGCCGTCGCCCGGAGTCTCGACGAGAAACGGCTCGTCGCCCTGCGCGTACACGCCCTGCCACCGTTCGATGACGCGCGGCCGCTCGGAGAGCCCGAAGAGCGTCGCGGCTTCATCCAGCAGCACGTCGAACGCGAGCTCGTTCTGAAACGGTGCGATGACGGTGCCGCGATAGTGGGTGTCGCCCACGAGCAGCGAGCCGTCTGCGGCCTGCGTGTACATCTGGTTCACGTCGAGCGCCGCCATGTCTGGCCGCTCGCAGTGCAGTCTCTCGCGGAGCGCCTCCGTCGCGGGCGCCTCGGCGAGCGCCGGGTAGCGCAACATCGACCACGCTGTCAGCACGGGACCCGGCAATGGTCTGCGCAACGGCGCGGAGACCCGCAGCATGTCGAGCCCGCAGCGCCGCACGTTCCGCCGCTCCGCGAGAAGCGGGAAGAGCCGATCGACATCGTGGCCGGTCGCGACCACGACGGCATCCGCTTCGATCTCGCGTCGACTCGTGAGCACCCGACCCGGCTCGACACGCACGACCGCCTCACGCATGAGAAAGCGGATGCCTCGCCCGGCGAGATGCCCCGCGAGTCGAGGTGCTGCGACGCGCGGATCCACCTGAAGATCGCGCGGCAGGTGCGCCCCGCCGACCGCTCCTGTGATCGGCGACACGCGTGTGACTTCGTCAGCCGACAGCAGCCGCGCATCGTCCGTCGCGGCGAGATGCTCGAGCACCGCCATCTCGTCGGCGGCACGGGCCGGAATCCACGTTCCGTACTCCGCGACGTCGATGCCCACCTCGGTTCGGAGGCGAAGCCAGATCTCACGCGCTCGCTCCGCGAAATCGCGCGCAAGCCCGGTTTGCACTGACGTCCCGACGTGTCCGAAGTTGCGTATGCTCGCGCCCACGATGTCGCTCGCCGCGTCGATGACCGCGACACGCAGCCCCCGGTCAGCTGCGGCGAGCGCGTGGCCGAGGCCCACGATTCCCGAACCCACGACGACGAGATCCCACCCGGTCGTCGACATGTCTGCACGCATAAGCGAGTGAACCCTTCGTGTGTGGTGTCGTGCACGAAGGTAGAAGTGGGAGTCGAATCATGGGAGTCTCGCGGGTGGACCGGGGGTTAACGCTTCCCATCGATGCGGCGACGGGGAGTTCGCGGCTCACTGCGTGCGGATGAGGCCCCGTTCGCGCGCCACCGCGACAGCCTGGGTGCGGCTCGAGACGCCCAGCTTCGTGAAGATGTGCACCAGGTGCGACTTCACGGTGGCCTCAGAGAGAAACAGCCTCCGCGCGATCTCGCGGTTCGACTGCCCATCAGAGACGAGTTCGAGCACCTCGGACTCGCGAAGACTGAGTGAGACGGATGCCGCGCCCCGCCGCGCTTCGAGACGGCCGGCCACGCTCGGCGCGAGCGCAGTCTCCCCGGCCGCGGCCGCGCGCACCGCGGCGAGCAGCTCTGCCGGTGGAGCATCCTTCAGAAGGTAGCCCGCAGCTCCCGCTTCGACCGCCCCGAGGATATCGGCATCCGTGTCGTAGTTCGTGAGCACGAGCACCCTCGGTCCGCCCGCGCTGCGAATGCGACGCGTCGCCTCGACCCCCTGTGTGCCGTCGCCGAACTGCAGGTCCATGAGCACGAGGTCGACCTCGCCCTCGGCGAGCGCCACCGCCTCGTCGCCCGTCGCCGCCTCAGCGACGACCCGCATGTCGTCCTCGGTGCTGAACAGGGCACGCAGCCCCGCGCGCACGATCGGGTGGTCATCTGCGATGATCAAGCGGATCATTCGTCCTCCACGCGAAGCGGGATCGTGGCGGCGAGGGCGGTCCCCTCGCCGGGAGCGGATTCGACGGTGAGGGCTCCGCCGAGCTCGGTGATGCGGTGACGCACCGCGGTGAGCCCGAACGACGCGCTCTTCTGCGCGCTGATCGTCGCCGGGTCGAAGCCGTCTCCGTCGTCGACGACGTCGAGCGAGACGGCATCTTCCTCCACCGTCAGCGTCACATCCAGAGTCGTCGCATTCGCGTGCTGCTGCACGTTGGCGATGCCGCTCTGCGCCACTCTGAGCAGCGTCGTCTCGACGGCCATCGGCAACGGCACGGGTTCTCCGACCAGGTGGAATCGAACGGTGGTCGAATGGCCTCCGGCGCGCATCGTGTGCTCGGCGGATGCCGCAAGTCGCGCGAGTGCCGCCGACAGGGTCTGCTCGTCAAGTGCAGGCGGCGTCAGCTCGCGGATGATGCGCCGCGTATCGACGAGAGCGTCCGCTGCCGTCTGGCGCGCGAGCTGAAGCTGCTCGAGGCCGGCGCGATCGGCGTCGACCCGTTCGGCGGCGTGCAAAAGAATCTGGATGCTCGAGAGCCCCTGCGCAACGGTGTCGTGGATCTCCCGCGCGAGGCGTTCCCGCTCAGCGAGCACCCCGGCTTCACGCTCGGCCACCGCGAGTTCACCGCGCGTCGCCTGGAGTTCGGCGATAAGTTTCTCGCGCTCTTCCGCTTCGCGGTAGAGCGCGCCGTAACCTGCTGAGATGGCGAGGGCGACCGTCGCGCCGATGACCGGGCCGACCACGCCTCCCACGCTGATTCCTGAGTGATAACCGAGCATCGCGATCGACATCGTGGTCGTCACGATGACAGCGGTCACGCCGGCCGTCACGGGGAGAACGTGCAGAAACAGGAAGAACAGGGGGAAAACGACGAATGCCGCGTCGACCGACACCATCAGCATGAATGCCCAGATCAGGGTCAGCACGCCGATCCAGATGAACGAGATGACGCGCAGCATCCGACCGCTCAGGCGCCCCATGTGGGCGACCGCGGCACCGCCGAGGTACACGACGAGCATGGCCGCGCCGAGCACCTGGATCGCCAGTGTGTGCGGTGCCGCGGCGATGTCGGCGTGCACCATCGCGAAGATGATGAGGGCGATGAGCAGCAGGTGAAGCGCCCAGCGCAGACCCGTGAAAACGGGGGTCAGGGCGGAGTGTCTCACGTGAGCGAGCCTATGCGCCGCCGAGCCCGCTGTCATCAGTCGAAAGTTCACCTCGCTCGGCACAGTAGACTGGAGGAAATCTTGTCGACCGTCGTGAACCGGAGCTCCACCGTGCCCACTGTTGTTGTTGATGTCATGCCGAAGGCCGAGCTGCTCGACCCGCAGGGAAAGGCGGTGCACGGCGCGCTTTCGCGTCTCGGCCACTCCTCGATCGAGGGCGTGCGTGTCGGCAAGCGCTTCGAGATCACCGTCGATGAGGTCACCGATCAGGTGCTCGCCGATGTGAAGACCGTCGCTGAGGATATCCTCTCGAACTCCGTCATCGAGGACGTCGTCTCGGTCCGCGAGGCGGACGCCAAATGAGAATCGGCGTCATCACCTTCCCCGGTTCGCTTGACGATCGTGACGCTCAGCGGGCCGTGCGCTTCGCCGATGCCGAACCGGTCGCGCTCTGGCACGGCGACCACGATCTTCAGGGCGTCGACGCTGTCGTTCTCCCCGGCGGGTTCAGCTACGGCGACTATCTGCGCGCGGGCGCCATTGCGTCGGTCTCACCCATTATGACCGAGGTGGTGGATGCTGCGAAGCGCGGCGTTCCCGTGCTCGGCATCTGCAACGGCTTCCAGATGCTCACTGAGGCTCACCTGCTGCCCGGCGGGCTCATTCGCAACGATCACGGCAACTTCATCCGCCGCGATCAGACGCTGCGCGTCGAGAACGCCGAGACGGCGTGGACGAACGCGTTCTCCTCAGACGAAGAGATCGTGATCCCGCTGAAGAACGGTGAGGGCGGGTTCATCGCGCCCGATGACGAGCTCGACCGTCTGGAGGGCGAGGGCCGCGTCGTCTTCCGCTACGTCGGCATGAACCCGAACGGCTCGCTCCGCGACATCGCGGGCGTCACGAACGACCGCGGCAACGTGGTCGGTCTCATGCCGCACCCCGAGCATGCCATCGAGCCCGGCTTCGGGCCCGACACGGCTGCCGCCATGCGCAGCGGCGTCGACGGGCTGCGGTTCTTCACGTCGGCCATCCAGGCGCTGCAGGCCGTCTAGGTTCCCAACTTTCGGACGATGCCGCAGTGCGACGAAGCGGCGAGTCTAGAGTTATGGCTTCCTCTGACTCCGCCGCCACCACGGCATCCGATTCCCGTCTCACGCCCCGACGGCTGTACCGTTTCTTCGCGATCGCCGAGACCATCACCTGGACGCTCCTGATCATCGGCATGCTGCTGAAGTACGTCGCGCGGATCGGCGATTGGCCGGTCACGGTGGGCGGCAGCATCCACGGCTTCATCTTCCTCGCCTACGCCTTCACCGCGGGCCTCGTCGGCGTCAATCAGCGCTGGCGCCCACTGCAGATCGTCGGCGCTGTCGCGACCGCGATCGTTCCGTATGCCACGATTCCGTTCGACAACTGGCTCGAGCGCCGCGGCATGCTGGTTGGCGACTGGCGCCGTGAGAAGAGCGACGACCCGCGCGACGGCACCTGGGTCAGCGCCCTTCTGCGGTTCTTCCTCGCTCACCCGATCCTGCTGAGCGGTCTCATGGTCGTCGCCGTGATCGCGGTGTTCAGTGTGCTTCTGACGCTTGGGCCGCCCACCGAGTGGGGCGCCTGACCTTCTCCGCGCCCTCATGTCGCCGTGCATGTGAGAATAAGCGCATGCACGAAGTCAGGAGGCGCTGAGCGTGGAGACGACGCTTCTGCTCGTGCTCGATCTCACCGGCACGTTCGCCTTCGCTCTCAACGGCGGCCTCACGGCCGTACGCGCCGTCCGCATCGACATCGTCGGCGTGATCGCGCTCGGCATGATCACCGCGATGGGCGGCGGCATCATCCGTGACCTCATCCTGAACACGGAGCCGGCGACGTTCCACGACTGGCGTTACCTCGCTGCGGCCGGGTTGGGCGCGCTCATCGCCTTCGCGTTCGGTCATCGCATGGACCGCCTGTGGATGCCGATCGAGGTGCTGGATGCCGTCGGGCTCAGCTTCTTCGCCGTCACGGGCGCGATGAAGGCCGTCGGATTCGGCCTCGGCCCTGCGCAGGCAATCATCCTCGGCACCATCACCGCTGTCGGCGGCGGCACTGTTCGCGACGCGCTTCTCGGTCGCGTGCCATCGGTTCTGAGCGACGGACTGTACGCAGTGCCAGCCTTCATCGGAGCGCTTCTGGCTGTCGCCGCATCCCTGTTCGGGCTCTACGGACCGGTCACCGCCGTGATCGCAGCTGGCGTCTGCTTCCTGATCCGCATGCTCGGAATCCGCTTCGGGTGGAATGCCCCGGTGCCTCGCGTGTGGAAGCACCGGGAGAGCGATTCACCCTCGGAAGAGTAGCCGGATGCGGCAGAATGACGGCATGAGTTCCGTCGCGTCGGGTCCGCGCCGCGCCACACGCGCGAGCAGCAGGATGCTCCTCATCGTCGCGGCGTTCGGAGCGCTCGAAGCCGTCCTGACCGCGGCCTCCGCCCCGGCCATGGCCGCTGTCGCCTGGGCATCCCCTATCGTCTATGCCTTCGCCGCCGGGTTTCACTTCGTGCTGCCGCTCGCAGCTGGAATGCTGCTGCGTTCGTGGGCCGCGATCCCGCTCACGTCTTGCGTCGCCGCCGCTCTCGCGTTTCCCTTCTCGACGCTCGGCTTTCTGCTCTTCCCCGCTCTCGCCCTGCCGACGCTCGCAGCGGGAGCGATCGTCAGGCTCCTCGGCTCTCAATGGACGTCGCGCACACGCTGGGTCCTCGCTTCGACAGTCGGCGGTCTCGTCGCTTTTCTGATCTCGCTGGCAGTGATCAGTCCCGACCTCTTCTCGCCGCTCTTCCTGTGTGCCGTCCTCGCGGCTCGGATCCTCTCCGCAGTAACGGCCGTCGTCCTCGCCCACCTGCTGGTCGCCGGACTCAAACGTGCGGGAATCCGCTCGCGCGCCTGATCAGCCGCGACCAAACGAAGCCCCGCTCCCTTTTGGGAACGGGGCTTCGTCATCGAGTCGCGGGGGACTACTCGATGTCTCCTGATTCACGGCGACGGCGCATGATGATCAGCGTCATTCCGCCTCCGATCAGAAGCAGCAGCGCGGCTGCGAGGGCAGGCAGCGCTCCGTCCGCCCCCGTCCATGGGAGCACGGGCGGGTTCGGCTTCGTCGTGTCATGCGACGTGCACAGCGGCGAGTCAGGAGCGCACACTGGCGTCTCCCCTGTCACCGCGACGACGTTGCCGAGCACGTGGTTGCCCTGCTCGTCGTAGCTCTTCACCGTGACTGCGTAGGTGACCGTGACAGTCTCACCCGACGGAATCGCTCCCGCCATCACGATCGTGTCTCCCGACACCCTCGCCGTGATCGCGTCGTCCGACGCTGCGGGTGCACCGGTGAGCGCGGCGTCATCGAGCACGTCCGACATGTGGTCGGTGTAGTCGACTGCTCCGTCCTCGGCCTCCGGGTTGGTCGAGACGTTGGTGAACGTGATCGTGTAGGTGACGGTCTGGCCGTCTGTCACGTCTCCGCTCTCCGGATCCGCCGACTTGCTGACCACCACGTTGGAGACGTGGTTGATCGTGCAGGTTGCGCGCTCCCCGTCGGCCGGCTCACAAGCTGCAGGCGGCTCATCGCCCGTCTTCACGACGGCATTGCCCAGACGATCATCTCCACGTTCGCCGTCGGCCTTGACTGTGACAGCGTATGTGACTGTCTCGCTCTCGCCCGCGGTGAGAACACCCGTCACGCTGAAGCGCGCATCGGCGATCTCACTCACGGTGAGCGCTTCGCTCGATGCGGTCGGCAACGCCGTGATCTCCGCGTCGTCGAGCACCTGCGTGAGCACGTCATCGCGAGCGACGTCGACGTCAGCCTTACCGGTGTTCTCGAAGTGCAGCGTGTACGTCACGACCTGACCGGGCTGAACCGTCGTTCCCGAGGCAGGATCGACCGACTTCCAGACGGCCAGCTCACCCATCGGGTGCTCTGTCGTCGGCGGAATGAACGGGTCGCAGTCGGCATCACCGTCGGCGCATGCGAATGGCGGCGTGTCAGGCGTGACCACGTTCTTCGCGAGGTTGTCACCCCGCTCACCATCGGGGCGGATTGTGACGACGTAGCTCACTGTGACCGTCTCGCCCGGCTCGATCTCACCGACGATGCGGATCGCGCCGTCCGTCACCGTTGCAGAGACCGCGTCTGAGCCCGACACGGGCTCGCCAGTCAGATCGGCATCATCGAGAACGTCCGAGAGATCGTCCGTCGAATCGAGCGAGCCGATCGCCTTGCCATCGTTCGTGAACGTCAGCGTGTAGGTGACGTCCTGACCTGCGACGACGTCCTCTCCAGACGCGGGGTCGGAGGTCTTCGACGGCGTCACGTTCGGCAGCAACGTCACGACCGTCGAATCACACGGAGCGTCCGCGTCATCGCACATCTCGCTCGGAAGCGAGGCCACGTTCAGCAGCTCGTGATCGCCCAGGTTCGTGACGGTCACCGTGTAGGTGATGGTCACCGAGTCACCGGCATCGAGCGCGCCCGACCATGTGATCACGGAATCCGCGTACGAGACCTCGCCCGCTGATGCGCTGACGTCGCCGTTGTACGACGCGTCGTCGAGGACCTCGGTGAGATCATCAGTCGCACTCGCTGGTTCATCAGCTGTGAAATCGGCTTCGCCGTCGTTCGTCACCGTCACTTCATAGGTCACGGTGTCTCCCGTGGCGACGTCTTCCGCAGCGTCTGACGTCTTGTCGATCGTCAGGTGCTTCACCGGGTTCTCCGTCGTGCACTCGCCCTCGGCGCATGCGTTGCCGTCGGGGTCAGCGAGGTGGTTGCCGATGACATGATCGCCTTGCTCATCGAAGGACTTCACGACGACCGTGTAGGTGACCGTGACAGTCTCGCCAGCTTCGATCGAGCCAGAGATGAGGATGCGGTCGTCATCCGCGGCCGCGACGAGACCGGCGCCGTCGACCGTCGGCTCCCCGACGAGGGTGGCGTCGTCGAGCAGCTCAGACAGGTCGTCGTACGTGTCGACTGTCACGGCCGTCTCACCGATGCTCTCGAAGACGAGCGTGTACGTCAGTTCCTGACCCGCACGCACCGCGGTGCCCGAGGACGGGTCGACGCTCTTCGACTGAGAGAGCGCAGCGCCCGGAACGGTGACCGTGGTGCATGCAGAGCTGCCGGCCGCGGCTTCGTCCTCGGGGACGCACGCTGCGTTTCGCAGCATCCTGTCACCCTTACCCGAGTACGTGAGCGTGTAACGCACCGTCGCCGATTCGCCCGAAGCAAGGGAACCAGTCCACGAGAGAGCAGGTTCGACGTACGAGACGTCGCCCGCTGACGCGTCGATCGACGACTCATCGAGCGTCGCGTCATCGATCACGTCAGACAGGTCATCCGTGAACGACGCAGGCGCGTCGGCCGTATAGTCGCCCGGACCTTCATTCGTGACTGTCACGGTGTACGTCACGGTCTCGCCGACCTTCGGCAGGTCCGTGCGGTCAGCGGTCTTCGAGATGCCAAGCTTCGGCAGCGGGTTGTCGACCTCAGCACACGGGACGCCCGAGCCAGGGTCTGTGCCGTCCTCTGTCGGCGGATCGCAGACCGGAGTCTCACCGTCTCCCGCGAAGGCCACGTTCCGTACAGTGCCGTCACCACCCGCGGCGAGGGTGACGGTGTAGGTGATCGTCACGGACTCGCCTACGCCGAGCGGCCCCGTCCAGCCCAACAGCGGTTCGGCGTAGGTCGGCGCCGAGACAGCTGTTCCTTCGGAGGCCGTGGCAGTCGCATCGTCGTTGTATGTCGCGTCATCGAGAACGGACGACAGATCGTCTGTGATGACCGCGGGGTTGTCCTCCGCGTAGGCGAGATCTCCGTCGTTTGTGGCAACGACTTCGTACGTGACAACGTCACCCGGGCGCGCATCCTCGGTCATGTCCGAGGTCTTCTCGATCGACAGGCAGCTGCCCGCAATCGACACCGTTGCAGCGGTCTTGTCGATGGGCAGGTAGGTCCAGTCATCGATCCAACGCTCGTTGCCCCATGAGTTGATGTCGTATGCCCAGCCGTGTACCCCTCCGGTGCTGTCGACTCCAGCACGACCGTCCGTAACCGGCGTCTGGTTGGCCCGGCTTTCACTGAGTGCCGTCTCGTCGTCCCAGTACATCGTCGAGTCGGGGGCCCCTGCACCGTTGAGGCGTGTCATCGACAGCGTGCGCTGCTCAACATCGTTCTGCTGAAGATGAATCTCTCCGACACGGTCGAAGTGCACTCGCGCGTTCACTGGGACACAGGTTCCGATTCGGTCGCCATTGGCGTCCAACCCGTCGAATTCAAATGACGTCGCTTCCGCCGTACCGTCTGCCCCCATCGGGATGGAGAGGTCGACATCGTCGTCATACGAGCCGTTCCCGTCGGCATCGATGTCAAGCGTGTACCCGCCGGAGTATCGCTGCGGAGGCGTCCACGTCAGGGTCCCCGCAGTCGATGAGTTCGGATGTGCGGGAGTGAACGAGAGATCCGTCACGTCAAGATCATCCTCGGTGAGCATCTCCGGCAGAATCGGCAGCGATCCTGACGCCGCCTGCGATGTCGCCGGAAGATCATCGGCTGGCTCTTCGAAGAACAGGCGGTACTGCTCACCGCATCCCATCGCCGCATTCTCGTACTCCGTCGATGCGTAGCGCGGTGTCGCGCAGTTCTCTCCGGAAACGGCATTGCCAACGGAGTCCGCTGTGATCGTCGAGTTGATCCCATTGAAGTCCCGAAGGACGACGGAATACACATAACCGGAGTTATTGACCATCCAGAGCGGGAACTCGTCCATCGTCTGAGTGACGTTCTGCCCCATGTGGTAGCTCTCGACCCAGACCCGACCGGTCTTCTCAGTTCCTCCATCTCGAACTGTGATCTCCCAGCGCGACCCCTGGTTCCATTCACCGCCAGAGTTTGTCGCGATGGTGAAGATGCCGTCGGAGCCAGCAGTGTACGTTCCGTTTCCTCCGAGCGCCGTCCCCTGAGCATCCGTGACAACCGTCGTCGGGTTTACACCGGATACCGTGGGCGTAATGCTGACGGTCACCGTCTCGCCCGTCTTCACGTATGCAAAGAACGTATTGTCGGTGTGGATCGTGCTCGGCAACGGCGTGCTCGCTGCGTGGGCCGAAGCCGCGGGCATCAGAAGCGTCGCGAACGACAGCAGCGCCGCAATGAGTGCACCGATCACCCCCATCGACACTGACCTCGGCGCCCGCATCGCCAACCCTCTGCTTCCCGGCCCTGAGCCGGCCGACAATCTCACGTGAGATCTCTGCACGTTTCCCCTCCTGCAGCACTTGACCGCTCGAATTCGAGCATGAGCACGACGTGCCCCGCCGGGAGTCAAGCAGCGGCGAACACGCGCATTCCATGGAGAACGGGAATATCACCCCTCGTTTTCACCCCTCACCCCATATCGAGGGCGAAACTGACTATGGTGAGCAATTGCGGCAAGTGAGAAGAAGTGAAGAAGTGAATCACGACAGCGACGACGTCGACGAGCTCAATCGACGGCCGTCCCTGCCTGCTGTCAGCGCATCAATCAGCGTTCCTCGGCTCTCTCGGCTGGCGATAGAACGTGACGCACCGCTCATCCGCCTCGACCGGGCGTCATCCGACACATTCTGCGTTGTTCACGCTCCTGCGGGCTACGGAAAGACCACACTGCTTGCCCAGTGGGCTCGGAGACGACGTCGCGACGCCGACTCCGAGATCATCCTCTGGGTGACGATCGACAGCAGCTGCAATACACGGATGCCGTTCTGGCGACACGTCACCTCGCTCGTCCGCGACGTTGCTCAGGCATCCGGAGCCGCACCTGCCGCGATCGTCCCCGACGGGGATATCTCGACATCGCTCGTTCGACTGATCGGTCGCAGCTTCGAAGAACTCGACGCCCCGGTCGTGCTCATCGTCGATGCGTGGGAGAACATCAGCGATCCGTCGGTCTCCGAGGACCTTCTCCGCGTCGTTCGCAACACGGAGAACCTCTCGTTGGTCATTGCGACACGGAGCATCGATGCTGAATGGCTCACCACCGCGGCGCCTCATGGGCTCAGCATGCTGAAGCGAGAGGACCTTGAGTTCTCCGTGGAGGACTATGCGGCACTCGCGAAACGCGCTGGTGTTCCACTCGACGCCCGGGAGATCCGCACTGCCGTCGAAACCACGGGTGGCTGGCCATTTGCACTTCGCATGATGCTCGACGAGAGTCGCGATCACCTGCACGCGGAGCTTGACGGGCTGACATCACTCGAGGCGCTTCGTGAGCGCCTCGTCGATGAGTTCAGTCGTACCGCTGGGTTCGAGTACCTGCTCGTCACCTCGATCGTCGAGTCGTTCACTTTCGAACTGGCCGCGTGGCTGGGTGCCGACTCCGACGACTCCCACATCCTCGACGTCGTCGAGAGCCGAGGACTCGGCGCGTGGGAAGCCGGGGCTCTGTCCGTGTTCCGTCTCCAGCCGGTTCTCCGCGAAGGGCTCCTCGCGCGCCTCGGCCACGACGAGTCGCGACGACTGTATCGTCGCCTCGCCCAGTGGCAGGAGCAGAAGGGCCGCCTGACGCAGGCGTTCTTCAGTGCACTCGACGCGGAGGACGCCGCACTCGCGGTCTCCCTCGCCCAGCGCGCATTCATCCCCATCACCGTCGCGCTCAATCGAGCTCCCGAGGCACTGACGTCGCAGCGCCGCTCGTTCTTCTCACGCGAGCCTCTGCTGAGTCTGCTCAACGGGATCTCGCACAACATCGCCGGGCACACGGCGCGCGCGGCCCAGCTGTTCGTCAAGACCATCGCCCTCAGCGAGGCGAAGCTCGTCGGCAATTTCCGGCATCCGACGCCCGATCACGTCTGGGTGCAGGCGGCGCTCACCGCGGGGCTGCGTCTGGTGGGACGCTACGAACTCGTCGAACCGGCCTATCGCAGGTTCAGAAGGATGCTGCAACGCGTCGACGATCCTCACGGCATCCTCCAGTCCGCCGAGACAGTCTTCGCGACGTCCAGCGCGATGACTCTCATCTTCCTCGGGCGGCTGGACGAAGCCCAACACGTGCTCAGAGGAGAGACTCACCCTCGCGGAGGTCGGAACTCGCGGCATGACTACTCACCGCCATGTATCTCCGCCTACATCGAAGCCGCCGATGGCGAGATCGCCCTGGCGCAGTCGTCGATCGCCTCACTGGAGGACGAGGGGCTGCCGCGTCACTTCGACGCCAGCTTCTATTCGGTGCCCCTTCACCTCGCCCGCGCGCTGATCATGCTGGAGCACGGCCTCTTCGACGACGCCGAGAGCGAGCTCCAGCACTGCATGCTGCACTGGAAGACGATCGAGATGTGGCCGCTCCTCGTCGAGGTGAGCGTCCACATCGCCTGGCAGCGGCAGGGACACCTTCATGCTCTGACGGTGCTCAACTCGATGATCGCCGAGAAGAACGGCCACCCTCCGATCAGCCCTGAGATGACCGCTCTGCTCGATGAGCTGCGCGCAATGCTGCTCATCGCCAAGGGCAGTCTCGCGCCGGCGCTCGCGCTCACGTCGGCGCGTCGGTGTCGAACGCATCCGAGACTCGCTGTTTCCCGCGCTCTCGCTCACCTCATCGGCGGTCAGCCTGACCGCGCTCTCGCCACGGCGAACTCCGTATCGGACGCTCAGCGCCTGACGCAGCGCCAGCGAATCACGCTCAAGCTTCTCGCAGCATCCGCCCACCTGCGTCTCGAAGACATCGACGTCGCTGAACGAGGCTTCGGGGATGCCGCCGATCGAGCGCTCTCCGCCGGACTGCGATCGCCGTTCTCGATCATGCCGCGGAGCGACGTACGTGCCTTCCTTCATCGGTACGCGCGCGCGGACGAGATCCAAGCGATTCTCGATGAGTCGCCCGAGCTCTTTCCTCGACCCGGAACATCGGCGAACCTCACCGGACGCGAGCATGTCGTGCTCCGCCACCTGGCCACGGAGGCCACGCTCACGGAGATCTCCGGCGCCCTCAGCGTCTCCGTGAACACCGTCAAGACGCAGGCGAGGGCGGTCTACCGCAAGCTCGGCGTCGCGAACCGCGGCGAGGCCGTCCGAGAGGCGAATCATCGCGGCATCCTCTGACCACGCTCGGCTCGCGCCGCCGGATAGGATGGTTCTGGTCCGTACGCCCGACGGGCACCACCCCACACTGGAGCTAGGTATCTGTGAGCACCCCTGAATCGACCGGCGCCGACACCGTTGCACACGCGATCGAGACTCCCGACAAGGAGCAGCCGTACGAGTCACTCGGCCTGAAGGCCGACGAATACGCGAAGATCCGTGAGATCCTCGGTCGTCGCCCCACCTCGGGCGAGCTCGCCATGTACTCGGTGATGTGGAGCGAGCACTGCTCCTACAAGAGCTCGAAGAAGTATCTTCGCCAGTTCGGCAAGAAGGTCACCCCTGAGATGACCAAGAACCTCATGGTCGGCATGGGTGAGAACGCGGGCGTCATCGACATCGGCGAGGGCTGGGCTGTCACATTCAAGGTGGAGAGCCACAACCACCCGAGCTACATCGAGCCGTTCCAGGGCGCCGCGACCGGCGTCGGCGGCATCGTGCGCGACATCATCTCGATGGGTGCGCGTCCGGTCGCCGTGATGGATCAGCTGCGCTTCGGAGCCATCGACGACCCCGACACGGCGCGCGTCGTCCACGGCGTCACAAGCGGCATCTCGTTCTACGGAAACTGCCTCGGCCTGCCGAACATCGGCGGCGAGACCTACTTCGACCCCGTGTACCAGGGCAACCCGCTCGTGAACGCTCTCTCCGTCGGCGTGCTTCGCCACGAAGACCTGCACCTGGCCAACGCCTCGGGCGTCGGCAACAAAGTCGTGCTCTTCGGCGCCCGCACCGGCGGCGACGGCATCGGCGGGGCTTCCATCCTCGCCTCCGACTCGTTCGATGACGGCGGGCCCACGAAGCGCCCCGCCGTTCAGGTCGGCGACCCGTTCGCCGAGAAGGTCCTCATCGAGTGCTGCCTCGAGATGTACCGCAGCGAGCTCGTCGAGGGCATCCAAGACCTCGGTGCCGCCGGCATCTCGTGCGCGACGAGCGAGCTCGCGGCCAACGGAGACGGCGGCATGTTCATCGAGCTCGACGGCGTTCTGCTGCGCGACCCCTCGCTCACGGCCGAGGAGATCCTCATGTCGGAGTCGCAGGAGCGCATGATGGCCGTCGTCGCGCCCGAGAAGCTCGACGCCTTCCTTGAGGTCGCTGCGAAATGGGATGTCGAGACGAGCGTCCTCGGCGAAGTCACTGACACGGGCCGTCTCGTCATCAACTGGCACGGCGAAGAGATCGTCAATGTCGACCCGAAGACGGTCGCCGTCGATGGCCCCGTCTACGACCGCCCGGTCTCCTACCCCGAGTGGATCGACGCGCTCCAGGCTGACACCGCGAGCGCGCTCGAGCGCAGCGATGACCCGGCCGTCCTGCGGGAGCAGGCTCTGGCCCTGCTCGGCTCGGCAAACCTCGCCGACAAGAGCTGGATCACCGACCAGTACGACTACTACGTGCTCGGCAACACCGCGCTCTCCTTCCCCGACGACGGCGGCATGATCCGCGTCGACGAGGAGTCCGGTCTCGGCTTCGCCATCGCAACCGACGCGAACGGTCGCTACTGCCAGCTCGACCCGCGCAAGGGCGCGCAGCTGGCGATCGCCGAGGCGTACCGCAACGTCGCCGTGACGGGAGCCGTTCCGGCGGCCGTCACCGACTGCCTCAACTTCGGCTCCCCCGAGAACCCCGAGGTCATGTGGCAGTTCTCCGAAGCGGTCGAGGGCCTCTCGGATGCGTGCCTCGAACTCGGCATCCCCGTCACCGGTGGAAACGTGTCGTTCTACAACCAGACGGGCGACACCCCGATCTTCCCGACTCCGGTCGTCGGTGTTCTCGGCGTGATCGACGACGTCGCGCGTCGTGTGCCCTCTGGGTGGCAGGACGAAGGCGACAACATCTACCTTCTCGGCACGACCCGCACGGAGCTCTCGGGCTCGGCGTGGGCCGGCACGGTCCATGGGCACCTCGGCGGCCGCCCGCCGGCGGTCGACCTCCAGCGCGAGAAGGATCTCGCGGCGCTGCTCCACGCGGCATCCCAGCAAGGTCTTCTGGCGTCAGCTCATGACCTCTCCGACGGTGGGCTCGCGCAGGCGCTCGCGGAGTCGGTGTTGCGGTTCGGAGTGGGCGCGCGCGTCTGGCTGGGCGAGATCATGGAGAGAGACGGCGTGGATGCCGCATCCGCTCTGTTCTCCGAGTCGACGGGGCGCGTCATCGTGTCGATCCCGCGCGAGGACGACGTGAAGTTCCGCGGACTGTGCGAGGGACGCGGCTACCCCGTGCTTCGCATCGGCGTCACCGACGGCAAGGCGCCCGCAGACGTCGCGCTCGATGTTCAGGACGTATACACGCTGTCGCTCGACGAGCTGCGTCAGACGCACCGCGAGCCTCTCCGCTCGCGCTTCGCCTGAGTCAGGAGGGGTCCGACTGCACGCTGTAGCAGACGTGCACGAAGTCTCCGAAGCGCTTGACCTCGGTCAGCTCGAGGTCGCCGGGCTCGGTCGTTCGGGGAAAGAGAGGCGCGCCTCCGGCGAGCGCGGCGGGAGCGACCGAGATCTGAATCTCATCAAGCGCGCCGATGTCGTAGAACTGTCCGACCAGCTCGCCTCCCCCGACGAGCCAGACGTCGCGACCCGCGGCTGCAGTCACGATCTCGTCCAGGTGGTCGAGCACCTCACCGCCCACGAGGCGCACGTCGGCACCCTCAGGAATCGGCAGCTCACGCGAGGTGAAGACGTAGGTCGGAGTCTCCCCGAAGAACGTCGTCCACTTCTCGGGGTTCTCCATGAGCTTCGTCGAGGAGAGCACCCACTCGTAGGTCGTGGACCCTTCGACGATGACTCCGATGTCGCGCATGAACGTTCCGTGGTCCGGAGCTTCACCGGATTCGACGGCGAACAGCCAGTCCAGAGAGTTGTCGTCATCGGCGATGTAGCCGTTCAGCGACGATGCCGTGTTGTAGACGATTCGGGTCATGCTCCTCACCGTATTCGACCTTTGCGGAAGGTGTGAGCGACACGCGTTTCCAGCGCGCATCACGACTGTCGAGCCCTTGCACGGCCACGGGTTCTCAGATGTAGGCTGAGGCAGGCCGGGCTACCAGCCCCGTCGATCGAGGGGGAACGGTCGATGCACCGCTCCCGAAAGGAGCGGTACCGATGTCACATCAATCGACGCCCTACACGAAGAAGGCCTACGGTCTCTCCGTCGCCGCAGCGGTCGGAGGCTTCCTCTTCGGATTCGACTCATCCGTCATCAACGGCGCCGTCGACTCCATCGACCACACGTTCTCGCTCGGCCCAGCACTGACCGGTGTGATCGTCGCGATCGCTCTGCTCGGCTGCGCTCTCGGCGCCTACATCGCGGGTGGTCTCGCCGATCGCTACGGGCGCCTGCGAGTCATCTTCATCGGCGGCATCCTCTTTCTGGTCAGCTCCATCGGTGCTGGACTCACATTTTCACCCTGGGACCTTCTTCTCTGGCGCGTTCTCGGCGGCATCGGAATCGGTATCGCGTCGGTCGTGACGCCCGCCTACATCGCCGAGATCTCGCCGCGGCAGATTCGTGGAACTCTCGCCTCGTTCCAGCAGCTGGCGATCACGCTCGGTATCTTCGCAGCGCTGCTCAGCGATGCCGTGCTCGCGACGTCTGCCGGCGGTGCGGGCGAGAAGCTCTGGATGGGCCTCGAGGCCTGGCGTTGGATGTTCCTCGTCGGAATCGTGCCCGCGGTTGTCTACATCGTGCTGTCGTTCACTCTGCCGGAGTCACCGCGCTATCTGCTCGCGAAGAAGCGCCCCGACGAGGCGCGGCGCATCTTCGAGACACTCGTGATCCCCTCCGAGGTCGACCGCAACATCAACGACATCACTAAGGCGATCGAGACCGACGAGAAGCACTCCGGCTCATCGCTGCGAGGCCCCAAATTCGGCCTTCAAGGCGTGGTGTGGATCGGCATCATCCTGTCGATCTTCCAACAGTTCGTCGGCATCAACGTCATCTTCTACTACTCGACCAGCCTGTGGAAGGCCGTGGGCTTCACTGAGGAGTACTCACTGCTGGTCAGCGTCATCACGTCGGTCACGAACGTCGTACTCACCTTCGTGGCGATCTTCCTCGTCGACCGCGTCGGCCGTCGTCCGATCCTCCTCAGCGGGTCCGTGCTCATGACGATCTCGCTCGGCGTGATGGCGCTCTCGTTCAGCTTCGCCTCGAAGAGCGGAGACGACGTCCACCTGCCCGGTGCATGGGGTCCGATCGCACTGATCGCGGCGAACCTCTTCGTCATCGGGTTCGCGGCGTCGTGGGGCCCGCTCGTCTGGGTGCTGCTCGGCGAGATCTTCCCACCGAAGATCCGAGGCAAGGCTCTCGGCGTCGCGGCATCCGCTCAGTGGCTCGCCAACTTCGCCATCACCGTGACGTTCCCGAGCATGTCGAGCTGGTCGCTGCCGCTCACGTACGGGTTGTACGCGGTGTTCGCGCTGCTCTCGTTCTTCTTCGTGTTCTCGAAGGTTCCCGAGACCAAGGGCATGGAGCTCGAGCAGGCGGAGACGCTGTTCACGAAGTAACGGTCAGGCGGTGTTGCGCGCTGTCATGACCGACACGAGTGAGGCGATCATTCGCTGCAGCTCTTCGTCTTCGTGAGGCGGGCGCCCCCCGCCCATCATGAGCCGCTTCTCGACGGCCATGTGGTAACTCGACACGATCGTGCGCGCGGCGACGATCGGGTCTACGACGAAATGGAAGCCGAGCATGTCGATCGTGCTGACGAGAGTGTCAGCGAGGCGACCGATGAGCACCTCGAAGTACTCCGCGAGGTAGGTGCCGAATTCCGGACTGCGCAGCGCCTGAATGCGGAACTCCGCCTCGATGAGGCACCAGTGTCGGTCGTCGCCCTGCAGCTTCAGAAAACCCGCGACGGCCTCGGTGAGGGCATCCAGCTTCTCGTCGTCGGTGCCGGTGAGCCGCTTGCTCAGGCTCGGAATGACATCGCGCACGCCTTCGCGCACCTTCTCCAGTCGCTCCGCGTTCTCGCGCTCCGCAAGCGCCATGAACAGTTCACCCTTGCTCTCGAAGTTCGAGTAGAAAGCGCCACGCGTGAAGCCGGCGCGTTCCGCGATGAGCTCGACGGGAGCGGCATCCACACCGACCTCGGCAAAGACGTCGTACGCCGCGTCGAGCAGGCGTTCCCGGGTCTTCTGACGTCGCGCTGACGCCGGCTCGGCCTGGGTGTCGACCATGCTGAAACCTTTCTGAAAGAAGTTGGCGATACACAAGTGTATCCGATACATTCGTGTATTGGATACATTCCTGTATCGAGATTCTGGAGAACCGTGTCATCCTTCCTCTACTCCCTGGGCCGAGCCATGTTCCGCATTCGGAAGACGGTCATCGGTCTCTGGATCCTTCTTCTCGCGATCACCGGCGCAGGCGCACTTCTGTTCGGTCAGGGAATGGACAACAGCATCTCGATTCCCGGCACGGAGTCGCAGAACGCGCTCGACAGCCTGAGTGCGACCTTCCCTCAGGTGAGCGGTTCGAGCGCGCAGCTCATCGTCGTCGCCCCCGACGGCCAGAGCGTCACGGATGCCGATATGTCAGAGCCCATCGAGGATGCCGTCGACGAGCTGAACGACATCGACCACGTGGACACAGCGCTCTCGCCCTTCGATGACACGGTCGACGGCAGCATCAACGACGACAAGGATGCCGCTCTCATCACGATCCAGCTCGACGGCAGCACTTTCGAGATCCCGGACTCGACGAAGACCGAGCTCGAAGACGCGACGGCCTCGCTGCAGAGCGCACTCCCCGACGGCGCAACCGCGTCGCTCGGCGGCGAGCTGTTCAGCCAGGAGATGCCGACCCTCAGCATCATCGAGGCGCTCGGGGTCGTCGTCGCGCTGATCGTGCTCGTGCTCACGTTCGGCTCGTTCCTCGCTGCGGGGATGCCCCTCATCACGGCGCTGCTCGCCGTCGGCGTCTCGATGACCCTCGTGCTCGGCGCGACGGCGTTCACCTCCATCACGTCGACCACCCCGATGCTCGCGCTCATGCTGGGCCTCGCGGTCGGCATCGACTACGCCCTGTTCATCATCTCGAGACACCGCGACCAGCTGCGCGACGGTCTCGACGTCGAGGAGTCCGTTGCTCGCTCTGTCGCAACCGCCGGTTCCGCTGTCGTCTTCGCCGGTCTCACGGTGATCATCGCGCTCCTGGGGCTCAGCGTCGCCGGCATCCCCTTCCTCACCACCATGGGCGTCGCGGCGGCCCTCGGCGTCGCCGTCGCCGTGCTCGTCTCGCTCACAATGCTTCCTGCGCTCCTCGCTGTCGCTGGCGAGCGCCTCCGACCGCGGCGTTCCAAGGACGCCTCCGACACGTCGATCGTCCGCCCGAACCGCTTCTTCCTCGGATGGGTCCGGGCGGTCACGAAGCGACCGATCATCACGATCACGGCGGTGGTCGTCGCGCTCGGCGTGGCGTCGTTCCCTGCGCTCGGCCTCAAGCTCGCGCTCCCCGACGCGGGCGGACTACCCGAGGAGAACTCGGCGCGACAGACCTACGACCTGGTGTCGGAGCACTTCGGCGAGGGCTACAACGGAATGCTCATCGTCACGGGCTCGATCATCACGAGCACTGACCCGCTCGGCCTCATGGAAGACATCGGCGACGAGATCGAGGGGCTCGACGGCGTAGACTCCGTGCCCCTCGCCACTCCGAACGAATCCGCCGACACCGGCATCGTCCAAGTGATCCCCGAGCACGGGCCGGACTCCGACGAGACCAAGGCTCTCGTGAACGAGATCCGCTCGCTTCACGATCACTTCTTCGACAAGTACGACGTGGACCTCGCGGTCACCGGCTTCACCGCCGTCGGCATCGATGTTTCCGCGAAGCTCGGTCAGGCGCTCCTGCCCTTCGGTCTGCTCGTCGTCGGGCTCTCGCTCGTGCTGCTGACGATGGTGTTCCGCTCAATTGCGGTGCCCATCAAGGCGACCCTCGGCTACCTGCTCTCTGTCGGTGCGTCGTTCGGCGCGGTCACGCTCGTCTTCGGCGACGGCGTGCTCGCCGAGCAGCTCGGAGTCGCCCGAACCGGCCCCGTGATCAGCTTCCTCCCGATCATCCTGATGGGTGTGCTCTTCGGACTCGCGATGGACTACGAGGTGTTCCTCGTGTCGCGCATCCGCGAAGATTTCGTGCACGGCAAGAACGCACGACGCGCGATCGAGACCGGGTTCACGTCGTCGGCGAAGGTCGTCACAGCCGCTGCGGTCATCATGATCGCCGTGTTCGCCGCATTCGTGCCGAGTGAGGACGTCAACATCAAACCCATCGCGCTCGGACTCGCGGTCGGTGTCTTCGTCGACGCGTTCATCGTGCGCATGACGCTCGTGCCCGCGGTGCTCGCGCTGCTCGGCGACAAGGCATGGTGGATGCCGCGGTGGCTCGACCGCATCCTCCCCGCCTTCGACGTCGAGGGTGAAGGCCTCGCGCGTGAGCTCGAGCTCGCCGAGTGGCCCGCTCCGAATGCCCGGCTGGCGATCGCGGCCGATGACCTCACCGTCAGCACCGACGACGAGCAGGTCCTCGCGCCCACCGCCTTCCGTGTGCAGCCCGGAACCATCCACGCTGTGCACGGAGACAGCGCCCGCGCCGTCCGCGCAGCCCTTCTCGCTGTGACAGGACGGATGCCGCAGGCCACCGGCACGCTCAAGATCGCCGGTCTTGTGCTGCCGTCCCGCGGCCCCGCGGTGCGACGCATCGCCGGCTACGTGACCCTCGCGACATCCGACAGCCCCCGCGCCCTGGTGCGCGACGCTCTCGCCGAGAAGCCGACGATCCTCGCGATCGACGCCTTCGACTCCGTCACCGACAGCGATGAGCGCGACCGCCTGCTCGCCGAACTCACCCGCGCCCGAGGCCGCGAAGACGCACCGACGATCCTTCTCGGCTGCGCGACGGCATCCATTCCCGACATCTGCGACGACCACACGTTCGTCGCCCCCGACCACTCACGCTCACTCGTCACGGAGGCATCCGCATGAGCACCCGATTCCCCTACCTCGAACGCACCGACGGCGCGAAGCGCTCGCGGCCGCTCACGATCATCGGTCTGCTGCTCGTCCCGTTCATGATCGCCGGGCTCCTCGTGTGGGCCCTGTGGAACCCCGCAGATCGGCTCGGCACCGTGCAGGCAGCGATCGTCAACAACGACGAACCGGTGACGCTGAACGATCAGGTCGTGCCGCTCGGGCGTCAGCTCGGGGCGGGGCTCGTCGACAGCGAAGGCGAAGACAGCAACTACTCGTGGATCGTCACGGACGAAGACGGCGCCGCCGAGGGCCTTGAGGACGGAACCTACGCGGCCGTCGTCACCATTCCGGAGAACTTCTCGAAGGCCGCGACCTCCACCGCGGGTGACCCCGAGGATGCCGAGAAGGCCGTGATCGACGTCACCACGAGCGACGACTCGAAGCTCATCGATGACGCGATCAGCCAGGTGATCACCACAACAGCCGCGAACGTTCTGGGGACCGAACTCACCTCGAGCTACCTCGACAACGTGTTCCTCGGCTTCAACACTCTGCACGACCAGCTCGGCACCGCGGCCGACGGCGCTTCAGATCTCGCCGACGGAACATCCGAGCTGTCGGACGGACTCGGCCAAGCGGCGGAGGGAGCCGACGAGCTCGCGCAGAACTCCGACCAGCTCGTCACTGGTGCCCAGGGCCTCGCTGACGGAGCCTCCGGACTCTCCGACGGTGCGAGCGACCTTTCGTCAGGAGCCAGCGATCTCGCGGACGGCGCCTCCCAGTCCGCTGCCGGCGCGGGCGAGCTCTCGGGCGGAGCATCCCAGCTCTCTGCAGGTCTGCAGTCCCTCGTAAGCGGCCTCCAGCAGCTCAAGGAGCAGACTGCCGCTCTCCCCGGACAGACGCAGCAGCTGGCCGACGGCGCGTCAGGTGTAGCGGATGGCGTGACCAAGCTCACCGACGGTATCGCGGCGCTCAACCCGCTCGCCCAGGCCTGCAGCGCCGGAGTCGCCGGAACATGCGAACAGCTCGCAGCTGCAGTGACCAAACTCAACGGAGACGCGGACGGAGATGGCGTCACAGACATCACCGCACTCGGAGCAGGCGCGACAGAGGTTTCTGAAGGTATGTCCGCGTTGAACGATGGCATGCAACCGCTCGCAGACGGGATCGCGAGCGCAGCCGACGGTGCAGGATCTGTGCAGACTGGCGCCGATGGACTCGCAACGGGCGCGGCGACCCTCGCAGATGGTCTGAAGCAGCTGTCGGGTGGCGCCTCGCAGCTCTCTGGTGGTGCTGTTCAGCTCTCGAACGGTGCGACCCAGCTTTCGACCGGCGCCTCCCAGTATGTCGAGGGCATCACCGAGTACACCGGCGGCGTCGTGTCCCTGAGCGACGCCATGACGCAGCTCGGCGATGGCGCATCGAAGCTCGACGACGGAGCGGCATCCCTGTCCGACGGACTCGCCGAAGCTGTGGACCAGATCCCGAACTACAGCGAATCCGAGCGCAGCTCTCTCGCCGATGTCGTCTCTGACCCGGTGTCAACATCCGATGACGATTCGGCGTTCTCCTTCGGTTCAGGCGGGATTCCGCTCTACGCTGTGATCGCTCTGTGGCTCGGTGCGCTCGCGACGTTCTTCCTGCTGCGCGCGACCCCGCGGGCGACCCTCGGGTCGACGAAGTCGGCGTTCATGCTGATGCTGCGCTCGGCGACGCCCGGACTGCTGCTCGGGGTGATCCAGGGCGTGCTCGTCTCGGTCATCGTCGGCATCGCCCAGGGTCTGACGTTCATGGAGGGCCTCGGCTTCGCCGGAGTCGCCGCCCTGATCGGCGCGGCGTTCGCCGCGGTCAACCAGGCGCTCGTCGCCGCGTTCGGCGGAACCGGTCGCTTCATCTCGATGATCGTCGGCGTGCTCGCCCTCGCCACGGGGGTGATCTCCACCGTTCCGGGCGTGCTCGAGAAGCTGTTCGGCCTCTTCCCCGTGAGTCCCGCGCGGTCGGCGTTCAGCTCCGTGCTGCTCGGCACACCGGGCATCGGCGGAGCCGTGGTGGCCCTGGTGGTCTGGCTGCTCGCGGGAGTCGCCGTGACGACGTTGAGCATCGCCCTGAGACGAACGGTCTCCGCCCGAAGACTCGCGGCAGCGCCCGCCTGATGCGTGAGGCGGTCTACGCCTGCGCTTCCTCGTGAGGCCGCTCGTAGACCGTCTCATCGTCCGCGTCGAGGATCAGCTCGATCTCGTCGCCATCGAATGCGGCGAGATACCCCTCCGGCAGCACGAAGACCTTGAGCACCGCCGCACGCGAGCGCACAAGCTGACCGACCGTGGTCGCTTTGAGAGCGTCCTCCTCGGCATCCTCACCGGGAAATCCGAGGAACCAGCCCGAATCGCGGTCGCTGCCGGCCGCTGCGTGCTGCGCCACAAGCGCGTGACTTTCGAGAACGCCATCCGCGTACACCACCCGCTGAGTGAACAGCGCGGGAGAGGCATCCTCGAGCTCTGCGAGCCGCGCGACCACCGACTGCTCGGCCTCGACGGCGAGCGCGAGTGTCACGTTCGAGACCCAGTCGTGGATGTCACCCGCGAAGTCCGGGCAGTGAACAACGAGGATGCCGTCATCGTCGACGAGCTTGAACGCACTCCAGCCCGCACGCAGCACGAACCCGTCTTTCACAAGCTCAGCGGGCGCCGCTTCGATCACATTCAGGAGCGCGTCGGCCTGCGGCTCCAGAGCGGGGTCCGCAGTGCACGAAACAGTCTGACCGGCAATCTCTCGCGTATACGTCTCAGCCACAGGTTCATCGTATCGACGGCAGCGCTCTGATGACGAAGCGGGTGCCGTGTCAATTCAGCGGATGCCCGCCCTGCTCACTTCTTCGGCGGCGGGGCAACCCACGTGGGGTCGACGAGCTGCCCGATGCGGTTCATCGCATCCATGGCGGCTGGTCCAGCGAGAAACTCCGTGCCGGACCAGCGGCAGCCCTGCTCGAGGGCGTAGAGCATTGCAGCGAGAGGTTCTGGGTTCACGAGAGCATCGGGAACGAGGCTCATCGTGCCGGTTCGCGGGCCTGACGGCTGCGTCCATGTGCTGACGAAACGACGTGCGTCGGCATCCATGGCCCTCTCGATCACTGCCTCAGCGTTCTTGAGAGCGAACATGACTGAGACCCACCCGTTCCCTGATCGCGCCGAGAGGCGGGCTCCCGTTCCGAGCAGCGGGCGTTCCAGCTGCGCCGGCTTGCTCGCCGTGCGGTCGATCACTGCGATGAGGAAGATCTCGTCCCACCGGATCACCGGAAACTTCGCCAGATGCACACCCTCAGCCGATACCCCGAGATAGAGGGCGGTCTCCTGCGCGGTCTCACGCCGAATCCGACGACGATAGGCAAGCATCAGAGGAACGAGGATGCCGACCGTGACGGCCGCGAAGATCGCCAGCACGACGATGAGTCGCACCCAGATGCCAATGTCCATGACCAGGGCGAGTACGACGCACACGAGCGCCGCGCCGCCGAGAATGCTGCACGCGGTCATCACCCAGCGGTTCCACCGCAGAACGCTCTCGCGACGCGACGGATCGTAGAGCGTCTCGTAGCGGCGGCGCGCCGCGAAATAGTCCGCCCACTCCGGGGCAACCGTCTGGCTCATGCGCTGTCTCCGACACGATCGTCTTCGGGGACGGGCCGACGGATGCCGCGCTTCTTCGCGTCGGCGAGGATGCGGTACCTCTCGCCCCGCATCTCGATCATCGGGAATGCGACTTTGTCGACGCGGTGGGCCAGGAAGACATAGCCGATCTGATCGTCGTCGCAGAGCCAGAGCTCGAGCAGGGCTCCGCCTTTCGAGTCTGACTCCGGAACGGGGAGAAAGCTGCTCGGCGCTCCGGTCGCGAAATTCTGGGCCAGCTGAGCGACCTGCTGCGACGATGCGTGGAAATACTCGCGCACCACCGGCGTGATCTCCGCTCCCGTCTCCGTCCGAGACCACTGCATGGCTTTGATCGCGGAGTACACGACGAACAGACCGATCACGGCGATGAGCACGGGCGTCAGAGGCGTTCCGAGAGCGTGGACGATGACGGAGTTGTAACGCGTCCCGCTCGCTCCCGATGGCTCCACCCATTCGCTGAACGTGCTATAGCCCGCGACGATGGCTCCGGCGACCGCGATGAGCACGCCCCCGATCACTCCGAGGATCACCGTCTTCCGCACGTTTCGACGCGATGTGAATCGCTGCGGGTCGGCTCGAAACTCGTTCTCGATGTCGCGCATTGTGTCCTTCGCTGTCGGGCGCGTCCATTCTAAATGCACGTGTAAAGACCGATCGGTACACTCGTCGAGGATCATCCGCGAAACGGAGGAATCATGTCAGATGCTCTGCGAGACCGATGCGAGGAGCTGCGCGCCGTCGTGCTCGAACTGACCACGACGACGATCGAGGCCATGGGCAAGCCGTCCAAGCTCGCCGATGTGGTGACCGTCATCGGCAAGCTCCGCGCCATCGGCGACAAGGGCGCCGCCGGCATCGACAACCCCGATTACCTCGCCTGGGACCGCGTGTACGACGCCAGCCTTCAGAAGATGGAGGATGCCGCGCGCCGAGGCGACGCGCAAGAGGCGTGGCGCGCCTTCGCCGACCAGGAGACGGGCGTGAACCTCATCGCTCGCGCCTGCACCGGCTACCCCGGCTGGTAGTCACTCGCAACCGACGACCACATCGTCGGGAACGGTCGGTGTTCGAGTCGTCCCCCACTCGTCGAATGTGAAGGATGCGTCGCCCGACGAGTCGCCCGCGACATAGCTGTGCGGCAGCGGCGGCCCGAAGGCGGCGACGCTCATCGTCCCGACGGGCGCTGTTCCGTCGCTGATCACGACATCGACGCTCTTCTGCTTCCCGTCCGCCGGAACGCTCACCGACGCACTGTTGCCGAGCAGCGCCTCCACAAGCGCTGCGGGGTCGAGCACGAGGTTCCATTCGTCGAGGATGCCGTGAGCGTCCGCGACACAGACCGAACCCTCTGCGGCCTCAGCCACTCCGATGTGCGCCGCGAACGCGTCGTTGCCCGATACGTAGGTATCGCCCTTCACCGTCACGATGCTCGCGGTGAGTTTTCCGGCCTCGATCGACGCCGAGTACTGCTCGGGGCTGCCCGCGTACGTCACGTGCAGCGTGCGCCCCTCGGTCGTCGCTTGATCGTCGCCCTCGACCGGGATCTGCTCGACGTACGTGCCCTCGTACAGCACCCCGTCCGAACGGTCGACGGCGTCGATGATCTGCTCGATCGCTTGACTCCCCGACAGGTGCCATAGGCCGTTCTGTCCCGATTTCGCGTCATCGACGGAACCGAGATCAAGGTTCGCCGGGGGCGTCCCCGGCGGAGGCGGACTCGATTTGCCGCGCTTCAGCAGACCGCCTGAGCATCCGCTCATCACGATCGACACGGCGACGGCGACGGCGAGCGCTCGTCCGATGCGGCGCTTACGAACCGACATCTGACATGCACACGCTCTGTGCGCCCTGGGCTTCGAGCACATCCGCGCTGAGCTTCACGGCATCGGGAACCTCAGACGGGCGGACGACGAAGCAGCTGTTCTCGTCGTAGAGACCGAGCGCGTTCGGAATCCAGATGTCGCGTCCCGTCACCAACTGCGTCACGTCGGTCGGGGTGCCCGAGCCGTCGACGACGAACACACTGTAGGGCACGTCAGGGCCGCTCCAGTTCAGGTGCACGCTTCCGCCCGCGCCGCCGATCGACAGCTTGGAGACCACCGGCTTGCCTCCGAAGAAGATCCCGAACACGATGAACGCGGCGACGGCGAGAATCGCGAGGAACGCGACGATGACCGAGACGATGAATGCGGGATGCTTCCAGACCGGGCGCGGCTTCTCGGGCGCCTCCGTCAGCTCTGGGAGCACGTCCGCCCCGGAGATGAGGCTGCGCTTCACGGGCTGCGATTCAGCCGTCGATCGCGCTGAGCCCGACGCGGGCGGCTCAGGTTGCGTCGGCGGTTCTGACGTGGGAACACCCGCGTTCTGGTCCACGACCGTCAGCGGGCCGCTCGCGGGCGCAGCGAGCGTCGCCTCGCTCGCGCGCGAGGCTGCGCGGTTCCGCCGCCTCGAGGGGAGTTCGCCGCTCATCTCAGCCTTCCATGCATCCGACAGGCGCTCCTGCCCGGTAATCATTAGCATGTTATCGGTTGACCATTCTGCTGGCATCTCGACGGGAGGGACGAGAGTGCGACGCTTCCGCCGGTCGAGCGCTTACGCGCTCGGCGTTCTCGGTGCCCTCGTCACGGTCCTCATGCCGTCCACCGGTGCTTTCGCCGAGGGAGACGTCGACCCCACCAACGTTCCGATTCCCTACGAGGGGACTGCCAACGTCTCGCCGTCGCAGGGGTGGACGTTCTCCGACTGCGGCGCCGTCTCCGCGGCATCCGATCTGGTGCTCTCCTGTGAGCCCTCCAGCATCACCTTCGGAGCCGAGACGTACGACCCGGAGATCGACCCCGTCGTCGTGACCGCGGAGATGACGAACGGCCGCACGACCATGACGATCGACTACCGTGTCTCGCTCGAGCCTCCGGAGCCCCCGGCGACCACGGACCTCACCTACGCGGGTCCAGCGAGCGCGGGCACTCCTGTCCTCATTCCCTTCTCCGACCTCGGGATCAGCTGCACGCTCTGCTCTGACGGCGCCGGCATCGACGCGGCATCCCTGTCACCGGCCGACGCGGGCGAGTTCTGGGCGACTCCGACCCACCTGGTCTTCTCGCCCCGACCCGATTTCACCGGAAAGGCGGAGCTCATCTACCGGGCAGGCGACTCCGCTGGCGGATGGTCGCAGGGTGCCGTCGTCACGGTCGATGTGTCGCCCCAAGCCGCTCAGCCGGTCACCGCGCTTCACGTCTTCGCGACGCTCGGCGCCGAGCAGACCGTGCTCACGCTGAGCGACATGGTCTCCGCAGGGTCAGACGTCACATTCACCTCATGCGGTCCACCGATGCACGGAGTCGTCACCTGCTCAGAAGAGGGCGAGGCAACGTACACCCCGAGCGGAGACGCTCAGGTCGATCAGTTCTCCTTCCATGTGGTCTCTGAATCCGGTGCGCAGGCGACCGGCAGCGTGACCGTCGTGCCCGAAGACTCCGCACTCCCTCAGAAGGGCCTCGTGCCGCTGAGCGACGGTGGCACGCCCTTCCCTCTCACGAGCGACGAGAAGGGCACGCGCATCGCGCTCGCCCTGCCGCACGTCGCGGCCCCCGCAGACGACACAACGGGAGGCGACCACTTCACCGCCTTCCGCAGATTCCTCGACGAGGTGGGCGCGTGACCACTTTCTCGATCCAACCGAATGGAGACACTGAGGCATGACCGTTCGATTGAGCCTGCGCGGTGAGAGCCAAGAGTCGTGGCTCCTCAAGGTGGACGACGCGACGACAGTCGCCGAGGTCGCCGAATCGCTGCGCGTGGATGCCGACACGCTGACGTCCGCCTCGGCCGAGAGCAGCCTCGCCGACGCCGGAGTCCACAGCGGCTCGGTCCTGCCGCTCGTGGCGGGTGACACCGCGCCGGGCACTCTGCGCCTCGAGTTCATCGGCGGCCCGTTCGCCGGTGAGACGATCGGCCTTCCCCTCGACCGCCCCGTGACCATCGGGCGCGGCGATGGCGTCGACGTCCAGATCGACGACCCGTTTCTCCTTCCCCACCATCTCTCCCTCACGGTTTCGCTCGGCGAGGAGGGAAAAGGCGGACGCCGCCCCCTGATCGCCGCGCTCTCGCCCGAGTCAGGTGCGGACCTCTCGGTCAGCGGTGTGGCGTGCGAGAGCCCGGTCTCGGCGACTCCGGCCGACACGATCCTGATCGGAAGCAACGCGCTGCGGGTCGGTCTCGCACCGCGATCCGACGCCGACGTCACCCCCGAGTCGCTCGGGATGCGCGGCTTCAACCGCCCGTCGCGGATCAGCCCGTCGGAGTCCAAGCCCTCCGTCCAGCTGCCGAACGACAAGCCCGAAGATCAGGACAAGTCGCCGATCCCATGGCTCTCCGCTATTCTTCCTGTCGTCCTCGGCATCACGATGGCGACGCTCTTCGGACGCGTGATCATGCTTCTCATGGCCGCGGCCTCGCCCATCATGGTGATCGGCTCGTACATCACGAACAAGAAGCTGATGAAACGCAAGGGCGAGCGCACCGAAGAGCAGTGGATCGCCGAGGTTCAGGCTTCTCGAGAACGCATCGAGGAGCTCGTGCGCGAACAGCGTGTGAACGCCTGGTATCAGCATCCCGATCCCACCACCATCTGCGATATCGCCACGCGCCCCACATCTCGACTCTGGGAGCGACGGAGAACGGATGCCGACGCGCTCTGGCTCCGCGTCGGCGTAACCGAGGTCGATCTCGACGTGCAGTTCGAGGGAGGCTCCCAGAAGGACAATCCCGAGGCCCGACGCGTCGGCGTCACCCCGTCGCCCGTCTCCGCGGACCTCTCCGAAGGTCCCGTCGGCATCGCCGGACCCGATGAGACGATCTCCGGCCTCGCTCGATCGATGGTCTCCGCTCTCGGCACACTGAGGTCTCCGCGCGATCTCCAGCTCCTGGTCATCTGCGACGATGCGTCCGAGGCGGACTGGTCATGGACCAGTTGGATGCCGCACACGCAGCTCGGCGACGATCTCATCGCGCTCATGGGAAACACAGACGATACGCGACGGGAGCACCTGAGGTCCGCCCTCAAGCTCCTGGAGCAGCGTGCGCGCGCGGGCACCAAGGCGCAGTGGGACACCGAGCTCGTCATCCTCGTCGATGGCGCGCGCCGCTTCCGCACGCTGCCCGGAATGGTTCCGCTGCTGCAGAACGGCACCGACTACGGCATCCATGTCATCGCCCTCGACAGCGATCGTTCGCGGTTGCCCGAGGAGTGCCGCTCGGTGATCGTCGCGGACGGCGCCGACCCCACGCTCGCGCGTTTCGAGAGCGAGGATGTCTTCTATCCGACGGTGCTTCTCGACAGCCTGAGCACCTCGAACGCGGAGCGCATCGCACGCTCGCTCTGCTCGGTTCTGCACGTGAGCGGGGTCGGAGACGAGGGGATGCTCCCAACGAGCGTCCGCTACGCCGAGCTGCTGAACGTGGATCTCGAAGACCCGTCGCCGATCGTCTCGCGCTGGGAGCTCTCGCCACGACAGACATACGTCGTGGTGGGTGCCGGAGCCGACAGCGAGTTCGCGCTCGACATCGTCTCAGATGGGCCTCACGCGCTCGTCGCGGGCACGACCGGATCGGGTAAGTCGGAGTTTCTGCAGGCTCTCGTCGTCTCCCTGGCGATGGCGAACCGGCCGGACGCCCTCAACTTCGTGCTCGTCGACTACAAGGGCGGCTCCGCCTTCGCGGACTGTGAGCGTCTCACGCACACGGTCGGCATGGTGACGAACCTCGATGCACGCGAGACAGAGCGCGCACTCGCCTCCCTCGACGCCGAGCTGAAACGGCGTGAGCGCGTGCTGCGCGACCTTGAGGCGAAGGACATCGATGCGGCGTGGGCGAAAGACCCGGATGCCTCTGCCGCACGCGGCCTCGCCAGGCTGATGATCGTCATCGACGAGTTCGCCGAGCTCAAGACCGAGCTGCCGGAGTTCATCAACGGGCTCGTGCGCATCGCGCGCGTCGGTCGATCGCTCGGCGTGAACCTCGTCCTCGCCACACAGCGTCCCTCCGGCGTCATCACCCCGGAGATGCAGTCGAACATCAACCTTCGCGTCGCGCTCCGTGTGACCGACCGGGCTGACTCGAACGACGTCCTCGGCTCCGGTGAAGCGGCGCTGATCAGCCCGTCTACGCCCGGGCGCGGACTCGTCCGGGCGGGGTCGGCATCGGCTCCCGTCGCTTTCCAGACCGCGCGCGTCGCGGGCATCCGTCCCGGTGTTCACCGCACGGCGCGGGTCCTCCCGCCCAAGGCGAAGATCGAGTGGAAGACGCTCGGGCTTCCACCGCGCTTCCCAGCCTCACAGCAGCAGTCCGTCTCCGCTGATCCCGACGACACCGACCTGCGCGCGCTCGTGAACGTGATCAACGCGGCTGCCACAGAGAGCGGCGTGGCGCGCAACCCGTCTCCCTGGCTGCTGCCACTGCCGGCGGTTCTGCCGCTCGAGCGCCTCACAGAGGAGCCGATCGACGACGACGAGCTCTTCCTCGGGCTCGAGGACGTTCCGGGCGAGCAGGCCCAGCGCCCGCTCACGTGGAACGTCGTCACCGGATCACACCTGCTCTTCATGGGCGGTTCCATGTCCGGTCGCACCTCCGCGCTGCGCACCGTCCTCGCGCAGGTGACTCAGAAGTTCTCGCCGACAGACGTGCACATGTACATCGCGGACTACGGCAACGGCGGACTCCTCCCGCTGGCCGATGCCCCGCACTGCGGCGCGGTTGTGACCCAGCTGGATCCCGATCGTCTTCCCCGGCTGATGTCGCGTCTGCTCGAGGACCTGTCGATTCGTCAGAACCGCCTCTCTCGCGCCGGCGTGGGTCACATCACCGAGCAGCGTCGACTCGCTGCAGACGGCGAAGAGCTCCCCTACATGCTGGTCGTCGTCGACGGTTGGGAGCGCCTCTCGTCGACGCTCGACCCCGACAAGCTCATCATCTTCCGCGACCAGTTCATGCGCGTTCTGCGCGAGGGGCCTGCCGTCGGCATCCGTGTGATCATCACCGGCGACCGGTCGATTCCCTCGGACAAGGTCGCGGGCTTCATCGACACGCAGTACATCTTCCCGCTGCGTGACGTGAACGACTACCGCGCCGCGGGCATCCTGATCCGCGAAGTGCCGACGGGCCTTCCGGCCGGCCGTGTACTGTTCGGCGCCGACGGTGCTGAGGCCCAGTTCGCGGTGCTCGATCGCGATACGAGCGGTGAGGGCCAGACCACCGCGCTGCGCGCCATCATCGAGAAGGTGCGCGACGACGTTGAAGAATCAGGGCAGACCGCCTCTGGGCCGAAGCCGTTCCGTGTGGATCCGTTGCCGGGCTATTACGCGCTCTCCGCGGCGTACGAGCTCCCCCTGGCCCCGGGGCGCAGCTCCGCGTTCCCCGTCGTCGGCATCGGCGGCGATGAGCTGTCGCGGTTCACCATCGACTGGCCGCACGAGGGCGGCTTCACCGTCGTGGGGCGCAGAGGCACGGGACGCTCCAACGCGCTCTCGGTCATCGCCCACCAGCTCGTCTGGCAGAAGAGGCGCGTGCTCGCGGTCGCGCCCGCGCGGTCGATGCTCATCGATGTGGCTGCGGCCAGCCGCATCCCGCTTCTCTCAGACCCCGAGACGGAGCTGGAACGACTTCAGGAGGTCGTCGAGTCGATTCCGGGTGACGGTCCGCTGACGGTCGTGATCGACGACGCAGAGAGGCTGAAGCAGAAACCACTCGAAATGGCTCTCTCTATGATCGGTCACTCAGCCGTCTTCTGTGTGGGCATCGACGCCGAAGCCGTCACCTCGCAGTTCAGCGGGCCGTATGTCGAAGCGAAGAAGGCGCACTCCGGCATCCTCCTCTCCCCCGAGGTCTCAATCATCGGAACTCAGACGTTCGGAACTCAGGTGCCGAAGTTCCTCCTCGGCAAGACGGGGCCCGGAGGTGGAATCCTGTACCGCGACGGCAGCTGGATTCCGACGCGGGTTCCGGACGTGAAGCAATGACGATGGGACGACTGTCATGAACTCAGCTCGCTGCCTCTACTGCGACGCAGATCTGCGTCCGAACACGGCCTACTGTCACGAGTGCGGGCAGCTCGCCTCGCCACCTCGTGAGCTCATCGCCGCGTCGGACGTCGTGCACCGCGTGATCTCCGGGTCCGCTCCCCACGTCCCGTCGACCCCGCTGCCCGAGCCGGTCAAGGTGGATGCCGCTGCCGCTCCGGAGCTTCCCGCTCAGCGCGCCGAGCCACCGCGTCACGTCCCCGTGAGTTCGCTCAGTCTCGTGTTCGGCACGGGCGAGAGGGCCACTGTCTCAGGTGTCGCCATCATCGGGCGCGGTCCGCAGCAGGCCGCTCAGAACGCCGGAGCTCAGCCGGTGATGGTCAGCGACGCGACGAAGTCCGTTTCGCGCGTTCACGTCACTCTTCGGATCGACGCCGGTCGCGCCACGGTGGAGGACGCCGGCTCGGCTAACGGCACGCGCATCGAACGCCAGGGGCGTTCGATCGTCGTGGTGGAGGGACGTCCCGCAGAGGTCCAACCCGGCGATCGTGTCTGGCTCGGCGATATCCCCGCGGATCTTTCCTAGGCAGACGTGCAACGGCGCTGACACAGCGCTCCTGAACTCACATCCGGATTGCCTCAGCGTGACCAAACGGTGTCAACGCTCGAGCCACGATCTGTATTCATCAAGTGCCGTCGGCTTTCCATCCTCAAGATAACTCACGGTGAAGGCGAAAGTGCCGTCTTCCGAGGGAGTCAGCACATTCACGAGCTCCTGGCGCGGCCCAAGTCCGGCGCTCATCCGGATGATCTGCGGTGTCTCACCGCGTGGAACGATGATCATCGCAAGGGGACGAGCAACACCGGATTCGCGCGAAATCCCTCGCGGCGCTCCTGACTCTGAGCGCAGAATGACGGGTCGGTCCACGACGCGGACCGACCACGCGACGCTCGCTGAGACTCTCGGCACAAGCTCTGTGGCGATCGTGACGATGATGTCACCGATTCGCGTATCACTGTCTACCTCGATTTCAACCGGATGGGATTCGTCCGCAGGACTTACGGGGTCTCGGCGAACCACTGCGCGATAGCTCATCTTCGGTCGCCGTCAATTCACAGAAGCGAACTCAGATCGCTGCGCTTCCCCTGCCGAAACAGGTCGAAAAGCGTCTCCCGATCGATGCTTGATGCTCCGAAGAGTGCCGAGCCGTCTTCCGCGACAATGATCTTTCCACCGCCACGAATCGGGCGCCACACATAAACGGCGCTTTCCTCAGACAGATCCTCATGATGGGTGAGCACATCGTTCTGATCGGTTCCCAAACACGTCGCAGCAAGGTCGACAAGCTCAGGATGCCGAGCGAAGAGGCCCGCGACGCTGGGCGTCGCCGTGACCGCAGTCGTGTACTTGTTCGTGACACCGACGAGCACACCGACATCGACGAGCTCGTAGGCGCTCAGCAGCTGTTCATCCTCTGCCATGAAGACGACCTGCGTCGCACCGCCGGTTCCTCCGAACGCTGGCGCAGTCTCTCCAACCTCGACCACCACATTCGACGGCAGCGCACCGGTAAGGCGGTATTCGTAAAGGTTGGATTCGGACCGCAGCACGGGTGGGACGGCCGAACGTTCTGATAGCGTCCCGCCACCAACCGTGAACACCCGATCGTTCGGAGTTCCGAAATGGTCGAGTACGTCCCCGAACACGTCGATAAATTTGGCGACGTCCGTGAACCGCGCCTGAGTTCCCGGCTCGAAACCTCGATTCGGTGGCTGGGCGACATTCCGCGGCACAGCGAGAATCTGTCGGCGATCAGCAGTCGGATACCATGCAGGAACATGCTCGAGTGTCCGCGGGAAGGCGTCGAGATCGTCAAGATAATCGCGCTCCGTGGGTTCAGCAGAGCCCACAGAGACTTTCTCGTCGAACGAGAAGGCATACGAGAAGTCACCGAGACGGGAGATGTTTACGGTGGCGGTCAGCCACGCGCCGGTCTCTGACGATGACATTGCCTGTCGAAGCTCTCTGAGAAGATCGGCGTCCTCACTGCCGATCGCTCCAACATGCGCGGTCGTCTGCACGCCCTCTTGATCGAGCAGCGCAACACGCGATGCGACAAAGCGGCCCACTTCTGCCCACGTCACGGCGAGCGAGTCCCATTCCTCTGACTGGTGCGCGGCAAAAATGCGACCAGCGATGGCTTTCTGCAGCTCCATCTGTCGTAGCGCGTTCATATTCTCACATCTTCCTGATTGCAGACGTGGGTGGTCGAGAACATCGTGTTATTCACCCGTCAGCTCACCGGTTCCACTCCAAAGATGGACACCATCACTTGGCTCACCATGCTACTGATCAAGCGCTCGACCTTGTCGGTCGTGTCCTCGTCAGCGACAGTGGTCCCTCCAGCGGCGTCAAGCACGCGACGAAGCTCGTTCGTGTCAGCATGCGCGAGCGTTTCTGCAAACACAGCGGATTCGATCGCATCAATGAGAACGTCCAGGTCGCCGGCGAGACGAGCTGGATCCTCGAGAGGCAGCCCTCCCGAGCGCGCCTGGTCTGCCAGCACTGACCGCAGATTGCTCTGTACCGATGCAAAAATCTTGCCCCATGCGTTGTCGTGAGCAACAGCGTCTTCAAACCGTGCGGGAACGCTCATCGGAGCGGCAAGCTTTCGCTCGATTTCCGCGGCGTTTGATTCCCACGGCTCGCTTCCCGCTTGCCCGGTCGAACCCGTCATCCATGCCGGGGTGTTCGAAGCGGACCGTGGGAATTCCTGAATGAACTGACGGTAGTCCTCGAGGGTGGGCGATTCATCGCTCTCTGGCACAGACGAGTCCCGTTGAAGTGGGGCGCCGGGGTGGCCGCCCGCGTAAACCGGTTCATCGTAGTTGAACGTGAACGCGAAACTCCCATTCGCCTGCACCGCAATCTGAACCGACAGCCAGGTTCCCACTTCTCGGTCGTGCATCGCCTGTTGCAATTCCACGACCGGTGTCTCTAGTTGGCTGAACGGCGGCGGACTCTCGAGATCGAGAGGACGTCCGTTCTCGCCCGTCACTCCCCAGCGGAACCAGATCTCGTCTCCGACGAGGACCGCAGAGACGTCGGCCCTAGCCCATGGCGAGTCTGCACAGGCAGCGATGATGACATCCGCGATCTTCTTCTGAAGCACAGTGTGCTCTTCGGTGCTCACGCGCAACTAACCACCTTCACCTTTTCGTTACGTTGTGGGAAGGACATTCTTGAGTCGCGCATAATCCCACTGAGTGCTGTCGCTTCGTCGATGGTACACGCGGTAGTTCGCCGGCCGAATGCTGTCCCCCGGGTAGTCGACGCGTATCTGGACGTGGACGGAGTTTCCGGCCGTCCCGTCTCCAACCCATGCTTCCCATTGACGTTCAAGCGCGCGATACTTGCCGATGTTGAGCAGCTGGTGGTTCATCGCCGTCATGTTGATGCCTTCGCCCGGGCCTCCGAAGATCGCCGCGAAGAAGTGACCGCCCGCGTCGCCGTGGACGCCGTTCGTCACGCGGTCAGGGCCGCCCGATTTCGACTGCTCATTCGAGACTCGATAGTCGTTGCTCGTACCGGTCGGGACCGTGTGGTCAATGTGCCCTTCCGCATAAACCACGCGACCCTTCGAATCGGTCTCGAATGTGTATCTGCCACCATCGAGTTCGTATCGTGTGTCTGCGTTGAATGTCGTTCCCTTGAGCTCGGGGTTAGCGCTGTCCAGGGTCGCGATCGAATTGAGACGCACCACTTTCTCCGGAGCAAACGTCCGACCTGAATCGCTGGTCACCGGATCAGTCACGACCCGCTGGCTGTCTTCCCACCCATTCGGCTTCTTGCCGACATCAGGAGTCTCCAGGCCGGGCTTACTCGACGTCGGGGCAGCGTCCGCTGCGTCAGTCGTCGGCGTCGACGCTCCCGTCCGAGACGTCGACGACTGCACGTCGAACAGAGACGACTCCCGAACTGATTGGAAGTTGCCTTCGGAATCGCGCACAACAACCTGCAGGCCGCCTCCATCCTGCCCATACGCGGGAGCGATGCGTCCAACCTCAATGCTCCAGCCATCAGGGAGCGTCGCATCCGGGCGCAGAGTCAGGTTATGGAGTTCTGTTGCCGAGCGCTGTCCAGGTGGAAGTGCACGATCGCTGAAGTCTCCTCCACCGAGCCCCATAAAGGCTCCGTCAATGGAACCGAGTCGGTCGAGATCGAGATTTCCAAAGTCTCGGACGAAAGCGTCCAGGTCGGAATACTGCACTCTCGTGTTGAGCTGTGCTCCGGAGTTCGGGGCAAAGTCCATGACCCCGTAGTGTTCGCCAGGCTCAGCAGCGTTGACGTACCGGCTGCTCCAACTCTGCGCGTCGTGCGGAACGCCATCGCTGTCGCGACCGTACGGCGCTTCGACGTCGTAGCCGATATCAAGAGCCGCCTGCCCTGGGGACATGTCCAGATCAGGATGGTACTTCGGGTCCATCACGCCGCTTGAGGTCTTCACAGAGTTGTAAGACTGCACCTCAGCGACGGTCTCCGGTCCCGTTTCCACCCGCGTCCACCCGTCGCCACTCGGGGCATCACCGTGCAGGATCGCATTTTGCTCAGGACTGAGTGGCTGCTTCACCCTCGGGTCTCGGGCGTCCGCGCTGCTGCGCCCCGTCGAGTCCACCTCCCCGGTTTCGGAGGTGGGCGACGACGACTCTACGTTGCTGTTTGCCGCCGGAGCTTCAGGATTGGCCGCGACCACAGCAGCATCCCACCCCGTGACGTCGCCGAGATGCGGCGGCCATGGGCTGATCTGACCGGTCTGGCCGTCGACGGCATAGACATTCGTCCCATCGAAGTACGCGTTGAGCCAGTGGCCGTCCTGACCATTGGCACGGTCGACGCCGACCACCGCGTGAGAGCCTTCGCCGCCCGCAATCAGGGCATCCCGAATCTGATTCGGGCTCATAGGAGTCTGCGGTTGGCCAGTGAACGCTTCCATCTCAGCGATGGATGCTGTGCCAAGACCCGCGGGTGACAGCTCTCCACCGTTCAACCGCGTAAAGACGGCCTGAGTGGTTGCCCCGCAGTTCGAACTCCTCGGGTCTGTTGCGTCCCCAGTGAATCCCGGGTTCACCTCGGGAAGCCACGATTTTATGTCGTCGATCGTATGAGGCTTCGCCTGAGCATCCGCATCGGTCGAACTGACATTCTGCGAGTCAGTCGTGTCCTTCGCGTTCGACTCGGTGGCGGGCGCATCGGCCGAGTCTGTCGCGTCATTGGACACTGTGCCGTCCGTGTCGGTCGAGGCACTGTCAGCGTTCGAGACCTCGGCATTCGAGTTCGAATCTGCCTGCGATGCGTCAGCAGCGTGCGGATTCTGCGCGCCGGAGACGTTCGGCAGCTTGCTTGAGCCCGTGGCTCCGGGGTGCAGACCGGGAAGCTTTCCTCCCAGTCCGACTGCCGCCGCAGCTCCGACGCCTGCGGCTCCCGTGACGGCGGCAGTATCCGCATCAGACAGCTGGGTCTCGGTGTCAGAATCAGACTTCGCGTAGCCAGCGTCTGCTGCCTCGGCACCATCGGCCTGTGCGTCCGACGCAGAGTCGCTGTTCGAGGTCTCCCCGTTCGACTCGCTCGTGTGAGCAGCGTCTGCCTGAGCTGCATCAGCATCGCTGTGCGGCTGCGCGCTTCCGTCGGCGTGCGAGGGGCTATCGGCAGCGGGAGCAACGCTGTCTGCGGCATGAACGTTTGAGCCGCCCGTCTGGCCGGTTGACATCGGTGCCGCTGCGTTGGGCTCACGCGGCGTCTGAGGCTCGTGAGGAGCCGAGTCGCCGTTGGCGCCGTCGATCGCGTGCGGATCAGCACCCGCAGGCTGCCCTGAGCTGGGGTCGATCGTCGCCCCGTCGTTCTGCACGGCCTCGACCGTGGAAGCATCGATCGTCGGTACATCCGCGTTCGGACTCTCGATCGTGGAGGCATCGAGCACCGGCGCATCTGTCTGCGTTCCGTCCACGGGGGCCGTCTCAGCAGGCGGTGCATCTGAGTGCGGCGTCTCTGCGGGCGGGGTGTCGGTGTGCGGTGCATCCGCAGGAGGCGTCTCCGCATGAGGTGCATCAGCCGGAGGCGTGTCGGTGTGCGGTGCATCCGCAGGAGGCGTCTCCGCGTGCGGCACGTCAGCTGGGGGCGCATCGGCATGCGGCGCGTCGGCCGGAGGAACATCCGAATGCGGGGCGTCAGGCTGCGAGCTGTCCGCATGGGGGGTCTCTGCGGGAGGCGTCTCCGCGTGCGGTGCGTCGGACGGTGTCGAATCTGCGTGAGGAACGTCTGCCTGTGGAGCATCCGCAGCCGGCCCGTCAGTGAGCGGAGTGTCCGTGCTGGGCCCGTCACCGCTCGGCACGTCGACCGGCGTTGCGTCTGTCGATGTCCCTGATCCATCAGCGGCACCCGGCTGAGGGGCATCGCTCGGAACGTCCACGCCGGCGCCATCTCCCGGAGCCGTGCTCGTATCGGTCGCTGCGCCAGGCTGGGGAGAATCCTGATCGACATTCACGGGCCCACGGTCGGATCCCGTGGATGCCGCGTCTGCAGGCGCTCCGGGCTGAGGCGTCCCGTTCGTTCCGACGGTGATGCCGTGCTTTCCGAGCTGGCTCGTGACGGCCTTCGTGCCCTTGCCCACGAGGTGCGGATTGGCTCGCGCCATGCCTCCGCCGAGAATCGCACCCGCCGTCATGGCCTGCAGCGGGTTGAACTCCGCATCGGAGAGCACGGACTCGGTGTAGTTCGACACGAGACCATCGGCTGATCCTTCGACGACGCCACCGGCGACATCTCTCACAGCGGGTCGGAAATTCGGAGTTGCGCGATCGAAAACACGCCCGACGGGGCTGCTGACTGCGCCGCCGGCAAACGACGTCGTCGCCGTCACCCACAGGCTCTGGTGCATGCTCTCGGGCCCGAACGCGTTGACACCGGCCTGCACAACGGTTGAGGAAATGGCGCTTTGGACGCCCTCGCCGATTCCTCTGAGAGCGACGCGCATCAGCATCGATGTTCCGCGCGTGAACTCTTGAAGGCGCCGAATGAGCGTCGCGATCTTGTTCGCCCACTTGACGACTGTGAGCATGATCTTCCCGGCGCCCGCCGCTGCACCGAGCCCAGCTGTCAGAACGCCGAGCGCGACCGTGATGCCGATGTCGAGCGCGATCTCAGCAGCCATCTGAGCCAAGAACGTGGCGAGTTCCTCGCGCATGTTCTCGATGTCCTGCTTGAACTTGACGCACGCGCCGAGTAGGGCGTCTGAACCCGTCTTCACATCGCGGACGAAGGCTTCGATGCTGCTCTTGCTCGACCGGATCGTCGCGTTCTGCGGGATATCCATGGCGCTCAGCCCAGTGAGTGTTCCCGACAGCGCGGAGTTCGCATCGATCAACGCGTAGGACAGGTTCTCCCAAGCGTCCGCCGCCGACTGCAGCTTTCCGGTGTCCCCCGTGGGAATGCGCACACCGATGGTTGCGAGTGCGGACTCGAGAAACTCCTGAAATTCGCCGAGCGGACCGGGCCAGCCGGGGCCGAGCGAGCCCGGAACGCTGTTCGCTGTCACCGCCGTTATGGCATCCGGCTTCGAGATCGAGCAGCCGGAGGGATCGTGGCCCGCACCGATCATCTCAGCCTGTTTGTATGCCCTCGCTGTCGCCTGCAGATTCGCGTCGAAGCCGCGGAGCATGTTGACCACGCCGGCAACGTTGTCCAGGACTCCCTGCGCACCCTTGTCGTATTCCGGCGCGAACTCCTCAGCGGTGTCGTCATCGCCAGCCATCCCACTCGTCGACGACAGTGCGGATGACGCCGCGGTCAGAGCGTTGTTCAGCGTGTTGGCGGTTGTGCTGAAATCGGTCCCGTCGATCACCAATCTTGCGGGATCGACCTTGACGAATGAAGACATGTTCCCTCGTGCCTACGGCAGGTTGCTTTGGAAGTCCGTCCAGCTCTCATCGAGCCCCTCGACGGTGTTGGAGTATGCGGTTTTGGCAGTGTTGGCCTGCTCTTGCAGCTTCGTGGCCGAGTCGATGAGTGCGTGTGCGCTCACCGACCAGGTCTCGAATGAACCGAGAAAAGCATGCATCGCGGGGCCCTGCCAGTCTGCGGGCAGCATGTAGGCGAATCCGCCGGCCCCCTGCTTGAGAGCAGTCGCATACGTGACCAAGTCAGCCATGCTCTCGGTCAGCGAGGTCAAGTCGTTGATATCCGCCTGCTGCTCGCTCATGTCGCTTCCGCTCCTTCTTTCTCTGCGTCCTCATCGTCGGCGGCCGGACCGGACTTGCCCGTTCCACCAGCTGCGATGGAGGCAGCCAGGAACTGCGGACCGTACAACGCATCGTCCTCGAGAGTCTCAGACTCGCGAGCGAGATCTTTGCCGACTTCTCGGCCGGCACTGACGTGACCCGAGATGCGATCAGTTCTCTTTCCGACCGTCTTTTCGACGATGACCGCCCGCTTGTTGAAGCCCTGCTTGAGTGACCCTTCCGTGGTTACATACCCGGACTGCGCCGCGTACAGCTTTGTGATCAGTGCGGAGATCGCCTGCCGTGTGATCGCGGAGGACGCTTTCCATCCCTCCCACTGCTGCGCGAACAGGTCAGCATCTTCGCCTTTCCACGTCGAATTGACCACGTTGGCGACGGCCCGGTCGGTTTCAGCGACACGAGTGTCGAACGTGAGCAAGACGCCTTCAAGCAGCGCGGCGACTTCGGCGAGCGAACTCGCTCGAACCCTAAAGGTGACCATCGGCTCCCCTCACCCCGTGACTGGTCGTTGATGGAGCGATGGACTAGGCGTTGAACATGCCGCCGATCTGCTGCTCGGAGTCTTCGTACGAGAACCCGGCCTGTGCGAGCAGATCGCTGATTCCCTGCAGGCTCTCCTTCAGCTGGATCGCCGACTGATCCCACTGCTGGTACAGCTCGCTGAAGCTCAGTGACGCTGAGCCGTCCCAGTCGCCGCCGACGAGACTGTCGACGAGGCCCTTGAGGTTCTGCAGCTGCGACTCGATCGACTGCGAACCGTTCGACAGCTGGCTGGCAACGCTCTGGAGCGAGTCTGAGGTAACGCGGATATCGGCCATGGGGTGCGCCTCCATTAGTGCGGTTAGATAGTGCGGTGTCTCATCGCCCCCGTCACTCGAGGAGGCTCTATACCGCTCAAGATGCTACTGGGAGGCGCGCAAGTCGACAATGTGTACTTCTCCCCATGTACTTTCTCGGTGGTGTGTATATGGGGCTGGATGCTGCTCAGAACCGCAGTTCTCCGCCGATCGCCGTCTCGACGGCATCCCACACCGCGTCGGCGATCTGGGGCGCCTCGATGATGCGCGGTGCCGCCGTACGGACGGCTGGTCCCTTCAGCATCCACCTCGGACCGTAGAGCACAGCACCGTGCGGCGGAGCCGGATCGGTCGCCGCGGCGATGACGGGCAGCGCACCGCGGCGCTTGCTCTGCGCCAGCGGGGCCTGAAGGCTGTCGACGAACCGCTTCGCCGCCGGGGGTTCGTTGACGGCGGGGACCCGGGGTGTGCGCCCCGAGATCGAGTACCCGGGGTGGGCGACGAGCGATCGCACATCATGGCCGGATGCCGCGAGACGGCGGTCGAGCTCGAAGCCGAAGACCTGCAGCATCGTCTTCGAGCTCGCGTAGGCGCGCGGCTTGGAGTACCGCCGCTCGACCTGCGGATCATCGAAGCTCCGCCACGGCCAGATTCCGGACAGACTGCCGAGCGAGACGATGCGTGAGGCCGGCGTGCGTGTCAGTACGGGCAGCACGTCGCGGATGAGTGCGGCGTGGCCGAAGGCGTTCGTCGCCGCCACGAGTTCGAGGCCGTCTGCGGTGATCTGGCGCGAGCTGGGAACGTGGATGATTCCCGCGTTGGCGATCAGCGCGTCGATCCGCTCCCGCTCGCCGAGCGCGGAGCCAGCGGACGCGACCGACGAGAGGCTCGACGTGTCGAGGTGGAGGAACTCCAGTTCGGCGTTCGGAACTCGCGCGCGGATCGCCCGCGCCGCGGCATCCGCCCTGCCCTGATGTCGGCACGCCATCACAATGCGGGCACCGGATGCCGCGAGCGAAAGGCTCGTCCAGAAGCCGAGGCCCGCGTTCGCCCCGGTCACGACGACCGTGCGGCCCCGCATCGACGCGGCCACGGCTGCTACTCGCCCCGAGCGATCTTCACGTGGTGGTGGATGACCTCCGACACGACGAACGTGAACCACTTCTCGGCGAATTCCGGGTCGAGGTCGGACTCGGCGGCGAGCTCGCGCAGTCTCGCGATCTGCCGGGCCTCCCGTGCGGGATCTGCGGGCGCCATGTCGTGCGTCGCCTTCAGAGCACCGACCTGCTGCGTGCACTTGAAGCGCTCCGCCAGAAGGTGGACGAGCGCGGCGTCGATGTTGTCGATGCTCTTGCGCAGGCGGTGCAGTTCGGCGGTGGCGTCGGTGTCTGGCATGCCTCCAGACTAACCGTCACGAACGCTCCGGACGCGCGAGGACTCTCGTCATCACCGCACGTGTGGCCACGAGCGCGGCGAGCACGAGCGCGAAGCCTCCAGCGAAGCATCCCACGATCACGAGCAGCGATGACGGTGCAAGGATCATCGAGATCCCGAGCAGAGGGAAGACCAGCACGCCGCCGAGCACGGCCGAGAGAACCGCGACGAACGTGAGCGGCGCCATCACCTGTCGGCTGCGAGTCGCCTCCATGACGCGGCGCGGCATTCCGACACGGTCGAGGTTCACCCACGTCTCACGACGGTCGAGGATCTCCGCGGCCTGGTTCACCCCGACCGAGCACGCCACCATGAGGAACGACGCGAGCAGAGTGATGAGGATGCCCGTGCGGATGTCCGTGAGGAGCAGGAGGTCATCGGAGCTGGCTTCCGCGGACGCCGCTCCGGCGAGCGCGGTGCCCGAACCGCCGACGACGGCGACGAAGCTCGTCATCGCGACACCGGAGACCTGACGCCACGCGGCTTTGGGGTTGTCGAGGATGCCGCGAGCCGCGATGAGCTTCTGCGGAGTCTTCGCGGCGCGGAGCTGCGTCTTCGCGAACACGCTGAGCGCCCACGGTCCGATCAGGTTGATGACGGCGACGCCCGCTCCAAACGCGACACCGAGTACGATGACGACGAGTGCCCAGGAGCCGAGCATGCCAAGGCCCTGCAGCACCGTGAAAGCGACGATCACCGCTGCGAGGCCGATGACTACGCGAACCCAGTGCATCCGCTGAGGCTGCTGTCGGGTTCGGACGCCGAGCGGCGAGATCGTGACCTGCCGGAGCCCGATGACGCTGCTGACCGCCGCGACGAGCGCAACGCCGGCGACCACCGCGACGACGATCGGAACACCGACCCAGACCGAGGCTGCGCCGATGGGCTCGCCGCCGAACGGGATGAGCCCGACAAGAGGCATCGTCGCGAGATAGAGCACGACGCCGACGAGGGCCCCGACGACCGCGACCGCGGTCGACTCGAGAACGGTCATGCGGTGCACGCTCGCGGGCGTCGCACCGAGAAGCCGCAGAGTCGCGAGCCGGTCGTCACGACGTCGTGCGGAGAGGCGTGCCGCGGCGCCGCCGAGCGAGATGAGCGGAACCACGAGAAGTGCGAGCGCGAGGACGCTCAGCGCCTGATAGATTCCGGCGACCTCGTTCGTCCAGGTCCAGAACATCAGCGTGCCGCCCGTGACAATCAGCAGGAGCGCCGTGGTCACCGCAAACGCGATGGCCGGCAGCAGGACCGTCGCCGGGCTCTGCGCACCCGGCCGCGCGAGCATCCAGGTGAGCTTCGCTACGGGCATACCCCGGCGGGGAGTCTCAACCACGGGCACTCGTTCCATTGTCGCCGTGCTCATCGCTGTCCCCACCCGTTCCCGAGGAACTGCGCGCCCGGCGCCTGAGGCGCCGGCTGTGTTGGCGCAGCTGACTGCGGCGCGAACTGCGGTGGCGCGTACTGCTGATGAGCGCCCGGCTGCTGTGCGGTCGCCGGTGCGTTCACCGCAGCGAACGGCGCGGCAGCGGCATCCGTCTCGAGTCGGCCATCACGCATGCGAATCGTTCGTGAGCATCGTGCCGCGACCGTCTCGTCGTGTGTCACGACGATGAGCGTGTGCCCCTGACCGACCGTGGATCCCAGAAGCGCCGACATGACCTCGTCGCCCGTCGACGAGTCGAGCGCGCCCGTGGGCTCGTCTGCGAAGATCACGGTCGCGCCAGTCACCTGCGCCCGGGCGATCGCCACGCGCTGGGCCTGCCCGCCGGACACCTCGCCGATGCGACGTCCCTCGAGGCCGGCGAGCCCGAGCGTGTGCAGCCAGTGCATCGCACGCCCCTCGGCCTCGCGGCGCGGGTAGCCCGCGATCATGAGAGGAAGAGCGACGTTCTCGATAACGGTGAGCTCAGGGAGCAGGAGCCCCTGCTGGAAGACGAAGCCGAACGACTCGCGGCGAAGGCGCGAGCGCTCTCGCTCCGTCATATCGGTCACGCGAAGCGGCCCTGCAATCGATTGGAACAGGACAGAGCCGGCGTCCGGAGCGATGATGCCGGCGAGCACGTGCAGGAGCGTCGTCTTACCGGAGCCGGACGCACCCATGATCGCGACGGACTCACCCGGAGCGACGGCGAGACTGACACCGGCGAGCGCGTGCGTCGACCCGTAGCTCTTCATCACGGCCTCGGCGGCCAGGACCGGCGGAGTGTGCATGGAGGCGAAGTTCTGTTCTGTCATGTCTCCATGCTCGTCACCCTGGCGAACGAGCACATCACGCTGGAGGGTGAACCCGGTCATCCTCCAGTCGCATTCGCGTCAGCCTTCGAGCGTGACCGGCTCCGCGAACCGCGCGAGTCGACGCTCGAGCTCTGCCCGGATCTCCGGCCATTCGTCGGCGAGGATCGAGTACACCGCGGTGTCGCGCCAGGTCCCGTCCGCCCGCAGCCGGTGGCGGCGCAGCACGCCTTCGAACGTCGCCCCGAGCTTCGCGATTGCCGCGCGGGACCGGGCGTTCACGGCATCCGTCTGGATCTTCACGCGTTCGAACCCCGCCTCGAACGCGAAGCCGAGCAGCAGCAGCTTGGACTCCGGGTTCACCGCGGTGCCCCACGTGTCGGGGCGGTAGGCGGTCCACCCGAGGTGTGCTCCCCGGTTGGCGACGTCGAGGTCACCGAGCGATGTCGTCCCGACGACGAGTCCGTCATCGCGGCCGCCCACGAGGCGGACCGCGAACGGGATGCCGCTCGCGAACGGATAAGCGGTCGGCATCCTCTCCGCGAACTCCGACGGGCTCTTCGCCATCGCCGACACTCCTCCGGCATAGCCGAACTCAAATACCTTCGGACGCACGATCGCATCGAACAGGTCAGGCGCATCGTCGACGGTGAGCGGGTCGAGGCGCACATGACGCCCGATCAGCGGGCGCGGCTGAGGAACGACGGCATTCATGCCTCGATCGTACTGGTCGGGACCAGACATGTCGCGGATCCGGTCTCGACCGTGCCGACGAGATGGGGGATGCCGGTGCGGTCATCGAGCCGGTGCGTGGCGACGTCCCCGGAGAACTGATGGGCGACGTGCAGGTTCGGGCCGTCCAGAATGTGGTGCCGCGGCCAGTCTCCGCCCGACTCGACGTCGGACATGGGGCGAAGCTCACCGCCGTCGCCTCGGACGTCGAGGGTCGAGATTCGGTTGGTGCCGCGGATGCTGACGTAGATGCGGTCGCGCCGGTCGCCGATCGCGATCTCGGCCCCGGTGTCTCCGCTCTCGAGCGGGTCGGCCGTCGCGCGGATGCCCGCGACCACGCTCAGTGTTCCCGCATCATCGAAGCGCAGGGTGAAGACCTCGCCGGTGTACTCCGTCACCACATGCAGGTGCCCGCTCTCGTGCCAGAGGGTGTGCCGAGGGCCAACGCCCTGCGGCAGTGCGACATCCTGAACGTGGGAGAGTCCGCTCGCGGTCGGCCGCCAGACGCGCACCAGGTCGTACCCGAGGTCCGTTGTGACGACGAGACCGTTCGGCAGCCACCTCGACTGGTGGGCGTGCGGGGCGCGTTCGCCCGGCAGCCGGTAGGGGTCCGTCGGCATCGGAGCGACGACCGGCACCGCGCCGGCGAGGCCGCCATTCTCGTCGAGCGGAATCCAGACGATCTCGCCCGAGCCGTAGCAGGCGGCGATGACGACGCGGCCGCGTGGTGACACCGAGAGGTGGCAGGCACCGGCATCCAGCGTCACGCTCGAGCGTTCGCTCAGGGTCGCGCCCTCAGGCTGGAAGGCGACGACGCGGCCGGTGAACTCCTCGGCGGCATAGACGAGAGGATGCTGTCCGCTGACGGACAGCCATGATGCCGAGTCTGCGGGCGCTGCGAACGACGGTCGCAGAGTCGGCGCCTCCTGTCGGGACAGAGCGACGATGCCCGTCGCCGTGCCGTCACCGGACGCCGTGTACGTGCCAAGCCAGAATGCAGGATCAGTGGGGGACATGCTCTTCAGTCTGCCAGCACTTCATGCCACGATGAATCATGGCTCGAACGGAACGATACGCACTCGCCTGCCGCACCTTCGTTGAGGTGGTCGGCGGCATCACGCCCGCCCAGTGGTCTCAGCCCGCGCTCGGGGTGTGGGATGTCCGATCGCTCGTCGGGCACACCGCCCGAGCGATCATCACCGTCATCGACTACCTGGACCTCGACCCCGCCGGGCAGGTCGACATGCCGACCGCGGGCGACTACTACGGGCAGATCTACCTCGCTTACACGAACCCCGAGGCGATCGCGAAACGCGGCATCGACGCGGGAATCGCGCTCGGGGACGACCCCGTGGCGGCGATCGAGGCGCTCGTGGAACGCGCCATGTTCCTGCTGAGCGAGCAGACCGAGGACCGCCTCGTGTCGCTCGGCGGCATGGGCATCCCCGTCAATGAGTATCTGAAGACCCGCGTCTTCGAGCTGGTCGTCCACACGATCGACATCGCGCGTGCGACCGGTCAGCGCGCCGATTTCGCCCCAGAGCTCATCGAGGCCGCCGCGTCTCTCGCCGCCGGGATCGCCGCGCGCAAGGGAGACGGCGAGCTCGTGCTCATGGCGCTGACCGGCCGAGAGCCGCTGCCGCACGGTTTCAGCGTCGTGTGATCAGGTGAGAGCGCGCGAGATCATCCAGCCGTAGAGGCGCGTGGTCAGCCATCGTGGCAGAAGGTACTTGCCCATGAGATCTGCCGCCGCGTTGACGAACCCAGGGATGACATGGGCGCGCGTTCCGAGGGCGTTCAGGGCTGTGCGCACGACCTGCGCCGGCTCCATCTTGGCTCCGCCGGCGAGCTTGTCGAAGTCAATGCCCTTCGCCTTGCCCAGACCCTCCGTTCTGGTGAGCCCGGGCGAGACGACCACGACGTCGACGCCGCGCCCCTTCAGCTCGTGATGCAGCGCCTGACCGAGCGAGAGCACGTAGGCCTTCGCCGCTGCGAAGTTGGCCTGATACGGCACAAGTCCCGCGGCGATGCTCGACGAAGCTCGCGCCCCGCGACGCCGACGCTCTGACCGCAGTGCGCCGCGCCTTCGCACGCTTCACGGAGAGCACCGCGACGGCGTTCCGTGAGGCGCAAGCGCGGGGCGAGGTCACGACGGTATCCACACCCGAGGCGCAAGCCCAGCTCGCCCTCGTGGTGGCTGAGGGAACAGCGCTCCTAGCTCGAACGGGAGTCCACCCTGACGCGGCTGTCGCCGCCGTCGACGCCGCGATCGCGGGACTGCGCGCCTAGTCGAATTTCCTGCGCAGCCGGAACCGCTTCTACTCGTCGCCCTTTCCATCGGTTTCGCCCTGCTCACTCGGGGTCTCCGTCGTGTCCGGCTCCCCGCGCTTCTGCCCGCTGGGACGGTCACCGAGATCGGCGTCCGACTGCGGACCGCCCGAGTCGCCGTATTCGGCCTGCGTCTCTTCGAGCGGGTTGACGTTCTTCTCCGGCTTGCGGCGCCTGCCGGTGTCTTCGCCCTCGGGCTCCTGCTTCCCCTCGCGCTTCTTCTGCTCGCGCGTGATCGCGTCGGCCGCTCGCACGAGCGTCAGGTGGGAGAACGCCTGAGGCGTGTTTCCGACATGATGCCCTGTGCGCGGATCGATCTCCTCGCTCAGCATCCCAACATCGTTGCAGTAGCTCACCAGCTGATCCATCAGCTTCTCGGCGTCGTCCAGTCGACCGCTGCAGGCGTACTGCTCGACGAGCCAGAACGAACAGGCGAGGAAGGGGTTCTCTCCGGGCGGGAGGCCGTCGACTCCGTGTTCCGTTCGGTAGCGCAGCAGAAGCCCATCGCCCATGAGCTCGCGCTCGATCGCGGCGACGGTTCCGAGCATCCGCGGGTCGTCGTAGTCGCAGTACCCCACCTGGGCGAGCACGAGCAGAGAAGCATCCACTGTTCCTGACCCGTAGTACTGCGTGTACGAGTTCAGCTCGGTATCGAAGCCCTTCTCCTCGATCTCAGCACGCATCTCATCGCGAATCTTCTCCCACTCCTCGACCGGCCCGTCGAGCCCGTCGTCGCGAACGGCGCTGATGGCGCGGTCGAGTGCCGCCCAGATCATGACGCGGCCGTGCGTGAAGTAGCGAGCGGGGCCTCGGATCTCCCAGATCCCCTGATCCGGCTTCTCCCGCGTGTCGCACACGTAGCCCACGAGCGCCCGCTGGAGCGGCCACGAGAAGTCCGTCTCGTCCAGCCCGGATTTGCGCGCTTTGTCGAGCGCGACCATGACCTCGCCGATGACATCCGCCTGAAACTGATCGACAGCGCCGTTGCCAACGCGAACGGGACTCGCGCCACGGTAGCCCGGAAGCGACTCGATCTCACGCTCGGCGAGGTTTCGCTCCCCGGCAAGGCCGTACATGATCTGAACGTCGGCGGGATCCCCCGCGATCGCGCGCAGCAGCCAGGAACGCCAGTTGGATGCTTCGCTCGTGAAGCTGTGCAGCAGAAGCGACTCGAGCGTCAGCGCGGCATCCCTCAGCCACACATAGCGGTAGTCCCAGTTGCGCTCACCGCCGAACTGCTCGGGAAGTGAGGTGGTGGCGGCCGCGACGATGCCGCCGGTCTGCTCGTGCGTCAGCGCACGCAACACCAGGAGCGAACGGATGACCTCGTCGTAGTAGGGGCCCTCGTGCTCGACGCGCGAAACCCATTCCGTCCACCAGTCGCGAGTCTTCGCGAGGCCGGTGTCGACCTCCGGAAGGTCGGGAATCGGACGGTGAGAGGGGAACCACGTCATCGTGATGTCGACGACCTCCCCCTCATTCACTGTGAAGGTTCCACTGTGGCTGTGGTCGGATGCCGAGAGCCCGACGCCCCGCATGACGACTGCGTCGGGGCCGGCGACCGCGATGATGCCGGGCTCGCCGTCGTGAAGCTGGCGGATCCACGGGGTCGCGGTCGCGTACCCGAACCGGAATCGCAGGTCGAGCTCCATCGTGACGCTTCCGCTGAGTCCGCGGACCCTGCGCACGAGGTCTGCTCGACCATCACCGAACGGCATGAACTCGGTCACCTCGACCTCGCCGTTGTGCGTGCGCCAGCGGGTGACGAGGATGAACGTCGCGCCGTCGTACTGGCGCGTCGACACCGCTCCCTCTTCGCTCGGCGCGAGCTTCCACCGCCCGTGGTCCTGGTCGCCGAGCAGCGCGCCGAAGACCGACGCCGAATCATATCTCGGCAGACACAGCCAATCGATGCTTCCGTCCGCGCCGACGAGGGCCGCCGTGTGGCAATCGCTGATCAGGGCATAGTCTTCGATGTTCTGCGGCATACGCCCCAGTCTGGCGCAGGAGTCACAGTTTTTCGAGGGGTGTCGTGACCTGCTCGCGTGCGATAGTGCCTCAGTCGATCAGATCGTGTCGCACCACAATCGCGTCACGGCCGGGGCCGACGCCGATTGCGGAGATGCGTGAGCCCGACATCTTCTCGAGCGCGAGAACGTAGTCCTGAGCGTTCTTCGGAAGCTCGTCGAACGAGCGGCATCCGGTGATGTCCTGCTTCCAACCGGGGAATTCCTCGTAGATCGGCTTCGCGTGGTGGAAGTCGGTCTGGTTCACCGGCATCTCGTCGAATCGCTCGCCGTCGACCTCGTAGGCGACGCAGACCGGAATCGTCTCGAGATCGTCGAGGACGTCGAGCTTCGTGAGCACGAAGTCGGTCACACCATTGATGCGCGCGGCGTACCGCGCGATGGGAGCGTCGTACCAGCCGACGCGGCGCGAGCGCCCCGTGGTCGTGCCGAACTCGAAGCCCTTCTTGCGCAGGTAGTCGCCGCTGTCGTCGAACAGCTCGGTCGGGAACGGGCCGGCGCCGACGCGCGTCGTGTACGCCTTCACGATCGCGATCACGCGGTCGATGCGGTTCGGCGCAACTCCCGACCCGGTCGCCGCTCCGCCCGACGTCGCGTTGGAGGAGGTCACGAACGGGTACGTGCCGTGGTCGACGTCGAGCATGGTCGCCTGGCCGCCCTCGAAGAGCACGATCTTGTCGTTCTCAAGCGCCTCGTGAAGCTCGAGCGCGGTGTCGGCGACCATCGGACGCAGACGGTCGACGTAGGAGAGCAGCTCCTCGACGATCTCGTCCGCGGCGATCGCGCGGCGGTTGTAGATCTTGACGAGGGTGTGGTTCTTGACGTCCAGCGCCCCCTCGACCTTCTGGCGAAGGATGTTCTCGTCGAAGAGATCCTGAACACGGATGCCGATGCGGTTGATCTTGTCGGCATAGGCGGGCCCGATGCCCCGCCCCGTCGTACCGATCTGACGCTTGCCGAGGAAGCGTTCGGTGACCTTGTCGAGCGTGCGGTGATACTGGGTGATGATGTGCGCGTTCGCGCTGACTCGCAGCTTCGAGACATCCATTCCCCGAGCGGAGAGTGCATCGAGTTCGTGGAAGAGCACTTCGAGATCGACGACCACACCGTTGCCGATGACCGGCGTGACTCCTTCGGTGAGGATGCCGCTGGGGAGGAGGTGCAGGGCGTACTTCTCGTTGCCGATGACGACCGTGTGCCCCGCGTTGTTTCCGCCGTTGAACTTGACGACGTAGTCGATGCGCGAGCCGAGAAGGTCCGTCGCCTTGCCCTTGCCTTCATCGCCCCACTGGGCGCCGACGATCACGATTCCTGGCATAGTTGATGCCTCTCCTTCGGGGTGTGTGCGATGCGCGAGACGACGTCAGTCTTCGCCGCGGATCACGAATGCTTCCGTTGACGGAGCGGGCTCCCGCTTCGTGCCGAGAAGCTCGATGCGCGCGGCAGCGGTGTCATCGGCACCGCGCAGAAACTCGTCAAGTCGCGCCACTTCGCTGGTCTCTCCGATGAGATCAGCGGCCCTGCGCAGAACATAGAGCGCTCGCAGCACGCCGCGGTTCGGCTCGTGCGACCACGGAATCGCACCCTGCCCCCGCCAGCCGGCTTTGCGAAGTGCGTCGAGACCGCGGTGATACGCGACTCGCGCGGCAGCGTAGCCCTCAAGAGGGTGTGCAGGGTGAAGGATGTGCTCGGCGTACACGGCCCACGCGAGCGCGGAAGCCGGATTCGCCGTCACCACGGCGGCCAGTTCGTCGACCGTCTTCGCAGCCTCGACGGCCGAGACCACCTCGGGCTCGGCCTCCAGGTGCGTCTCTGGAACTCCTAGCAGGTTGTTATCGGCCACACCTCATGGTACCAAGCGCTCCGATCCCCCGACGTGATGCTCCGCGAGTCGCGCATTCTCCTCGGCATCCGACACATATCTCGTTGACGCGCGAACTGCACTCCCAGTATCCTCTCAGCCAGTGGGATTTTGTTAAGAATCCTAACAAGTTCGACATCGATCAAAGGAGAATGATGCGACGACATCCACTGCTCATCGGCGCCGCAGCGACGCCGCTGCTCGCGTTCGGTCTGGTCTCGACCCCAGCCGCTGCCGCGGAGGGCGATCTCATCGTGAACGGCGGCTTCGAAAGCGGCACGTCCGGGTGGTCCTGCTCAGCGGCCGAAACGGTTTCAGACCCTGTCCATGCGGGAGCGAGCGCGTTGAGCGGCGCGGCGAGCGCCTGGGACAACGCAACGTGCTCTCAGACCGTGGCCGTGCAGCCCGACACGGAGTACACGCTCTCCGGCTTCGTGCAGGGAAGCTACGTCTACCTCGGAGAGTCTGTCACCGGCGCGAGCACGTGGACGTCGGCATCCTCTTACTCTGAGCTCGAGACCACCTTCACAACAGGAGCGAATCAGACGACCGCGACCGTCTACGTGCACGGGTGGTACGGACAGGGCAGTTACCTCGCAGACGACATCTCGCTCGTCGGCCCGCAGGGCGAGGTGAGTGTGCCGGATGCCCCGACCGCGGTCGCCGCGGCGGACGTGACGGACACCGCGGTCACGCTCTCCTGGACGGCGCCGTCCGGTCCCGTGACCGAGTACACGGTGCTCCGCGACGGCCAGCCCGTCGGCACGACAAGCCAGACGAGCTTCACTGACACGGGCCTCTCGGCCGAGACCGACTACGTCTACACCGTGACCGCAGACAACTCCGCCGGGTCGTCGGCGCCGAGCGAGGCGCTCACCGTCACCACCGCGCCCGCAGACTCGGGAGGCGACGGCGACAACGGCGGCGGCGACGATGGGGACGGCGACAACGGAGACGGCGACAACGGCTCGTCAACCGGTCCGGCATCCGAACTGCCTGAGCACCTGCTCACCGGCTACTGGCAGAACTTCGACAACGGGGCGACTCCGCTTCGCCTCTCCGACGTTCCGACGTCGTACGACCTCATCGCCGTCGCGTTCGCCGATGCCGTGAGAACTGACGGCGCCAAGGTCAGCTTCCACGTGGACGAAGGACTCTCCGACGCTCTCGGCGGTTACACGGAGGACGACGTGATCGCCGACATCGCCGCCCTCCACGAGCGCGGCCAGAAGGTCATCATCTCGGTGGGCGGAGAGCTCGGACGCGTCGTCGTCGCCAGCTCGTCTGCCGCTGACTCCTTTGCGAACAGCGTCATCGAGCTGATCGAGACCTACGGGTTCGACGGCGTCGACATCGACCTCGAGAACGGTCTCAACGCCACGTACATGGAGCAGGCGCTCCGGAAGATCGAGCAGGCTCTGCCCGGCGCGATCATCACGATGGCTCCGCAGACGATCGACATGCTGTCGCCATCGCGCGAGTACTTCTCGCTCGCACTGGCGATCAAGGACATCCTGACGATCGTCAACACGCAGTACTACAACTCCGGTTCGATGAACGGCTGCGACGGCGGTGTCTACGCGCAGGGTGACATCGACTTCATCACGACTCAGGCGTGCACGCTGCTGCAGGGCGGTCTTGAGCCGAGCCAGGTCGGCCTCGGTCTGCCGGCATCGCCGAGCGGAGCGGGCAGCGGCTACGTTCCGACCAGCATGGTGAACGACGCGCTCACCTGCCTCGCGGAGGGTGTCGCCTGCGGCGATTTCACTCCGGAGACGACGTGGCCCGGCATCCGCGGCGCCATGACGTGGTCGATCAACTGGGATGCTGACAACGGCTACGCCTTCGCGAACGCTGTGTCCACCCAGCTCGACGCACTGCCGTGATGGTTCCGCTGCCCGGGGGCGAGGCGCCCGGGCAGCGGCATCCGTTTCGCCGAAATCGCCCCGCGACCTTAAGATTGAGGCCATGTCCAAAGTCCTCACCAGTCTTCCCGTCGGCGAGCGCGTCGGCATCGCCTTCTCCGGCGGCCTCGACACGTCCTGCGCCGTCGCGTGGATGCGCCACAACAGCGCCATCCCCTGCACGTACACCGCTGATATCGGGCAGTACGACGAGCCCGACATCGCATCGGTCCCCGAGCGCGCCACCGAGTACGGCGCTGAGATCTCACGCCTGGTCGACGCCAAGGCCGCGCTCGTCGAAGAGGGGCTCGTCGCCCTCCAGTGCGGCGCCTTCCACATCCGCAGCGGAGGCAAGACCTACTTCAACACCACGCCTCTCGGCCGCGCCGTGACGGGCACCATGCTCGTGCGCGCTATGAAGGAAGACGGCGTCGACATCTGGGGCGACGGGTCGACCTACAAGGGCAACGACATCGAGCGCTTCTACCGGTACGGGCTGCTCGCGAACCCGCGCCTGCGGATCTACAAGCCCTGGCTCGACGCTCAGTTCGTCGCCGAGCTCGGCGGCCGCCAGGAGATGAGCGAGTGGCTCGTCGAGCACGGCTTCCCGTACCGCGACTCGCCGGAGAAGGCTTACTCGACCGATGCGAACATCTGGGGCGCCACCCACGAGGCGAAGACTCTCGAGCACCTCGACGCCGGAGTGGACATCGTCGAGCCGATCATGGGCGTCGCCGCGTGGCGCGATGACGTCGAGGTGAAGACCGAAGAGGTCACCGTCACATTCGACGAGGGCCGCCCGGTTGCGATCAACGGGGTCGAGTTCGAGGATGCCGTCGCACTCGTGCACGAGGCGAACACGATCGGCGGGCGTCACGGTCTCGGCGTCTCGGACCAGATCGAGAACCGCATCATCGAGGCGAAGAGCCGCGGCATCTACGAAGCCCCGGGCATGGCCCTTCTGCATATAACGTACGAGCGTCTGCTCAACGCGATCCACAATGAGGACACCATCGCGAACTATCACCAGGAGGGTCGTCGCCTCGGCCGCCTGATGTACGAGGGACGCTGGCTCGACCCGCAGTCGTTCATGCTGCGCGAATCGATCGTGCGCTGGGTCGGCTCCGCCGTCACCGGCTCCGTCACTCTGCGTCTGCGGCGCGGCGACGACTACACGATCGTCGACACGCAGGGTCCGCGCCTCAGCTACCACCCCGACAAGCTCTCGATGGAGCGCGTCGAGAACGCAGCGTTCGACCCGACCGACCGCATCGGTCAGCTCACCATGCGCAATCTCGACATCGCTGATTCTCGTTCGCGCCTCGAGCAGTACACAGCGCAGGGCATCGTCTCGGGTGAGACCGCCAAGTTCATGGGCAAGCTCGAAGAGGGCGAAGCCGCGGCGATCTCCGCGGGTGCGGGCACGACGGATGCCGAGAGCGCACTCGACTCCGCCGCGATGGAGTTCGGCGTCGACTGATCGTCGCTGCACGCGAATGGGCCAGGTTCCTCGAGAACCTGGCCCATTTTCGTGCGCGGAACCGGTCCGTGAGTATGCACGGTGTGGTTCTTCTGTCAAGGGATTGTCGCTCACCCTCGTTCGCTCAAGACTCTGAAGGAGAAGCGCGACGTCGAAAGGAGACCACATGCCCGAGAGAGACGATGTGCTGCCCTCGATCGAAACCTGGTGGCCGCACCTCACCGTCGGAGCCCGACACGAGGTGCTGAGCGACACCACGGCGCCGCTCGACGACCGCGTCGTCAGAGAGATCGAGCGCATCTGCGATACGCGGATCGAGCACCGGCCGCGGCTGAGCGACGACGACAGACACTTCATCGCGACGCAAGGCGAGACGGTCGACTGATCTCGTTCGAGGGCACTGGCGCGCATCCGCGTGCCGCGATGAAAGGAGTCCATATGCGAGTCGTCTACTTCCTGACGCTCGTCGTCATCTTCGGGGGCCTTCTCCTCATGCTGCTCGTTCCTCTTCTGGGGCGGTGATCAGCGTGGCACGTGCATTCCGTGAAAACGGCCTCACCATCGTGCTCGCCGTTCTGTTCTTCGCCGTCCTGTTCGGCCAGGCCATCAGCGGGCAGGCACTGTACAACGAAGAGCAGATCACGTATGGCCTGCCTGTCGTCTCGCTGCTCGACTACATCACGTCGTCGGCGTTCGTCGTCGATGTCGCCGAGAACTGGCAGTCCGAGTACCTTCAATTCCTGCTCTTCATCGTGGCCACCATCTGGCTCGTCCAGAAGGGCTCGCCCGAGTCGAAGAGCCCAGGCATGGAGGGTATAGAGAGCGACGAAGATCAGCGCCTCGGCACGTTCATCCGCGAGAACTCCCCTCGGTGGGCGAAGCGTGGCGGCTGGCGATTGGTCCTCTACTCGAACTCTCTCGTCATCGTCATGGCGGCGATCTTCTTCTTCTCGTGGTGGGTGCAGGCGGCTGCGGGCCACATCGACTACAACCAGGACCAGATCGCGATGCACGAGCCGACGATCACGCTCACGGACTATCTCGTCTCGCCCGACTTCTGGAACCGCACACTGCAGAACTGGCAGTCCGAGATTCTCGCGGTCGGGAGCATGGCCGTGCTGTCGATCTACCTGCGCCAGCGCGGATCACCGCAGTCGAAGCCGGTCGGCGCTCCGCACGACACCACGGCTGAGGCGGGCTGACCAATGACGACCGATTCCACTCCTCCGCCGCGTCTGCGCCGTGCCATCACCGGTACGCTCCTCTTCGCGTTCATTCTCGGCGATGTCCTCGGCGCTGGCATCTATGCACTCATGGGCGTGCTCTCGGCGAAGGTCGGCGGGATGCTCTGGGCACCGCTCATCGTCGCGCTGGCGCTCGCTCTGCTGACCGCCGGCTCGTACGCCGAGCTCGTGACGAAGTATCCCCGTGCGGGCGGCGCGGCGGTCTTCGCCGAACGGGCTTTCAAGAACAGGCCCATCTCGTTCCTTGTCGGATACTGCATGCTGGCCGCCGGCGTGACGAGCGCAGCCGGCCTTGCCATCGCGTTCGCCGGCGACTATCTCGGCACGTTCATCGACATTCCCGTCACCCTGGCCGCGGTGATCTTCCTCGCCATCGTCGCCGCTCTGAACATGCGCGGCATCAAGGAGTCACTCGGGGCAAACCTCGTCATGACGACGATCGAGGTCAGCGGGCTTGTGGTCGTGATCGTCGTCGTCGCGATCTTCGTCGGCGGCGGCGACGGTGACCTCTCGCGCGCTCTCGAGCTTCCCGGAGGATCGGGGTTCGTCGGCTCCATCCTCGCTGGAGCGATCATCGCCTACTACTCGTTCGTCGGCTTCGAGACGTCTGCGAACGTCATCGAAGAGGTGAAGAACCCGACGAGGACGTATCCCCGCGCGCTGTTCGGAGCGCTCATCACAGCCGGGGTTGTCTATGTGCTGGTCGGGATCGCTAGCGCCGCCGCGCTGCCGAGCGCGGATTTGCAGGAGTCGAGCGGCCCTCTGCTCGCGGTCGTGAAGGCGACGGGAGTGAGTGTGCCTGCGTGGCTGTTCAGTCTCATCGCACTCATCGCGGTGGCGAACGGCGCACTCCTGACCATGATCATGACGAGCCGACTCACCTACGGAATGTCAGAGCAGGACCTCCTGCCTCGCGTCCTCTCGCGCGTGCTCCCCGGAAGGAAGACCCCGTGGGCGGCCATCGTCGCGACGACGATCGTGGCGATGCTGCTCACCCTCATCGGCGACCTCGCAACGCTCGCCGAGACGGTCGTTCTTCTGCTGCTCTTCGTCTTCCTCAGCACCAACGTGTCGGTGCTCGTGCTGCGCCGCGAAAAGGTCGAGCACGAACACTTCCGCGTGTGGACGGTGATCCCCTACCTCGGAGCGGCCTCCTGCATCGTCCTCATGACTCAGCAGCGACCGATCGTCTGGCTGTTCGGTGCGGGTCTTCTCGCCGTCGGCGGCATCCTGTTCGGACTCGCCCAGTGGGGCCGCCGACGGGAGAAGCGCTGAGTCGACTCAGTCGAGACCGTTCTCAGCGAGCCAGTCCTTCGCGATCGTGGCGGGCGACGCCTTCTCCTCACCCTGGTTGCGACCGTTCATGCTGATGAGTGCCTCGGTCGTGAGTTTCGCGGAGACCGCGTTGAGAGCCTTCACGACCTCGTCGCCCGCGGCATCCGAGTTGATCAAGGGCAGGACGTTCTGCGGCAGAATCAGGTTCTCGGGATCGTCGAGCGTCACGAACCCGTTGTCTTCGATCGCCGGGGTCGTCGAGAAGATGTCAGCGACGTTCACAGTTCCGTTCACGAGAGCGTCAACGGTCAACGGCCCACCGGAGTCGTTGATGGCCGTGAACTCGATGTTGTCGGCGGGCACGCCATACACATCGGTCAGCCCTTGAGGTCCGTAGGGACGCTCCTTGAGCTCCGGATTGCCCCCGACGACGATCTTCTCGTCGACGTTCGCGAGGTCGGCGAGGCTCGTCAGGTCGTACTTCTCAGCGAAGTCCTTCGTGACGTTGTAGCTGTCTTTGTCTTCGGCCTTCGCCTGGTCGAGAACTTCGAAGCCCTCGGGCACAGCCTCGGACAGCGCGTCGAAGACCTCCTCGCTCGATGAGGCATCCGAGCTGTCGTCGTAGTACTGCAGCAGGTTTCCGGAGTACTCCGGAATCAGGTCGATCGAGCCGTCCTCCAGTGCCGAGATGTAAACGTCTCGCTGACCGATCTGCATCGTGCGCTCGACCGTGATGCCCTGCGCCTCGAGAGCCTGCGCGTAGATCTCGGCGATGATCTCCGACTCCGCGAACCCTGCCGAGCCGACCTTCACCGTCGAGTCTCCGCCGGACGAGTCGCCGCCTCCGGAGATCGTCTCGCTGCTGCCACAGGCGCTGAGCGCGAGCGCCGCTGTGAGCGCAAGCGCGGTCGCGCCGATTCGTCGTGCTCTGATCATGTTGTGTTCCCTTCTGTGGACTCTCTTCTCGGTGCGCAAGAACTACGCGGCCTCTGCCGCCGCGGGTTTCGGAGGGGCGACCGCGTCATCGCCGACGCCGCGTTCCCGCGCCGCGCGCACCCCACGCGACACGACCGCCCGCTCGAGCAGGGCGAACAGGCCGTCGACGATGAGGGCGAGGACGGTGACGACGATGGCGCCGCCGATGACGGCATCCCATCTCTTGAGCGAGAGGTTGTCGAAGACGTAGCGACCGAGGCCTCCCAGCGGAAGGTACGCCGCGATCGTCGCCGTCGCGATGACCTGAAGCGCAGCAGAGCGGATGCCGCTCACGATCAGCGGCATCGCGAGAGGGATCTCGACCTTCGCGAGGATCTGCCATTCGGTCATGCCCATCGCCCGCGCGGCATCCACGGTCGAGCGTTCGATCGCTTCGATTCCCGAGTAGGTTCCCGCCAGAAGCGGCGGGATCGCGAGCACCGCGAGCACGATGATGACGGGCGTCAGCCCGATTCCGAGCCAGAGGGCGAAGAGGAAGAGCAGCCCGAGCGTGGGCAGCGCGCGAAGAGAGCCGGTGAGCAGCACCGCGAAGCCTTTGAGCCGTCCCGTATGGCCGATGTAGAGCCCGGCTCCGACCCCGATGATCCCAGCGACGAGGAGGGTCACGAGCGTGTAGAGCACGTGCTCGGCTGTGCGAATCGGGATGCCGTTCGTCCCCGCCCAGTTGGCGGCGTCGAACAGCCACGCGAACGCGGCGGCGAAGAGGCTCATGCGGTGGCTTCCAATCGCTGAGCGGCTCGGCGTCGCTGAGCACGACCCGTGCGGCGCGTCCACGGCATCAGCAGACGGCCGATGCCCACGAGGATGAGATCGAAGACGACCGCGATGACGATGGTGGCGACGATTCCCGTGAGGATCTCGACCGGGAACTGCCGGTTGAGCCCATCGATGAACAGATACCCGAGACTCGAGACTCCGATGAGGGAGCCCACGCTGATCAGGCTCACGGTGCTCGCCGACACGACGCGCATGCCCGCGACGAGCACGGGACCAGCGAGGGGCAGCTCCACCGCCCAGAAGCGACCCCAGCCGGAGTACCCGAGGGCGACAGCGGATTCGCGGACGTCGGGCTCGACCGACCCGAAGCCGTCGGTCGCCGAACGCACCATGAGCGCGATCGCGTAGATGGTCATCGCGACGACGACGTTGGCGGGGTCGAGCTGCTGAGTGCCGAGGATCGCTGGGAGGACAAGGAAGAGCGAGAGCGACGGGATCGTGTAGAGCAGCCCGCTCACGGTCAGAAGCACGCTGCGCGAACCTCGGTACCGGTGTGCTACCCAGCCGAGCGGAACCGAGAGCACGAAGCCGAGGATGATCGGCGGCATGCTCAGCCCGACGTGCGTCAGAGTGAGGTCCCAGATGTGCGCGACGTTCGCGATCACCCAGCTCATGCGGGGTCAGACTCGCTCGGTCTCAGAACGCCGGCGATGCGCCCCGTCGCGTCGACGACGACGCGACGACCGTTCTCGGTGCGAAGCGACAGGTCCCGTTTGCCTTCGTCGGCACCGACGAAGTCTGCCACGAAATCGTCGGCGGGATTCGTCAGGATCTCGTCGGGGGTTCCCGCCTGCACGATCGCGCCGCCCCGGCGCAGAATGACGACGTTGTCGCCCAGGAGGAAGGCCTCGTCGATGTCGTGCGTCACGAAGACGATGGTCTTTGCGAGCTTGCTCTGAATGCGCAGGAGCTCCTGCTGAAGCTCCCGCCGCACGATCGGGTCGACGGCGCCGAACGGCTCGTCCATCAGCAGGATGTTCGGGTCGACGGCGAGACCTCGCGCAACACCTACACGCTGCTGCTGACCGCCCGAGAGCTGTGCCGGATAGCGGTTGGCCAGCGCACGGTCGAGGCCGACGGTGTCGAGGAGCTCGAGCGCGGCCGCGTGCGCCGCCTTCTTCTTGACACCCGTCAGCATCGGTACGGTCGCGACGTTGTCGATGACCGTGCGGTGCGGCAGCAGACCGGAGTTCTGCATCACGTAGCCGATGCGTCGCCGCAGGGTGACCGGGTCGAGCGTCGAGATGTCGTCATCGTCGATGTGGATGCTGCCGCTCGACGGGTCGACCATGCGGTTGATCATGCGCAGGATCGTCATCTTGCCGCATCCCGATGACCCGACGAAGACGGTCGTCTGCCGTGAGGGGATGACGAGGCTGAAGTCATCGACGGCACGGGTACCGTCGGGGAAGGTCTTGGAGACGCGCTCGAAACTGATCATGTGCTCGCCGGAGCCCTCCCGTTCGTGAATTTAACACACTAGGGAATCGCACTGACATTAGCCAGAATTCGCGGGTGACTCAGCGAAACGTGACGTGCTGGGTGACCCAGGAGTGCATCGCAACCGCAGCGGCGGCCGACGCGTTGATCGAGCGGGTCGAACCGAACTGACTGATCTCGACGACGGCTTCGCACGCGGCGATCGCCTCCTCCGAGAGACCGGGGCCCTCCTGCCCGAAGAGCATGATGCAGGATGCCGGGAAGTCGAAGGTCTCGATCAGCACAGAGCCCGGCACATTGTCGACCCCGATGATGGGCAGTCGCTGCTGCTCGGAGAACGCGACGAGATCGGCGATCGTCGGGTGATGGACGACGTGCTGATAGCGGTCGGTGACCATCGCGCCGCGCTTGTTCCAGCGGCGCCGCCCCACGATGTGCACCGTGTCTGCGGCGAAGGCATTCGCGCTGCGCACGATCGACCCGATGTTCATGTCGTGCTGCCAGTTCTCGATGGCGACGTGGAACGGATGCCTCTTCGTGTCGAGATCGGCCACGATGGCGTCCATGCGCCAGTACCGATATCGGTCGATGACGTTGCGCGTGTCGCCGTCGCGCAGCAGGTCTGGGTCGTACTGCGCCCCCTCGGGCCATTCTCCCGGCCACGGTCCAACGCCGTTCGTCGACAGCTCATGGCTCGGTGGGGGCGCGGCATCCGTCATATCTCCACAGTAATCGCGCCGCCGTCGACCAGGTTTTCGGTGTACCGAAATTAATGTTAGGTTTTCGGCATGCCGAAATATCTTTCCCTGATGGCGGGCCTAGCCGCTGTCGCTCTGAGTCTGACCGGATGCGCCGCGCCGTCGTCCAATGCCGACGAGCGCCCTCGCGTGCTCACCACGTTCACCGTGCTGCAGGACATCGCCCAGAACATCGGCGGAGACGCCGTCGAAGTGGTATCGATCACGAAGGTCGGCGCCGAGATCCACGGGTACGAGCCAACACCGTCCGACATCGCCGCCGCCCACGATGCCGACCTGATCCTGGCCAACGGGCTCGGCCTCGAAGCATGGTTCGAACAGTTCACGGCCCACTCGGATGCCCCAACGGTCGTGCTCACCGACGGCATCGACCCCATCGATATCAGTGTCGGCGAGTACAGTGGCACGCCGAACCCTCATGCGTGGATGTCGCCGCTCTCCGCCCGCATCTACGTCGAGAACATCGTCGAGGCGTTCAGCGCTCTCTCCCCCGACGACACTGCGACCTTCGAGTCGAACGCGGCTCGCTACCTCGACGAACTCGAGGCCATCGAGGAGGAGATCACCACCTCGGTTGCGAGCCTTCCGGAGCAGCATCGCCTTCTCGTCACCTGCGAAGGAGCGTTCAGCTACCTGGCTCGCGACGTGAGGCTCGACGAGGCCTTCCTCTGGGCCGTCAACCAGGACGAACAGGGCACACCGCAGCAGATCGCGTCGGTCGTCGAGACGGTGCGCGAGCGGCACGCTCCCACGGTGTTCTGCGAATCGACGGTGAGCGACCGCGCCCAACGCCAAGTCGCGGCGGACACCGGAGCCCGCTTCGGCGGAACGCTGTACGTCGACTCGCTCTCCACCGGCGATCCCGTGCCCACGTATCTCGATCTGCTGCGCTACGACATCGAGACGATCACGTCTGGGCTGGAGGCGGCACGATGATCGCCGCGATCAGTGTCCGGAATCTCACCGTGCACCACGGTGAGGTTTGCGCGCTAGAGGACATCACGGTGGAGGTCCCTCAGGGCCGCGTCACCGGGCTGCTCGGCGCAAACGGATCAGGCAAGTCGACGCTCTTCTCAAGCATCATGGGCCTCATTACGCCCACGCGAGGGCGCCTCTCGCTGTTCGACGCCGACCCCGCGGCCGTTCGCACGCGCGGTGATGTCGCCTATGTTCCGCAGCTCGATGCCGTTGACCGAGACTTTCCCATCAGCGTCGAGGACGTCGTGATGATGGGGCGATTCGGGATGCTCGGGCCGATCCGCCGCTCACGACAGAAGGACCGCGACGCGGTGCACGCGGCGATCGAGCGCGTCGGGCTCGAGGGCCTTGCGTCGCGCAGCATCGGCGCCCTCTCCGGCGGCCAACGCCGCAGAGCGTTCGTCGCGCGCGCGATCGCACAGGAAGCACGGCTGCTTCTGCTCGACGAGCCATTCGCGGGCGTCGACCGCGTCAGCGAACGGACCATCGCGGCGCTGCTGCGCTCTCTGCGGAGCGAGGGCCGGAGCATCCTCGTCTCAACCCACAATCTCGCAGATGCCGATGAACTCTGCGATGACGCCGTCGTACTGAATCGGCGGCTTCTCTACAGCGGCCCGGCTGCCGAGGCTGTCACACCCGACCGTCTCGCCATGATGTTCGGAGCCGCATCATGATCGACATCCTCCTCGAACCGCTCTCGTACCCATTCATGGTTCGCGCTCTCGGCGCGACGGTCGTCTCTGCGATCGCGTGCGGGCTGCTCTCATGTTGGCTCGTCCAAATCGGCTGGTCCCTCATGGGGGACGCCGTGTCGCACTCGGTGCTGCCGGGCGTCGCGCTCGCCTACATCGCGGGACTCCCGTTCGCGGTCGGTGCGTTCGCGTTCGGCGTCGGCGCTGTCCTGCTGATCGGTCGCGTGCAGTCAGCGACAAAGATCAAGTCGGATGCCGCGATCGGCGTCGTCTTCACATCGCTGTTCGCCCTCGGAATCGTGCTGATCTCAGCGACGCCGAGCCAGGTCGATCTGATGCACATCCTGTTCGGCAACGTTTTGGGAGTGTCGCCGTCGGAGCTGACGACCGTGGCTGTCATCGGCATCCTCACGGTCATCACCGTCGTGCTGAAGCGCCGCGATCTGACGCTGTTCGCCTTCGACCCCGCACACGCCCACGCGATCGGCATCAGCGTCACGCGTCTCCGCTGGCTGCTGCTCTCCCTGCTGGCGCTCACGGTCGTCGTGACCATGCAGACGGTCGGGATCATCCTGGTTGTGGCGATGCTCGTGATCCCCGGCAGCACCGCGTACCTCGTGGCGCGAAGCATAGGCGGCATGCTCGCGATCTCAGTCGCCGTGACGGTCACGGCTTCGATCGTGGGTGTCTATGTGAGCTACTTCGTCGATGTCTCCACCGGCGGAACGGTCGTGCTGACGCAGGCCGCCATGTTCGGAGTCGTACTGCTCATCACGCAGATCAGAAAGATTTCGGCGAGCCGAAATACAGCGCTATCGTTGCAGCATGAGCAGCACGGTCACGCGGCGGCGTAGCGCGAGCGCACGGGCGCCGCGCGGCATCTGGCTGCTCGGCCCCGCGCTCGTCGCGGGCGTCGCCTACCTCGACCCCGGCAACGTCGCGAGCAACATGACCGCCGGCGCGCAGTACGGCTATCTGCTCGTGTGGGTTGTCGTCGTCGGCAACGTCATGGCGTGGCTCATTCAGTACCTCTCGGCGAAGCTCGGAGTCGTGACGGGGCGCAGCCTCCCCGGCATCCTCGGCGAGCGCATTCGCAGCACACCGGCGCGCTGGGCGTACTGGGCGCAGGCCGAACTCGTCGCCATCGCGACCGATCTGGCCGAGATCATCGGCGGCGCGGTCGCTCTGAATCTGCTGTTCGGGCTGCCGCTCGTGGTCGGCGCGCTCATCACGGGAGCCGTCTCGATGGTGCTGCTCGCAATTCAGTCGCGTCACGGCGCACGACACTTCGAGTTCGTCATCATCGGTCTGCTGGCGATCATCACGATCGGCTTTGGGGCGGGCGTCGTGATCGCCCCACCGGATGCCGCGAGCTCTCTCGCCGGCCTCATTCCGCGCTTCGACGGCACCGGCTCGGTGCTTCTGGCCGCGTCCATCCTCGGCGCGACGATCATGCCGCACGCGATCTACGCGCACTCCGCTCTCGCGCGGGATCGCTTCGCACTGACGGCACGCCGTCCGAGCACGACGACCCTGCTGCGCGCGACGCGGTGGGACGTGACGGTGGCGATGGCGGTGGCGGGCAGCGTGAACCTGGCGATTCTGCTGCTCGCGGCATCCGTCCTCCCCGGTGTCAGCGGCACCGACTCGCTCGAGGGAGCCTACGCCGCGATCGCCTCGGGCATCGGTCCGGTCATCGCCACGCTGTTCGCCGTGGGGCTGCTCGCGTCGGGACTCGCCTCCACATCCGTCGGCGCATATGCCGGGTCGGAGATCATGGCGGGACTGCTGCACCGACGCATCCCGCTGCTCGTGCGCCGACTCGTGTCGCTCATTCCGGCGGTCGCGATCGTGATGATCGGGGTGGATCCGACGCAGGCACTCGTGCTGAGCCAGGTGGTGCTGAGCTTCGGCATCCCGTTCGCCCTCGTGCCTCTCGTCTCGGTGACGGCGCGACGCAGCGTGCTCGGCGCGCACGTGAACCGTCGACTCACGACGATCGCGGGCATCGCTGCATCCGTGCTTCTCATCGCCCTCAATGGGGCGCTGCTCGTGCTCACCGCGCTCGGAGCCTGATGGATAGGCTGGTGGCGATGAGACCTCCAGCCGCGGTCACCGAGGACTACCTCAAGACCATCTACGCCCACACGGAGTGGCAGTCCGACGACATCACTCCGTCACAGCTCGCCGCGCGCCTCGAGCTCGCACCGTCGACCGTGACTGAGATGGTCAAGAAGCTCGCCGCCGCCGGCCTCGTGACGCACAGGCGCTACGGCTCGATCTCGTTGACGGACGAGGGCCGCGTGAAGGCGATCGCCGTTGTGCGACGGCACCGACTCATCGAGACGTGGCTCGTCACTGAGATGGGCTACACGTGGGATGCCGTGCACGACGAGGCGGAGATTCTCGAGCACGCGATCAGCGACCGGCTACTCGACGCGATCGATGAGAGGCTCGGTCACCCGCGGCGAGACCCGCACGGCGACCCGATTCCGGATGCCGCGGGGAAGGCGGACCGCGAGGACTTCGTATTGCTGACCGACGCCGTCGATGGGCACGAGGGCACCGTGCTGCGGATCAGCGACCGCGACCCCGAACTGCTGCGCGACCTCGAGAGGCGCGGCGTCGACGTGGGCAGTCCGCTGCGCGTCGAGTCGCAGCATCCTCTTGCCGTGTCGTGCGACGGCGCCACCCTTCGCCTGGACGATGCCGCAGGCGAAGCGATCTGGCTGACCGCGTAATGCTCGGCCTCATTTTGGAGACCCGCGAGCCATAGACTGAGATCGTCCCCCACGACAAGAGGAGATATCTAGTGCGCACCCGTGACGATGTCGAATGCTGGCTCACCGACATGGACGGCGTTCTCGTCCACGAGAATCAGGCGGTTCCCGGCGCCGCCGAGCTGCTTGAGCAGTGGCGGTTCGAGAACAAGCCCTTCCTCGTTCTCACGAACAACTCGATCTTCACACCCCGCGATCTGAGCGCACGCCTGCGCTCCTCCGGGCTCGAGGTCCCCGAAGAGTCCATCTGGACCTCGGCTCTCGCAACCGCGGCCTTCCTCAAAGAGCAGGCTCCGAACGGCTCAGCGTTCGTCATCGGCGAGGCTGGCCTCACTACGGCTCTTCACGAAGCGGGCTTCATCATGACGGAGACCAACCCGGACTTCGTTGTCGTCGGAGAGACGCGCAACTACTCGTTCGAGGCCATCACCAAGGCGATCCGGTGCATCAACAAGGGTTCGCGATTCATCTCGACGAACCCCGATGCCACGGGCCCGAGCCCAGAAGGCGTGCTGCCGGCGACGGGCGCGATTTCTGCCCTCATCACCAAGGCCACCGGCATGGAGCCGTACGTCGTCGGCAAGCCGAACCCGATGATGTTCCGTTCGGCACTGAACCGCATCGGCGCCCACTCGGAGAACACGGGCATGATCGGCGACCGCATGGACACCGACGTGGTCGCGGGTATCGAGGCTGGTCTTCACACGATCCTGGTGCTCACCGGCATCAGCGACCACACCGAGATCGAAAAGTACCCGTTCCGCCCGAACGAGGTCCTCGACAGCGTCGCGGCGTTGCTGAGCGAGGACCTCGTGGAGACAGAGACTTACTGACTCTCTAGCGCACGCGCATACGCCCGGACGAAGGCGTGTGCGCCCGTCCCCTCGGGGACGTACGAGGGGTCCACAGCCCCTGGCATGTCGTGTTCCGGTAGGTCCACAGGGAGGTTCTGCGGAGCTCCCTGGATGATCGACATGAAGTGATTGGTGACGACCAGCACATCAGGGTCGCAGAAGCTTCGCGGCGCAGCTAGTGGTGGCATGTCATTTCTGTAGACCTTGTCGAGAAAGTCGTTTTCGGCTGTCAGCTCGGAGCCTGGTCCCGTGAAGAAGTAGACGAACCGCGACTTCAAACTCGCCATCGCCTGTTCCGCGTCTGGAACCTCGCTCAGCACAGCTTTGGCGTGATGGCAGATCACCCTCTTCGCCACGAACGCATAGATCACGTAGGCGACGCTCGAGATCAGCACCCCGACGACCGCTCCTGTGATGACTTCCCCGGCCGTCGCGAAGAACCCGCCGAGACGCCCGAAACCATGATTGATCTTCGGGAAGAACACGGCAAGGAGAAGAGGAAAGACGACGATCGCGCCGATGATCAACTCCCTAAAGCGGTGCAGCGCAGTTGGCTGACGCGCCCGCATGAGTTCGCTCCATCGACGGACCTCCTCCCGCGTCTGTTCGACGTCCTCAGAGCACAGCAGACTGAACTCACCTTGCAGGTGCTGCAGGTAATTAACGAAGGCGCGCGTCCGTGACTCCCATGCGAGGTAGCGCTTCCCATCCTCGGTCTGCCGCCACATCTTGAACTGAAAATTCAGCTGATCGGCATGCGCTTGAGCCTGCTGCGCGACAAGCTCCTCGTGCAGCTCGGTCTGGCGCCTGGCTTCCTGTGCGAGATCATCTAAGCGACCGATCATGCGTTGCTGCTGCGCGATCTGTGCGGCGTTCTGTCGCGCATTTGCCTTGCTGAGACGCAGTTGAGTCTCTTGGGCCCGAAGAGATGCTTTCTGCGTCTTGAGCAGAGCTTCTTGGTTTTCGATATATGTGTCGAAGCGGGTCATCAGCGATCTCTCAATTCACTCAGCAACCGAGTCGAAGAGCTCTCCGCCCAATGCTTCTTGCAGTTGGCGGGATTCCGGATCGTCTGATTTACGGCCGTCGATCCATACTGCCCAGTTATCTCCAACGAGCACGCAGTCGTCGTCCATCGTTGATTTGTTATCGCGGTTTCGAATTGCAGTGAAAACATCGCTTTCGAACTCCACATCGTCCTTGAAGACGTATCCCTCGAGGCTGCCGCTTGAGCAGTAGAACATGCCGTACCGCACGTCAGCTTCATCATCTTGTCCAGATGCGAACTCGGGATCAGCGCATTCGGCGGCTCCCTGGAGAGACTCATACAGCTCTTTTGGCGACTCGAACGTCGCAGTGCCCGTGCATCCCGTGAGTCCCCCCAGGATTCCAACAGCCGCCGCGAAGCTGAGAATGGCCTTACCCCTCATTGCATTCCTCTCTCATGCTACTTATCTGTATGTAGACCTAAAAGTAGCAGAATGCCGAACGCCCGTCAGGACTTTGCACAAGCAAAGTCACGAGGATGCGTGCGAACGATGACGCAGTGCGCGGAACGTGCGCGAGACATGCCAGCGGGAGACTATGCAGGTTGCTTGTAGTAATAGTTCAAATCATTGAGATGTTGACTGCGATACGTGGCACCAATACCGATCCGCCCGGATTCGACGAGGTCGCTCTCGAGCGCGAAGACCATGCCACCGTTGTCTATACGAAGTTTTACGTCACTGTCGACTTCAACCAGCCAAATCCCATCGAGGCCGACATCCGTCACCCCGAGCGAGGACACCGATAGCACATCAACCGGTTCGCAACCATTGCCCGTGTACGCCGCAGTCAGATTGCTCGTCGCAATCAAGTCCTCCGGGGCGCGGTCCACACCTTTCAAATCCACGCCGAGCAGATATTTGCCAGGCACGACCTCCGCAGCGTCGTTCATAGTCTCAGTTTCATCAAGAATCACTGGCGCAGCAAAAAACTCCCCGACTTCGTCGGTCGAGGTCGTGTCACACGGCGTTGGCTCCCACGTCGGCTCCGGGCTGCTCGTCGGCGAAGAGGACTCTGAGACCACAGGGGCCGCTTCCTTCACAGCATCACCCCCACCCGCGCAGGCCGTGAGGGTCATTGCCACCAAACCGATCCAGGCGAATGGCGTCGCTCTTCTGACGAACGTGGATGTCATGGCGGGAAGGCTCCTCCTCTGTACAGTCACGCGCCGATCATCGCCGTCGACATTCCAGCTTTGAAAGCGCTACTTATGAGTATGTAGACCCAAAAGTAGCAGACCCCCAAGCTTGGGATATGGCCAAGGGTGAGCTGCAGCGGCGGTTCGGAGAGAACCTCCGCGCCATTCGCCTCGCCCGCGGTTTCTCGCAAGAGCAATTCGCTCACGATGTGCTTCAGGTTCACCGCACATATGCCGGGGCACTCGAGAGAGGCGAGAGAAACCCCTCACTCCAGTCCGTCGAGCACATTGCCGCGAGGCTCGGGGTCGATCCGCTTGATCTTCTACTCGGGCATGGCAAGCTGTCCGCCCACAGATGCTCATGGAGCGAGCACGTGGCGGGAGACGCCACCGCGAACGCTGACTATTCGGCGGCGGGGACGAGGCTTCCGTTGAGCGGGTCGCCCGACGAACGATTGACGAAGCAGAAGTAGTTGCGCTGCCCGTCGCTCCACTGCTCCTCGTTCACGGGGTAGCTGCCCTGCACCTGAACGTCGGAGTATGCGGCGGCCGCCTTCAGATCCAGCACGTCGGGCGCGCTGCAGAGCAGATAGATCTGGCTTGCCAGCTCATCTTGCCCCGGGAAAGCAGCACCCTTGTCATCGGTGATCGCACCGACCTTCACGACCTGAGCGGCATGGTCCTCGTCACACGGCACGACTGTGAACTCCTCCTCCCACGGGGAGGTGTAGTCAGCAAGGCACTCGCCGCCCCGCAGCTGGTCCCACGCGTACGTTCCGGGAGGCAGCGTGCCCTCGGCCGGAATCGAGGCGGTCGGTGTGGGCGTGCTCGTCTCCGTCGGTTCGGCGGCGGGTGACGACACGAGGCCCGGCAACAGCGTGCCGACCCAGAACAGCGCGCCGAGAATGACCACGGCAGCCACCGCGAGGCCCGCGAGAGTCAGCGGTTTGAGATTGCGGAGGTCCGGTCCCTTGCCCGACCCACCTGATCCGCGCGCGGCAGGTCGAGCAGAGGATGCCGCAGGCGACGGCGCCGCACGTCGCACGGGTTCCACGGGCTCTGACCGCTGTGCCGCGGCGACGACGGGAGCGGTGGCAGTGCTCTCGAAGAGTGCCTTCAGACGATCGCTCGTCTCGGGCTCCGTGCGGCCCGGCGCCGGAGCGGTCTCAGGCGTTGCGTCAGCCGCAAGCGCCTCGGCGTCCTGCTTCGACTTTCCAAAGAGATCGAGGATGCCGAGATCGGGCTTCGGTGCCTCCTCGGCGGCCTTCGGCGCGAACTCATCCGCGGCCTGTTCCGACGTCTCTGCGTCATCATCGGCGTCCGCGTCGCCGGGCTCGTCGGATGCCGCGTCCGCAGCGGCCCCAGCGGCGACGGGAGCGAATGGCACGCCCACGGACTCATCATCCGCGTCAGCGTGATCGGCCGCAGGCGCCGCGCTGTCGGCATCCTCATCGTCGTCGAGGTTCGACAGGGTCGCCTCTTCGTAGAGTCGGTCGAAGGCCCCGGGGGCGGCGAATGCGCCGGCGACGGCGGCTTCTCCCGGACTGAGCGGCTCAGGCTCGTGGTCGGCGAAGGGGTCGAAAGGCTGCGTCTGCGCGCTGTCGTCGATGGGCTCACGCGACACCGGCTCGTCCGTCGGCTCCGGCGCGGACTCGTTCTCCTCCGCCGCGAGGAGCGGGTCGGGCTCGTCGTTGGGAGTGAGGTTCCAGGTGAAGGGCTCGTCGGTCGGTGTCGGCACGCTCGGCGCGGGGGCCGCGCTCGGCGGCGTGACGGGAGGAGTCGGAGGTGTCACCGGCGAGGCGGGAGGGATGATCGGTGGCATTGCGCGAGTCGGAACATCTGCGGGATCTGACTCGACTGCCTCGGTCGGAGTGTCGGAGGTCGAGCCGGGCGCGACATCTTCCGCGGCCCGATCAGCGACCACGTCGAACAGCTGCGTCGATGTGTCTTCGCTCTCGGAGTCCGCCTCAGCCGACAACGACCACGACGCACCCTCGTCGTCCGCACCGGCAGCGTCATCAGCGGCGGGAGCATCCGTCTCGTCGGTGGCCTCTCCACGGGGACGGCGACGACGGCGCAGCCATTTTCGCGAGGGCGGCGCCTCGTCGACGCGCTCGTTCTCAGACTCGTCGACTGTGTCGTAGGCGCCCGTGTCGTCGAGCTGGGACATCAGCCACTCAGCACCGAGGTCGACGCCGTCGGTGTCTGGAGTCGGTTCGTCTGGGCGCTTCTCGTCGTCGCCGGGGCCGCGGGTCACCACTAGTCCAACCCGAGATCGGTCAGGGACAGGGCGGCGTAGTACGGGTAGCCTGCCTCCTCGATCACCTCGCGCGCACCCGTGTCACGGTCGACCACCACGGCGACGCCGGCGATCTCGGCACCGACCTTGGTGAGCGCCTCGATCGCCTTGAGCGGCGACCCTCCCGTGGTCGATGTGTCTTCGACGACGATCACGCGCTTGCCGGCGACGTCGGGACCCTCGACCTGCCGGCCGCGACCGTGGTCCTTGGGTTCCTTGCGCACGACGAACGCGTCAAGCTCGAGGCCGCGTGCGGCCCCCTGGTGCAGGATGGCCGACGCAATCGGGTCCGCACCCATGGTGAGGCCGCCGACCGCCGCGACGTCGGGGACGTCTGCGATGAGGTCGAGCATGACCTGCCCGATGAGCGGCGCGACCCGATGGTCGAGGCTCACCTTGCGCAGGTCGACGTAGAACGTCGCCTTCTTGCCGCTGGTCAGGGTGAAGTCACCGTGGAAGACGGCTTCGGCCGAGATGTGGTCGATCAGTCGCGCTCGTGCATCAGTCACGTCCCTTAGTTTAGAGTGCGCGAGAGCCGGCTTGGCCACCATATGGCCTTCCCGATGTCGGTGCTGAGCGCAGGGACCAGCAGAGAGCGCACCAGAATCGTGTCGAGAAGCACTCCGAATGCCACGATGAACGAGATCTGCGCGAGGAACAGAATCGGCAGCACACCGAGCGCGGCGAAGGTCGCCGCGAGCACGATTCCCGCCGAGGTGATGACCCCTCCCGTCGCCACGAGACCGCGCGAGATGCCCTCTCGAGTGCCGTGCGCGACGGACTCCTCTCGCACACGTGTCATGAGGAAGATGTTGTAGTCGATGCCCAGAGCGACGAGGAACACGAAGCCGAACAGCGGCACGCTCGGGTCAGCGCCGGGGAACTCGAAGATGTGGTCGAACACGAGCGACGACACGCCGAGGGCCGCTCCGAAAGACAGCACGACGGTCAGCACGAGCAGCACGGGCGCCAGCAGCGAACGCAGCAGGATCATCAGAATCAGCAGGATCACTATGAGTACGAGCGGGATCACGAGGTTGCGATCGTGCACCGCAGCCTCGTTCGTGTCGATTGCCGTGGCCGCGACGCCGCCGACGAGCACAGCGTTCTCACCCGAGTCGGGCAGAGCCTCCCGCAGAGCCATGACGGTCTGCTCGGCTTCCTCCGAGTCGCCCGGGCCGTCAAGGGTCGCCTCAAGCATGATCTTGCCGTCGACCACTGTCGGCTCGGCGGTCACCGGGCCGTTTGCGCCGAACGCCGGCTCGATACCGTCGGTCGTGACCTGTGCGGTTCCGCTCGCGGCATCCTCTGTGAGAACCGCCAAGGAGTCGACGCCATCTGTGTCGAGGATGGTGTCGGCCATCTCCTGCAGCTGGTCCTCGGGCCCCACGATGACCGCGGGCGTGCCGGAGCCTCCCGGGAAGTGCTCGTCGAGCACACCCTGACCCTCGCGCGCTTCGGAGTAGCCCGTGACGAACTCACTCTGCGAGACGCCATCGGCCTTCAGCCCGACAAGACCGAAGGATGCCGCGGCGAGCACGACCGCACTCGCGATCCAGATCGTTCGCGGACGACGCGACACGAACCGCGCCACGGCCGGCCACAGGCCGCGCGACGACGCGTCGACAGCGTGCTTGTGGGTGGTCCCGTGCACAGGACGCAGCGGCCAGAAGGCTACACGTCCGGCCCAGAAGAGCAGTGCGGGCAGCAGCGTGAGCGCCGCGATGAGTGCGAAGACGATTCCGATCGCCGCGACCGGGCCGAGAGCCTTGTTCGAGTTCAACTCGCTGAGCAGCAGACACAGCAGACCAGCGATGACTGTCCCGCCCGAGGCGAGGATCGCCGGGGTGGAGCCGCGGAGCGCCGCCCACGTGGCATCCCATTTGCTCTCGATCTCGCGCAGGGCCTCTCGATACCGGGAGACGTAGAGAAGCGAGTAGTCGGTCGCCGCACCGATGACGAGAATCATCAGGATGCCCTGGGTCTGCCCGGAGAGCACCAGCACCTCGGCCTTCGCGAGCTCGACCACGGTGAACATGGCTGCGGTGAGGGCCATCATGCTCGTTCCCAGAACGATGAGCGGGAGCATGGGCGAGCGGTAGACGATGATGAGGATCACGAGCACGACGGCGAGCGCGACCGCGAGGAGGAGCCCGTCGAGCCCGCTGAACGCGTCGACGATGTCGGCGGACTGGCCCGCGGGGCCGGTGACCGCGACGAACAGCCCGTCTGGCGTGTGTTCGTCCAGGTATGTGCGGATCGTCTCGACGGTGTCCGACGGTTTGATATTGGCGTCGAGCGAGGCGATCACCTCGACCGCGTCACCGTCCTCCGAGTCGATCGCGGGCGAGACGCCGTCTTCTTCGACGCCGTGGATCGTGCCGATGTGGTCGACGATGTCGCCGATCGCGTCGTGGTCGGCATCCGTCACTCCCCCATCGCGCTGGAAGACCAGAATCGCCGGAATCACATCGTCGCCGCGAAACTCCGTCTGCAGATCGTTGACCTTCGTCGCATCGGCGCTCGCCGGGAGGAACTGCGCCTGATCGTTCTCGGCCACGTCATTGACTTCGCCGAACGCCTGGCCGCCTGCTCCGCCGACCGCAAGCCACGCGAAGATCAGCGCGACGGGAATCAGCACGCGAAGCCACGTCGGAACTGAGCGGCGGCGCGGCGGCGCTTCGTGCGATGTGTGAGCCATGAGTTCCTTCACAGTCGAGATTCACGGATGCTTTCACGCTACGGCCGCGAACGCACGCGCACGTCGCCCGAAAGTTTGAATCGGTTTCGATACCGTTGTCTCATGCGCATCGCCACGTGGAACGTCAACTCCATTCGCACCCGCGTCGGTCGTGTCGTCGACTGGCTTGTCCGTGAGGACGTCGACGTGCTCGGCTTGCAGGAGATCAAGTGCCGCCCCGACCAGTTTCCCGTCGAACAGTTCGAGGCGGCGGGCTACGACCTGCAGATCCACGGGCTGAACCAGTGGAACGGGGTGGCTTTCGCAAGTCGCCTGCCAATGACGGACGTTGAGCAGGGCTTCGCGGAGATCCCCGGCTTCGGCAAGCCACCGAAGGTGGAGCACCAGCTGGACGGAGACGGCGTACCGGTCGAGGCCCGAGCGCTCGGCGTCACGATCGACGGAGTGCGGCTCTACAGCCTGTACGTCCCGAACGGACGCGCCATTGGCGACCCGCATTTCGACTACAAGCTGCGCTGGCTCGAGAAGCTCCGCGACCAGGTCGCGTCGACACTCGCCGCGGACCCGGACCTTCCCCTCGCCCTCATGGGCGACTTCAATGTCGCGCCCCTCGACGAGGACATGGGCGACCCCTCATTCGTACCCGGTCAGTCGACCCACATCTCTGAGCCGGAACGCGCGGCATTCCGCGCCCTGGAGGATGCCGGACTGAGCGACGTCGTGCGGCCGATCGTGCCCGAGGGGTTCACCTTCTGGGACTACAAGCGACTTCGCTTCCCCCGCAACGAGGGCATGCGCATCGACTTCATCCTCGGGTCCGCGGCGTTCGCCGACCGAGTGACGGATGCCGCGATCCACCGCAACGAACGCAAGGGCGACTCTCCAAGTGACCATGTACCGGTCGCGGTCGACCTCGAGATCGAGGCCGAGGACGATGACGACATGCCGATGATCTTCGGCTGAGGCCCGCAGGCGGTTTCTGACGCACTCAGGCGAGGAGCGCCGCGATCACGATGAGCGCGGGCACGGCGGCGACCGTCGACACCAGAATCGCGTCGCGTGCGAACACCTCACCGATCTCGTACCGCGTGGCGTAGTTGAACACGTTCTGCGCGGAGGGCAGCGCCGCGAGCGCGGTCGCGGCGAACAGGTTGTGACCGTCGAGCCCGAAGACGAATCGCGCGACGAGGTACGCGATGAGCGGCATCCCCACTGATTTCAGGGCGGCGGCGAGGGCGACGCGACCCCGGCCGGTTCCCGCGCGGAGCGGACGCTGCCCACTGAGCGACATTCCGAACGCGAGCAGCATGAGCGGCACCGCAGCGCCGCCGATCAGCTGGAATGGCGCGTAGACGGCATCCGGCAGCTGAATGCCCGTCGCCGCCACGATGACACCTGCGACCGAACCGATGATGATCGGATTGCGCACGGGCTGCAGCAGGATCGAGTGCAGCGAGACCGTCGCGGGGCCGGAGAAATCGAGTACGGCGAGGGCGACGGGCGCGAAGATCACGAGTTGCAAAAGCATGATCGGCGCGACGAACTGTGCGTCGCCCAGCACGTACACCGCGACCGGCAGGCCGATGTTGTTCGCGTTGACGTAGCCGGAGGCGAGCGCCCCGATGGTCGCCTCCCCCACCGACCGGCGCCACACGAGCACGTTCACGACGACGAAGATGAGCCCTGATGCCACGGCCGCGATCGCCGCGACAGCGATGAACGACGAGAAGACGATGCCGACGTCGGAGTGGGCGAGAACGTCGAAGAGGAGCGCCGGGCTGGCGATGAAGAAGGCGAGGTGTTGGATGCTCCGGCCGGCGTTCGGGCCGCCGATCTGCAGGCGACCCGCCAGAAAACCGACTGCGATGACGACGCCGATGATCGCGAAACCCGTCAGCACTCCCGTCACACAGAGAGCCTAGCCGAGCCGCGTTCGCTGGCGTAGGCTCTGAAATATGCCGCACATGGATGTGCCGGGGGCTCGGCTCTACTACGAAACCGAGGGGCAGGATGCGAATCCCGCACTGCTCCTCATCCACGCTGGCATCGCGACGCTGCGCATGTGGGATCCCATCGTGACCGCTCTCGCCGAGCATCACTTCGTCGTGCGCTTCGATACGCGCGGCTACGGCGAGACGGATTCCGAGGACGTGGAGTTCTCCGACCGCGAAGACGCTCTTCGCCTTCTCGACGAGCTCGGAATCGAGAGGGCGACGGTCATGGGCGCCTCCCGCGGCGGTCAGATCGCGATCGATCTCGCCGTCGAACATCCTGACCGCGTCGCGGGACTCATCACGATCGGGTCGGGGCCGAGCGGTTTCCCCGAGGTCGACCTCACCGACGAGGAAGAGGCCTATGTCGACGCGCAGGACGCCGCGTGGGAGGCCAAGGACTGGCCCGTGCTCATGGACAGCGAGGTGCGTTTCTGGGCGGTCGGACCGCTGCGAGAGCCCGACGATGTCGACCCGGACTTCCTGGAGACGGCACGCATGCTGAACCGCTTCAACATCGCCCGAATGGATCAGAATCCGACGCCGCGCCCGCTCGAGCCGCCCGCCTTCGATCGGGTGGTCGACATCGAGATGCCCGCGCTTGTGATCGTCGGAGAGTACGACGTCACCCCGGCGCTGCTGCAGTTCGAGTACCTCGCGGAGCAGATTCCGGATGCCGATTCGGCGCGCATCGATGACACGGCGCACCTGCCGAGTGTCGAGCGTCCGGGCGCCTTCCTCACCATTCTCGAGCCGTGGCTCGAACGACACTCGCTCTGACGTTCACCGCCCGGGTGACCTCGCAGAAGCCGCCAGCGACGTCAACATGAGGCCACCATCGCCGTCTCCTGAGTATTCTCGAAAGAGACCTCTCCAAAGACGATCGGGGGTAGATGGCGTGAAGCGAATCGACGGACGCCGACTCGGCGTATGGAGCCTGCGAATCGACGCGATCTACTGCACGCTTCTCGGCGCAGCGGTCGCTCTCGGCTCGGCTCCGATCTCGGCGGTCATCGCACTGCCGCAGCCCCTCATCGCCGGGGCGGACGGACTCGTCGTTCTCTGGGCTGCCCTCGTGCTCTGGATGCTGAGGGCACTGCGACTCCAGACGGCACTGCGCCTCGTGATGAGCGTCAATGCGGTGGCCGCGCTCATCGTAGCCTCGTGCGCCGCGGCCACGACATCGACTCTTGCCGCCGTGGCCGTCTTGTCAATCGCCGCGGATGTCGCGCTCTTCGCGGTGAGCCAAGCCGTCGCGTTGCGCGCACTGGCCAGCCGCCAGCCAGTTTGACTCTCAGGGCGACCACGTCCGTGCGATCACCGCCCGTGCCGCAGCCCTCGATCAGTCGGACGAGGCGACCTGCGCCGTGGTCTCCTCGAGGCTTGCCAGCAGTTCATCGACGGGAGTATCGACCAACACCGCGGAGTCGCCATAGCTGTCGATGACCCCTTGCTGCACGGCATCCGTCTCTTGGAAGATCCGAACGAGGTCCGCGTAAACCTGCTCGCTTGCGTCGTCGGCCTGCGTCGCGAAGATGTTGATGTATGGGAACGCACTGGGGTCCGTCGGGTCGTCCTGTGTCAGAAGCTCCTCCGCCCCGAGACCCGCGTCCGCCGCGAAGTTGTTGTTCACGATCGCGCCCGCCACATCGGGAAGAGTGGTCGACGTCAGGCTCGGTTCGACGGGCACGACCTCGACCGTCGAGGCATCCTTCTCGATGTCGTCCACCGTCGAGAACGGTGACCCGCCGTCTTTCAGACTGATGAGGCCGGCCGCCTGCAGCACTAGAAGGCTCCGCGACAGGTTCGTCTCGTCGAACGGCACGCTGATCTCGGCGCCATCCGGAATCTCGTCCACCGACTCGAACTGCGTCGAGTACAGCGCGAGCGGGAAGATCGCTGTCGCACCGACCGGCACGAGGTCACTGCCCTTCGCATCGTTGTACTGAGCCAAGAAGATGATGTGCTGGAACTGGTTGATGTCGATGCTTCCGTCCGCCAGCGCGTCGTTCGCGAGCGTTCCCTCGGTGAAGTTCTTCAGCTCGACGTGGATGTCTTCGCCCGCCGCAGCGTCGAGGAATTCCTGCCAATATGGCTCGGCTTCGTCCATGACGCCCAACACCACCGGGTTCTCGACGCTGCCCTTCTCAGCAGAGGACTCGGCCCTGCTTTGCGACGAGCACGCCGCCAGGCCGAACAGGAGCGGAACGACGGCGAGAGCAGCAAATGACTTCTTCAGACTCATGGTGTGCCTTACACGTGATGTGACGGGGTGCCCACGGACGGGCGGAACGTCTCTCACGGTAGGCGGCACCCGCCTGCTGCGCCTCAGCGCTATGTCACACATCGTCATGAAGCGCGGGAACGACCGAGCATCCATCACCGCGCGGATACAGTCGAGCGTGTCGAAAGGGAGTCGATGGAGAAAGTTGAGAGCTTCGCGCTCGACCACACGGCCGTTCACGCACCCTATGTGCGCCGCATCACCGTCGAGAGGGGACCTCACGGAGACGCCATCTCGAACTTCGACATCCGACTCGTTCAGCCCAACGCCGGCGAGATCCCAACCGCGGGCCTTCACACCATCGAGCACCTGCTCGCGGGGCTCCTGCGTAAGCAGCTCACCGGCGTCATCGACTGCTCGCCGTTCGGCTGCCGTACGGGGTTCCACCTCATCGTGTGGGGCGAACCGGACGCCGCGACCGTCGCCGCCGCAGTCAAGAGCGCGCTGACCGTGATCGCCGACCGCATCACCTGGAGCGACGTGCCCGCGACGGACGCGGTCAGCTGCGGAAACTACCGCGACCACAGCCTCCACTCGGCGAAGACCTGGGCCGCTGACGTTCTCGCTCAGGGCATCAGCTCCGATGCCTTCTCTCGAGAGTTGGTCTGATCGTGCGCTTTCCCGAGCTTCAGGGGCGCATCGCGCTCGTCACCGGCGGCGGCAGAGGCATCGGGCGCGCCATCGTGGAGAGCCTCCTGGCGGAGGGGTCGACCGTCGTGAGCGCCGACCTGGGGCATCCTGACGCTGAACTCACACGCGTCGGCGACCGCGAATGGCGCATTCACCTCGATGTGAGCTCCGAATCAGATGTCGTCCAGACGATCGATCGCATCGCGGAGTCGATCGGCACGGTGGACCTTCTCGTCACGGCCGCCGGAACCTCGACCATGGGTCTCACGATCGACAGCGAGACGCGCGACTGGGACCTCAATCAAGCGGTGAACGCACGCGGTACCTATCTGGCCGCAAAACACGTCGCTCGACGTCTCGTCGCTGCGAATGCCGACGGACGACTCATCTTCATCGCATCACAGGCCGGCAAGAACGGCTACCGAGCGATGAGCTCCTATGTGGCCTCGAAGCACGCGGTGCTGGGACTCACCAAGACGATGGCGGTCGAGCTCGCGCGCGACGGCATCACCGTGAACGCCGTCTGCCCCGGCATCATCGAAACCGACATGAAGCGCCGCGAACGCGTTGAGGGGGCGGCGATCCGCGGGCTCTCTCCCGAGGACATCGAGCGAGAAGACCAGAGTCAGGTGCCGCTGGGCCGAACTGGCCAACCCGAGGACGTCGCGAACGTCGTGCTCTTCCTCGCGAGCGACCTCTCCGCGTACATGACCGGCCAGTCGCTGAACGTCACGGGCGGCATGACGATGCACTGATCCCGGTGCACCGATTAGCCGGTGGCCTTTCTCGCCGAGTTGCGTGAAACTGGAGGAGCATGGGGCAAGACCAGCGCCGCATGTGGGCCCCACCCGGGCCCAGGAACATCGCACCATCGCCCACAAGGAGATTGACAATGTCGTCACCCAATCCCGTATTCGCAGACGCGCAGCCCGAGCACGAGAATGTGCTGATCACCCGCGGTGCGCGATCCGGTCTCACCATCTGCGTCGCCGTCCACTCAACCGTTCTTGGCCCTGCCCTCGGCGGAGCCCGCGTCTGGACCTACCGCTCATGGGGCGACGCTGTCGCCGATGCGCTTCGCCTCTCCGAGGGCATGACGTACAAGAACGCCGCGGCGGGACTCGCTCGCGGTGGTGGCAAGTCGGTCGTGTTCGTTCCCGAGGGAACGGTGTTGGATGCCGAGCGCAAACGCGACGCGATGCTCGACCTCGGCGACGCCGTCGAACTGCTCGGCGGCTCCTACTACACGGCTGAGGACGTCGGCACCTCCGCAGAGGACATGGCGACGGTCTCCGAGCGCACCCGCTACGTCGAGGGTCTTCCCGCCGACCGCGGCGGTGTCGGAGAGCCGAGCGACGCGACTGCCGCCGGTGTGTACTCCGCGGTCACCGCGACGCTCGACACCGTCTTCGGCAGTCCGGTCGTCGCTGACCGGCGTGCCGTCATCTCGGGGCTCGGCCAGGTGGGCGGACGGCTCGCACGTCGCCTCGCCGCCGAGGGCGCGCGACTGATCGTGACGGACGTCAACCCCGCACGCAAGGCCCTGGCCGAGGAGATCGGCGCGAGCTGGATCGAGCCCGGCGACGAGCACCAGTTCGAGACCGACCTGTTCATCCCGTGCGGCGTAGGCGGTGCGCTCAGTCCTGAGGTCATCGCCTCGCTTCGCTGCAAGGCCGTGGTCGGTGCGGCGAACAACCAGCTGGCGCGGCACGATGGTGCTGAGCAGCTCGCTGAGCGCGGCATCCTCTGGGCCCCCGACTTCGTCGTCAACGCAGGCGGTGTCATCTACATCGACATGGCCTCGCGTCCCGGAGCCGACAAGGCGGCTGTGGAGGAGCGCGTCGAGCACATCGGCGACACGCTGCGGGCGATCTTCGCTCAGGCGCAGGCCGAGAGCATCACGACCCTCGAAGCGGCGGAGCGCCTCGCGAAGTCTCGTCTCGAGTCCGTGCCCGCGGGAGTCTGACCCCCGGCATCGTCGGGAGCCCTGGGCCGTCGTGCCCTTCTGCGCCGCGCGGGCCGCGCCCTGCCAAGCGCCGTCCCGCGGGGCCCCGTCCCGCGCGCCGCGCCTCGTCCCAAGCGCCGCGCCTCGTCCCAAGCGCCGCGCCCCGCGCGTTCAGGTGTACCGGATACCGCTTTCCCGAACCAGGAAAGCGGTATCCGGTACACCTGAACGTCTTTCGCACGCCGCGGGCGGGCGCAGCACGGCGCGAGGGCACGGGCGCAGCATGCCGCGCGTGCTGCGCAGTGCCCAGTGCGAGTGCGGGCGTGCGGGCAGGGCGCAGAGCGCAAGGCGCAAGGCGCAGCCTGCAGCGTCTGCAGCGCAGTGCCCGGTGCGCGGTGCGCGGTGCGCAGTGCCCGGTGCCCGGTGCGCGTCAGCCGATGAGGCTCGGCTCCAGGTCCCGCATCGTGCGGAACCTCGTCATCCTCGCGACGCCGAGTGCAGTAAGCAGGAGCGCCCCGACGAGCCAGCCGACGAGCACGAGCGCATCGTTCGCCGCGGCCTGGTAGCTGCCGCCGTACATGAACTGTCGCAGCGCATCCACCGTGTACGGCATGGGGAAGGCGAAGTGCAGCGCTCTCAACGGCTCGGGCAGCGTCTGCCACGGGAACGTTCCGCCGGCGGTCACGAGCTGCACCACCATCATCACGAGCCCGAGGAACTGCCCCACACTGCCGAACCACACGTTGAGCGCCAGAATTATCGCGGCGAACGTTATCGACGACAGTGCCATGATTCCGAATGCACCCCAGGGTTGATGCACCTGGAACCCGAGCGCGCCCGACACGATGAAGTACAGCGCCACCATCTGAATCGCACCGAGACCGGCCGGCATGAGCCACCCGGCGAGCGTCGTGCGCAGCGGCGCACGCATCGCGGTGATCGCACGCTTCGAGACCGGCTTCACAATGAGAAACAGCGCGTAGATGCCGATCCACGCGGCAAGCGCGACGAAGAACGGCGCGAGACCCGCACCGTACGTGCCCGCCTTGGTGACCGCCGCGGTCGAGAGGTCGACCGGATCGGCGATCGTGTCGGCCTGCTGTGCGCGGAGCTCCTTCGACGAGTCTGGAATCTGGTCGACGCCGTCCTGCAGTCCATCGCGAAGCTCGGTCATGCCGTCCAGCAGGGTGCTGAGCCCGTCGCGCAGCGTCACGGAGCCGTCGTGGGCGGTCTTCGCGCCGTCCTCAAGCTGCTGTGCACCATCAGCCGCGGAGTTGATACCCGCCGTCAGCGCCGGCATGGCATCGGAGAGCGTCTTCGCCCCGTTCGACACCTGCCAGGCCCCCGAGGAGAGTTCGTCGATGGATGACACTGTGCTCTGCACCTTGCCGTTCACCGCGTCGGCCTTCGTACCGAGCGGATCGAGCTTGGCGAGCACGGCGTCGATCTGCTCCTGATCGAAGCCCTGCTCCGTCAGGTACGCGCTGATGTCATCGCGAACGCCCGGCAGCGCGTTGTTGAATTCAGCGGATGCCGCCCCGACGGCGTCCGCTGCATCTGCGACCTTCTGGTTGCCCTGAGCCACCTGATACGCACCGTCGGAGAGCGCCTTCGTCTGGTTCGGAAGAGAGGATGTCTTCGACTGCAGCTCGTCGAGACCGTTGGACAGCTCGGTGGCGCCGGACGACAGCGTCTTGAGACCGTCAGCCAGATCGCTCGCGCCGCCGTGGGCTGTATCGGCACCATCAACGAGCTGGTTCGCGCCGTCGACGGCATCCACCAGGTTCACTCTGATCTCGGCGATCGCGTCGAGCATGCGCGTCGCGGCCTCTTTGTTCACCTGCGAGACGATCTGCTGCTTGATCTGCTTGATCGCCGTCTCACCGATCGTGGAGGCGAGGTAGCTGTTCGCGTCGTTCGTGGTCAGCACGACCTCGGCCTGATGCGGGTCTTTGCCCTGTGAGGAGACCAGCGACTCCGAGAAATCGCGGGGAATCGTGACGGAGAAGTCGAAGTCTCCCGCTTCGACGCCATGACGAGCGGATGCCGCGCTCACACGGCTCCACGAGAAGGTGGCGTCTTCGAGCAGCGACTCGGCGATCTCGTCGCCGTAGTTCGTGTACTCGTCGCCGACGGTCGCTCCCTCGTCATCCACGACGAGGGCCACCGGCACCTGGTCGAGGTTCTCATAGGGGTCTTGGTTGGCCCAGAGGTAGAGACCTCCGTAGAGCAGCGGCACCACCATGAGGGCGAGGAGCGCGAGCTTTGCCATGGGCGTCGCGGTCAGGCGCGCGAACTCGGCGCGCAGCATCGCGAAGATCTTCACGAGAGTTCTCCCGTCTGAAAGAGCGGAATGGAATCGGCCGCGACCGTGTCGGTGACGTCGGGGCCGGAGAGACTGTTGATCGCGGCGGCCGAGGAGTACCCCGCGATGACGAGAACGGCGAAGCCGCGGGCGGCGAACCTGCGGCACACGTGCCACCACTCGGCTGGGTCCCCGCCGTGACGGTCGGGAGAGACGAGCACGAGGGCCTCGACGCCGGGACGACGAGACGCGAGTTCGAGAAGCATCCTCACCCGGTCTGTTGACTCCAGCTGCGACATGTCGCGCCGCCGGACGGCGGTGAGGTGCAGCTCGTCGAGCGCGTCACGCACCGCAAGGGGGTGCGAGGGAAGACCGGCGAACATGAGCTCCTCGCTCACGACGCGCCACACGGGGACGTTCGGCGCCGGATCGCTGATGTCGGGTGCATCGATGAGTGCGACCGCCCGCCGGAGACGCTTCGGCGAGTCCTCGCCGTCGATCGTCACGGTGCCCTCGGTGGGCTTCATCCGACCGGACGCGATGAGCCCGAGCACGGTCGGCCGCTGCTCGGTCTCGGCGCGCACGAACGTTGCGTGCTCAGATTGGAGTGTCACGGATGTCGCGGGCAGGACCTCCGCGGACTTGCCCTTCGTGACGGCGTTCAACTCGATGCGCATAGCACCCCTCGCTTGCTAGACGTCAACCTTCACACGATACGTCTCATGCTGGCGTACGTCGTGCTTCTTCCGGAACCCTGCACGCACGTGCAGCTGAGTCACGTCGAGAGTGGACAGCGGTTCTGCTCGTTGAGCATCCTCTCGACGCACTTTTCATGCGTTTCTAGCGGCAACGAGCAGCAGTATCAACCGAGAACTCGCATTTTCACGAAGGAAATCCGCGTACGCTCAGAATCACACGAGATGACCGCGATCGAGCAAGGAGGCTCACATGTCCATCACCACCGTCGACACCCCCGCGAGCCCGACGCCTGATCCCGACGTCCTCGCGACGAACCCGGCGTGGCTGAGCCTCAAGCAGTCGGCCGAAGCGCTGCACCCGCTGCAGTCCAAGGACGGGTCGATCGAGGATGCCGCGTCGCACACTACCGCGCGCGATCACGTGGCGGCGATCATCGACGCCGTCGGCGAGCTCGCACCACTCTTCCCCTGGGACGCCGAGTACCTCGAGGCCGTGCAGGCGGACTTCCGCCGCTGGGCAGACGACGGCTTCGGGGTGCCGGACTTCTACGACGCGCTCGTCGCCTTCCGGCCGGAACAGCACCGTGTGCACGGTCTCGCGCATCTCGTCGTGTTTCCGATGTACACGCAGAACGGATCGCGCGATCGCCACGTCGAGGCGGTGCTCGTCGAGGTGCTGTGGCCCGACTTCGTCGCAGAACTCGAGGCCGGAGACTTCTCGAACAAGCTCTTCGTTCCCATCCGCTTCATCGACTTCACGGCCGGATACGACACGAACGCCGCCGTGCTGTTCCCCGAGACCGTCGCGATGCGCGCGATTCCGCAGTTCACGTGGGGCGCGATCTTCTCAGACCGTGAGGCCGCGCGCTTCCGGCGCGTCGTGTCGACGGCATCCGAGATCACCAAACTCGAGCTGCCGGACGACGCCCGCGAGCTGCTCGACGACCAGAAGCTGGCCGAAGAGACCTTCATCATGTGGGATCTCATCCACGACCGCACACACATGCGCGGCGATCTGCCGTTCGACCCGTTCATGATCAAGCAGCGGATGCCGTACTTTCTGTACTCCCTCGAGGAGATGCGGTGTGACATGACCGCGTTCCGCGAGTCGGTGCGGCTCGAGCGCGAGCTCTCCGCGCGAGACGCGGGCGACGGCGACCCACTCACGGATGCCGAGCGCGAGATTCTGCGGCACGCCAAGCTCGTGCAGTACGCGGTAATCTTCGACAGGATCTTCCGCTTCGCGCTGACCGGTTCGCGCAGTCGCAACTACGACGGACTCGGCGGACAGCTGCTGTTCGCGTGGATGCATCAGCGCGGCGTTCTGCACTGGACGGACACGAAGCTCACAATCGACTGGGCTGATGTTCCCGATGTCGTCGTCGCGCTCGGCGAGGCGATCAACGACCTGTACTGGCGGTCGATCGACCGTCCGAAGACGGCGCACTGGCTCGCGGCCTACGAGCTTGTGCGCTCGGTGCTCGAGCCGCACCCCGCCTCGGCGTGGGCGCGCGGTCTCGATGATGAGACGCTCATGGGGCCACCGCGAGGAATGACGGATGCCGTGCTCGACGATGAGTTCCCGCTGTCGATGTTCTATGAGGCGCTCCGCAAGAAGATGGGCGACGTCATCGAGTCGACGTCAGGCATCACCGGGAGAGACTGAATCCGCCTCGGGGCGGATGCCCAGCACGCATCCGCCCCGCTACCGTTGAGGCATGAGCGAGCTCACGGACCCGTCCGCGCACGGCTGGCGCAGGCCGGCCGCGACCGCGCTTCAGCGGCGTCGCGACCTGCTCGGCGCGCTCGTGCTCTTCGGCTGCATGCTGCCGAGCAGCGTTCTCTACCGACTCGCCGGCGCGATGGGAGACGCGACCGCGCCGATGTGGGTGACGATCATCTGGTCTGCGGTCATGTGCGGGGCGATCGCTCTGCGCCGACGGTGGCCATGCACGGTCGCGCTCGTCGTGTCGGCCGCGTACATCGTGGGCATCGAGCTCGGCGCACCTGAGCTGCTGTTCAGCCAGATCATCCTGTTCGTCTCGATGTACACGGTGGGCGCGTGGGTGAGCGATCGGCGGTTCGTGCGGTTCACACTCGGCGCGATCATCGGGGCGATGCTCATCTGGCTGGCGACGGCCATGTTCATCTCTGCGACCGACTCGGGCATCCGCGATGACTTCAACGGCTTCGGCACGCAGACGGCGATGCTCGCCTACTTCGGCATCCAGATCATGACGAACATCCTGTACTTCGGCGGTGCCGCGTACTTCGGTACTCATGCATACAATTCCGCCCGTCAGCGTGCGGAGCTGGAGGATCGCACGCGGGAGCTCGAGCGTGAGCGCGAGCGCTCCGCGGCACAGGCGGTCGCTCTCGAGCGCGTACGCATCGCACGCGAGCTGCATGACGTCGTCGCGCACCACGTCTCGGTCATGGGCGTGCAGGCGGGGGCGGCGCGCACGGTGATCGATCTCGACCAGGATGCCGCGAAGAGCGCGCTCTCCAATGTGGAGCACAACGCTCGCGCCGCGATCGACGAACTACACGGGCTCGTCACGACGCTGCGCGAGACCGAGGGCACGACGGGTGAGGAGACGACGGTTGCCGTGAGCACGATCGGCCTCGATGACATCCGTCGCCTGGCCGATGAGTCGACGCAGAGCGGCCTGCCGACGCGCTACGAGGTGCTTGGCATTGAGCGCGAGGTCGCGGGGACCGTCGCGCTGACGCTGTACCGCATTGCGCAGGAGGCCCTCACGAACGCCCGGAAGTACGCGGGCGCCGATGCGACCGCCGATGTTCGTCTGAGATTTCAGGATGCCGAGGTGGAGCTCGAAGTCGCCAACACCGGCTTCGTGCCCTCGAAACCTCGAAAGGGTGCGCTCGGCCACGTGGGCATGCGCGAACGCATCGCCGCGGTCGGCGGGCGCATCGAGATCGGCCCCCGGTCACGCGGGGGCTACCTCATCCGCGCCAGCATCCCCTCCGTCCCCGCCGACCACGACACCGCTGGAGCTGCCACATGACGCGCGTTCTGCTCGCCGACGATCACGAACTGGTCCGCGCCGGCTTCCGGATCATCCTCGCCGCGCAGCCTGACATCGAGGTCGTCGCCGAGGCGGAGAACGGTCGCCGCGCGGTCGAACTCGCGCGCAGACTGAACCCGGATGTGATCTGCATGGACGTGCAGATGCCCGTGCTCGACGGTCTCGCCGCGACGCGCGAGATCACGGATGCCTCGCGGGCGGCGATCATCATCCTGACGACGTTCGACCGTGAGGACTACCTGTTCGAGGCGCTGGCCGCCGGCGCGAGCGGATTTCTGCTCAAGAACTCGAGTCCGGAGAGGCTCGTGGAGGCGGTCCGGACGATCGCCGCGGGTGACGCGCTGCTCTCACCGGAGGTCACGCGGCGGGTGATCGCGAAGTTCTCGGAGGCTCCGGCCACGGCATCCTCTCACCCTCCGATCGCAGCAGACGGACGTCTCACTGAACTCACCGAGCGTGAGCGGGAGGTGCTGGGCCTGGTGGCGCAGGGCCTCTCGAACTCCGAGATCGCCTCGACGCTGTTCGTCGGCGACGCCACCGTGAAGTCCCACGTCTCGAAGATTCTGCAGAAGCTGCAGCTTCGCGACCGCATCCAGGCGGTCATCTTCGCCTATGAGAACGGTGTGGTCGTTCCCGGCTCCTGATCGCTGTTCCCCGACGCGGAGCCTCGTGACCGGGCGGTCTCGTCACGCGCAGCGTCGTCTCCGAGCAGCGTGTCGTCTGCCGATACGGGCGGCGCGGCCATGAGCAGCTCCTCGGAGATCTCCGCCGTCTCGAATGGGCCGCGGCCGTCTCGCAGGTGCTGTGGTTCGTCGAACGCCACCGTCCAGATGCGCGCCTGCAGCGACTGCGCCGTCATGCCGCGGCGAGGAAGCGTCGAGGCAAGCCCGACGATGAGGCCCGTCGGCTCGCCGGGGAAGGTGTCGCGGTACTCGTCGCCGGGATCGCGGACGTACACGGGCACTCCGATGCCGAGCGTCGTCCCCTCGGCATCGGTCGTCGTCTTCAGCGTGGGGCGCTTGCCCGGTCGAAACCACATGACTCCAGTGTCGCAGGTGTGGCGTCATGTGGGTCTCAGCCTCTGCGATCAGTCGCCTTCGTTCCGCTACGAGTCCCCGATGTGCAGCGTGCCTTTGACCCGTTCGATTCCCTCGGTGAGAAGCGACTGCGCGGAATCACGGATCACCTGCGCGGTGTGCGGGTCGTCCTTCAGCAGCGCCTCCCCGTGCTCTTGGCGAACTCGAACGTGATGTGCGGCGGAAGCGGCGGCACATTCCGGCTCGTGTACGCGTCGATGAGGGTGACGCCCTGCGTCGCGAACGCTCTGTCCCAGGCCTGCTCGACCTCGTCGTCGGTGTGCACGCGGATGCCGGTGAAGCCCAGCAGCTCCGCCCAGCCGGCATAGTCCACCGACTCGACGTCCTGCGAGGTGCTCCAGGCCGGTTGGCGTCCTCCGTGCGCATCTCCCACGAGACCTGCTCGAGGTCGTCGTTGTGCAGCACGACGATGATGAACTGCGGGTTGTCCCACCGCTTCATGAACTTCTTGACCGTGATGAGCTCGTTCATTCCGAGCATCTGGAACGCACCGTCGCCGATCGTGCAGATGACCGGTCGCTCCGAGTGCGCGAACTTCGCGGCCACGGCGTACGGCATCGCGGCGAGCATCGTGGCCAGACGTCCGGAGAGGTCGCCCATCATGCCGCGCTGCAGGCGAATGTGGTGCCCGTACCAGTCGGCCGTGGTTCCGGCATCCGCTGTCACGATCGAGGTTGCGGGCAGTCGCCGGTTGAGCTCGTGGTAGACGCGGCGGGGGTTCACGCCGTCCTCGTAGGTCTGCAGCGCCTGGGACTCCATCTCGTCTTCCCAGTGCGCCATCTCGTCGGCGACCTTGTCCTGCCACGAGAGATCGGTCTTGGTCTCGAGGTGCGGAAGAAGCGCGGTGAGCGTCGTCTTCACGTCACCCCAGAGGTTGAGCTCTGTCGGGTAGCGCAGACCCATCTGCTCGGGCTTGAGGTCCACCTGAATCGCGCGCGCCTGCCCGCTCGCCGGCAGAAACTGCCCATAGGGGTAATTCGTGCCGAGCAGCACGAGCGTGTCGCACTCCTTCATCTGGTTGTAGCTCGGCAGCGAGCCGAGAAGACCCAGCTGCTGGGTGTGATGGGGAACGTCTCCGGGCACGACGTGCTTGGCGCGCAACGCGGTGATGATTCCCGCGCCTGCCTTCCTCGCGGCTTCGAGCACCTCGTCCGTCGCGCCGTTCGCGCCGTGACCGACGAGGAAGGTCACCTTCGAGCCCTCGTTGATGATCTGCGCAGCCCGGACGATCTCGTCCTCCGGTGGGGAGAGCCGCATCGACGGCGCCACCGCGCTGGAGCGAGACACCCAGTTCTCCGGCTCGAGCGGCGCGATCTCCATCCCCTGCACGTCGTGCGGCATGATCACGACGGCGGGTCCGAGTCGCGTCCGTGCCGTGCGGAACGCGGTGTCGACGACCGCCTGCGCCTGCTCCGGCGACACGATCGTCTGCACGTAAACCGCGACGTCGTCGAAGGTCCGCTCGAGGTGGCTCACCTGCTGGTTGGCGGTGCCGATGGCGTTGAGTCCCTGCTGCCCGACGAAGGCGACGACCGGCTGATTGTCCATCTTCGCGTCGTAGAGCCCGTTCACCATGTGGAACGCTCCGGGGCTCGAGGTCGCCATGCACACACCGACCTCGCCCGTGAATTTGGCGTGCGCGGTCGCCATGAGGGCGCAGATCTCCTCGTGCGTCGGCCTGATGTAGTCGAGCCCCTCGCCCTCCCGCTGGGCTCTGCCGAGGGCACCGTCGAACTCTCCGATGCCGTCTCCTGGGAAGCCGAAGACTCTGGTCACTCCCCATTTTCTGATTCGTTCGATGACGAAGTCGCTCACGGTGGGCATACGAACTCCTTTCAGCCATGGCGGTGCCACATCATTCAGTCGTCCGTCTTCACGCTACTCAGAATCGGCCGTGAGGCTAGGGGTTTTCATTTGCCGGTGAGGCGTGTACGGGATGCCGCGGCGGGAGCCGCCTCCGCCGCGCGGCGGAGAGCCGAAACCCGCCTGGCGGCGGATGCCCGAGGTCGGTGCCGGACCATAGCGTTGAAGCACACTCGACGAAAGGATGCACCGTGCTCGAGATATCGGGAATCACGAAGAGCTTCGGCACCCGCCGCGTTCTGAACGACGTCACCTTCTCCGTCGCTCCCGGAAAGCTCACGGGCTTCGTCGGCGGCAACGGCGCCGGCAAGACGACCACCATGCGCATGATCCTGGGGCTGCTGTCGTCTGATGCCGGAACCGTGACGTTCGACGGTGCTCCTCTCACTGCCGCGGATCGACGTCGTTTCGGCTATATGCCCGAGGAACGCGGGCTGTACCCGAAGATGAAGGTCGCCGATCAGCTCGTCTACCTCGCCCGGCTGCACGGCCTGAGCGCCGCGCACGCGAAGTCGAACGCGGAGGGGCTGCTCGAGAGCCTCGACCTATCGGAGCGCGCAAACGATCCGATCGAGGATCTCTCGCTCGGCAATCAGCAGCGCGCGCAGATCGCCGCGGCACTCGTTCACGAGCCGACCATGCTGATCCTCGACGAACCGTTCTCCGGCCTCGACCCGATCGCTGTCGACACCGTCGTCGGCGTGCTCGGTGACTACGCCGCGCGCGGTGTCCCGGTGCTCTTCTCCAGTCACCAGCTCGACATCGTGGAACGCCTGTGCGACGACCTCGTGATCATCGCCAGCGGGGAGATCCGCGCGGACGGCCCCCGCGAACAGCTGCGCTCCGAGCACTCGACGAACCGCTACGAGCTCGTCTTCACGGGCGACGCCGGCTGGCTTCGTGAGACGCCCGGCGTGACTGTGCTCGATTTCGACGGCGGCTACGCACTCTTCGATGTGGACGACGACCAGACCGCGCAGCAGGTGCTCCAGCGCGCGGTCGCCGAAGGCGCGGTCACGACGTTCACCCCGCAGCATCCCTCACTCGCACAGATCTTCAAGGAGGTCATCTCATGAGCGCCACCACTGCAGAGCCGCGTCTGGTGTCGAGCACCTGGTTGGTCGCCGAGCGCGAGATCTCCGCTCGCCTGCACAGCAAGGCGTTCGTGATCTCGACGCTCATCCTCTTCATCGTCGCGATCGGCGGCATGATCGTCGGTGGCCTCATGGCTCAGAACCAATCGGACACCCCGGTCGCGGTCGTCGGCCAGGCGGGCGCAGCGCTTGAGGGAGTCGACGGCTTCGACGTCACAGAGGTCGCAGACGCCGACGAAGCGAAGACTCTCGTGAAGGAGGGCGAGGTGGATGCCGCGCTCGTGCCCGACGATTCCCCGATCGGCGTCGCCATCATCGCAGACACCGAGGCTCCGAGCTCGCTCATCGCTCAGCTCAGCGTCTCGCCCGAGGTGATGCTGCTCGACACGGACTCCGAGAACCCCATCTTCGCGTACTTCGTGGCGATCGGATTCGGTCTGGTGTTCTTCATGTCGGCGATGACTTTCGGTCAGGTCATCGCCCAGAGCGTCGTCGAGGAGAAGCAGACACGCGTCATCGAGATTCTGATGTCGACGATCCCGGTTCGGATCCTCCTGGCGGGCAAGGTGCTCGGCAATTCGATCCTCGCGTTCGCGCAGATCGCGATCCTCGCCGTGCTGTCGATCATCGGGCTCACGGTCATCGGGCAGAACGACCTGCTGCTCGGCCTCGGTGCGCCGATCGTCTGGTTCGTCGGCTTCTTCACGGTGGGCTTCATCCTGCTGGCCGCGATGTTCGCCGCGACAGGTTCGATGGTCTCGCGGCAGGAGGACATCGGGTCGACGACGACCCCAGTCACGATGCTCGTGATGCTGCCGTACTTCCTCGTCATCCTGTTCCACGACAACCCCATCGTGCTCGGCATCATGTCGTACGTTCCGTTCTCCGCCCCGGTCGGAATGCCGATGCGCCTGTTCCTCGGAACGGCGGCCTGGTGGGAGCCGATCCTCTCGCTCGTCGTGCTCGCGGCATCCGCCATCATCGTGGTCATGATCGGCGCGCGCATCTACGAGAACTCGCTGCTCAAGATGGGCTCGCGCGTGAAGTGGGGCGAAGCGCTCTCGCGCTGACCGCGCATCCGAGCCACAGACGCCTCGCCGTCCGACTCTATGGACGGCGAGGCATCTGTCACGCAGACTGGAGACATGGCTGCCAGCGACCTCCCCCAGCACCCGATCAGTGCCGCGCTCACCGACACGGGTCCGCACCAGGTGCTTGCGCTCGAACGGCACCTCGATCACGAGGCCGCGCCGCTCTGGGAGTGCTTGACGCAGCGCGACCGCGTGAGCACATGGGCGCCGTTCGCCCACGACCGCGATCTGGACTCCCTCGGTCAGGTCTCGCTTCGCCAGACCGACGACCCGACGGCGAACGCGAACCCCGGCATGGTGCTGACCTCGGCAGTGCTCAGGATGCTGTCGCTCGACTGGGCCGGAGACCGCATCGACATCGAGCTGGCTCCCACCGCGGACGGCACCATCGTGTACTTCAGCCACCGGTTCGACGACCGAGACATCGCGCCGAGCCTCGCTGCGGGCTGGCACCTCTGCCTGCAAGCGCTGGATGCCGTTGCCGGAGGCGCGGACGTTCCGCCGGTCGTCGGGGACGCCGCGTATGCCGCCGGATGGGACGAGCTGTACGACAAGTACGCCAAGCTGTTCGGCTGACCCGGGAATCGCAAAATGTGTGCGCACCGCGCACGTTCGTGCACCCTCCGTCGCGGCGCACATGCGCGAGGATGGAGGGGTGAAGCCTCTGCATGATCCTGAACTCAAGCAATTCGCCTCAGACAACTACGCGGGCGCACACCCCGAGATTCTCGACGCGATCAGCGCGGCCAACGGCGGCCACCAGATCGCGTACGGCGAGGACGTCTACACGGCCCACCTGACCGAGGTGTTCGAACGGCACTTCGGTGAGGGAACCCAGGTGTTCCCCGTGTTCAACGGAACGGGTGCCAACGTCGTGGGGCTTCAATCGATGCTTCCGCGATGGGGCGCCGTGGTCACGGCATCCACCGCCCACATCAACGTCGACGAGAACGGGGCGCCCGAACGCGTCGGCGGCATGAAGCTGCTGCCGGTCGACACTCCCGACGGCAAGCTCACACCCGAGCTCATCGACCGCGAAGCGTGGGGCTGGGGCGACGAGCACCGGGCACAGCCGCTCGTCGTCTCGATCACGCAGTCCACCGAGGTCGGCACCGTCTACACGCCCGACGAGGTGCGAGCGATCGCCGATCATGCGCACGAGCTCGGCATGACCCTGCACATGGACGGGGCCCGGCTCGCGAACGCCGCTGCAGCTCTCAATGTGCCGCTGCGCACGTTCACGAGGGATGCCGGTGTCGATGTTCTGAGCTTCGGCGGAACCAAGAACGGCCTCCTCTACGGTGAGGCGGTCGTGGTGCTGAACGAGGCCGCAGCCGACGGCCTCGTCTACCTGCGCAAGATGAACATGCAGCTGGCCTCCAAGCTGCGCTTCGTCTCTGCGCAGCTGATCGCTCTTCTCGAGGGCGATCTGTGGCTGCGGTCGGCCTCGCACGCGAACAGTATGGCGGCGCGGCTGCGCCAGAGCCTCGAGAAGCTGAGTGCCGACGGTGAGATCTTCGGCCTCGGTTTCTCGCAGAAGACGCAGTCGAACGCCGTCTTCGCCACTCTGCCCGCGGGTGTCGCTGACAGCTTGCGCGAGAGGTTCCGGTTCTACGATTGGGATGCCTCGACGGGCGAGGTGCGGTGGATGTGCTCGTTCGACACGACCGAGGCCGATGTCGACGCGTTCGTCGACGCCGTCAGAGGTGCCCTCAGCGCACGCTGAGACCCCCTGATCGGGGCACGTGCCGTCTGCGGAACCGTCCAGACTGCGGTGCGATACTGAGCGCATGCCTGGCCGCACGCCCGCTTCCTCACGACCCGAGTGGGACCTCGTGGCATCGGTCATACTCGAAGTCCTGCTCGTGATGACGGTCGGCTTCACTCTGCTGGTCAGCAGCATGCTGGGCCTCTCCACGATTCCGTGCATCGAGGTCGGGCGGTACTGCAACTTCACGCTGATCAACACGGGCACGCTGATCGCCCTGTGGCTGCCGATCTCGGCCGTCGTCATCTTCACCGTGTGGACGGTGCGGCGCATCCTGACCGGCCGCATGGCGTACTGGGTGCCGATCATCGGGCTGCTCGTGTGCGCGGTCGGATACGGCATCGGCTCCGCTCTCGTGCAGATCGGGATGCCGATGCCGCTCCTCCCCCGCTGAGGCATCGCCTATACGGCTTCGCGGATCCGAACGCGACGGCGCACGTACTCGGTGAGGGCGACCCCGAGGGCGATTCCCCAGAGCGGCCAGAGTGTCTCCGGTCCGAGCGTCGCCCACGATTCGGCGAGCGGCAGAGCATCGGACGCGGCGACGCGGACGAACATCACTCCGCCGCCGAAGATGACGAGTCCGCCGAGCGTGACCGGAACTGCCGCGAGGGCGACAGGAACACGACGTCCGCCGAGCCACGGCACCCAGCGCGGAAGACGCTCGCCCCAACGCTGCACGAGCCCGAGCGTGAGCAGCGCGACGGCGGTGGCGACGCTCGCAAGCCCGAAGCCGATGCCCCACAGGCCGCTCTCCTGCCCGTCGCGAAGCATCGCGTCCGTGATACCGAGAGGGATGCCCGCGGCCCACGCGAACCGCACGGCCGCGTACAGCAGCGGAATCACGACCGCGACCGCGACGGCTGTGCGAGCCAGCGGCGTCACGGGACGCCCCGTGGTGGGAACGATGCGTCCGGCCGGAGCAAGAACCGCCGCGGCGATCCACAGTGCCGAGCCGACGAGCATCGCCAGCTGCAGACCGGTGGCCCCGTCGAGGGGCACGAAACGCAGGCTCAGCGCGTACCCGACGACCGCCATGATGCGGGCATCCGCGACGACGATGGTCGAGAAGACGGTGAGGATGCCGGCGAAGACGCCGATCATCGCGGGCGACGGAACGCGCGAACGCAGGCAGATCACGGCGAGCGCCGCACCGACCGCACCGACGAGGGCGAGCACGATCGTCGCCGCTGCGGCGGGGAGCATCTCGATGAGGGAGCTGAATGCCTCGGGGTCGAACGCCGCGAACGGCAGAGGCGCGATGCCGGTTCCCCAGAGGACGGCCGCCACGACGAGCCCGGCTGACCAGGCGAGCGCGGCGGCGAGCGTGACGCGCAGAAGGCGGCGTTGAGAGCCGACGGCGCGTGCGGTGAGTGCTGATGTGGTTGTCATGCTCCCAGCCTCGTGAGCCGGGGCATCCTGGTCGCCACCCGTGCGGGGGAATCACGTGACCTGCCGGGGGATTCTCACTGCCCGGGCTCGATGAACCGTGTCTCGTAGGCCGCGATGACCGCCTGCGTGCGATCTCGCACGCCGAGCTTCATGAGGATGCTCGCGACGTGCGATTTGACGGTCTCGGCGCCGACGAAGAGCTCCGCGGCGATCTGCCCGTTCGTCAGGCCTCGGGCTACAAGCCGCAGCACCTCGCCCTCGCGCGCGCTGAGGCCCGCCGAGGCGAGCCGGTCGCCGCTCTCCTCGGTTCGCGCTGCGAGCGAGCGGATCCGCGCCGGGTACAGCAGAGATTCTCCCGCAGCGACCGTGTGCACGGCACGCACCAGTTCGGCGGGCTCGGCACGCTTGACGACGAAGCCGTCTGCTCCCGCTTTGAGTGCGTCGTAGACGTGGTCGTCGCTGTCGAAGGTGGTGAGAATCAGGATGCGCGGCGCCGACGGTCGCCTCACGAGATTCCGCGTCGCTTCGATGCCGCTCATGCGGGGCATCCTCACGTCCATCACGACGACGTCGGGCCTCTCCGAGTCAACCAGGGCCTGCACCTCGTCGCCGTCGGAGGCCTCCGCGATCACCGTGAGCGACGGATCCGCGTCGAAGATGGTGCGCAGGCCGGCGCGAACGAGCGGCTCGTCGTCGACGAGGGCGAGTCGGATGCTCATGCGGACCTCACATTCTGCGGGCCCCGAACGGGCAGTCGAGCTGCCAGCCGCCAGCGGCCCGAGTGGATGCCGGTCGACGCCGTTCCGCCGAGCAGCGTGACCCTCTCGCGGAGTCCCGTGAGTCCGCGTCCCGCGATCACACGTGCCGCGTCGGTCTCGTTCTCGATCACGACGCTGACCTCCTCCGCACCTGCCGTGAGTGCAACGGTCACGCGCGGCGTGGTCGCGTAGCGAAGCGCGTTCGTCATTCCCTCCTGCACGATACGGTAAGCCTCCCGTCCGAGGCTGGCCGGCAGAGCAGCGAGCGCGCCGTCGATGCGCAGATCGACCTCGAACCCGGTCGCACGCGTCTCCGCGACGAGGCGCTCCACATCAGCCAGGGTGCGCTGCTCCGGTGCACGATCGCCTCGCGGTCCGTCGCCGTCGCGCAACACGCTCAGCACGTAGTCGAGCTCGGCGACGGCGCCGCGAGAGACGCGTTCGATCTCGGTGAGCGCGGCGCGCGCGGCATCCGGGTCGCTCTCGACTGCTCCCCTCGCCACGAGCGCCTGCATCATGGTCACGGTGAGGGCGTGTCCGACGGAGTCATGCACGTCTCGGGCGAGTTCTCCGCGGCGCTGCTGCTCGCGCGTTCTCTCGGCGTCGCGAGCGCGCAGCTCATCGCGCGACGGTCCGAGCAGCAGCTGTGCGTACCACGGAAGCAGGTAGCCCGCCGCGATCGTGCACACCACGATCAGCGCCGACGCGAGGGCGCAGATGATCAGGATCATCGCGGGGTCCACGTCGGTGACCGAGATCAGTTCGCGCAGCATCGTCGCGCTCTCCTCGGACGGACGTGCGGCCACAGCATCTGCGATCAGCACCGTGAGCAGGGGAAACACGAAGGCGATGCCGAGAATCAGGATGCCGCCGGAGGCGATGTGCCCGGCGAAGAAGAGTGCTCCCCGCGCAGTGTCCGCCGGGCGCGTGCGGTGCCGCGGCTCGGGGATGGCCGTGTCGAGCAGCTGGTTCGCGACCGTGCGCTCAAGGGCGCGCGTCACCGGAAGCACAGCGGGGATGACCAGAATCGCGACGATGACAAGGCTCGTCAGCCGCGCGGCCAGAGGCAGCTGCCCAGAAACCCAGACGCTGACCGCCCAGATCCCGATCGCACCGTACGGAAGGGCGACAAGACCGCCGATGAGCAGCACGAGAAGCCGTCGCCAGATGGTCGCGGCGACGGACGAAGCACCCGTGCGTGTCGTCACGGTCTCCATCGTGCCCCAGACTCGGTGTTCGTGCCTCCCCCACACGGGGGAATATCGCTCACGCCCGAATACGTTTGCATACGTTGAACCCATCAAATCGAGAGGAGATCCATGACGCCGCACGATCGCATCGCCGTTACCAGCGCACCAATCTCGGAGGTGATCGCGGGACGGTGGAGTCCACGATCCTTCGACATCACAGCGGAGGTTCCGGAGTCGAAGATCACCGCTGCACTCGAAGCCGCCCGCTGGGCGGCTTCCGCGGCGAACACACAGCCTTGGCGCTTCATCGTCGCGAGGCGGGGAACACCAGAGCACGCACAGGTCGTGGACAATCTGCTCGGTTTCAACCAAAAGTGGGCTGTCACGGCCGCAGCGCTCATCGCGAATGTCGCCGAGACAAAGGGCAGTGATGGCGCCGAGCTCCGCTGGGCAGAGTACGACCTGGGACAGGCAGCGGCGACGTTTGCTCTGCAAGCACACAGAGACGGTCTCCACGTGCATCAAATGGGCGGCTTCGACGCCGAGGGGATCAAGGCGGCCTTCAACCTCGACGACCGCTATCGCGTCGTGTCAGTCACGGCACTCGGCGTTCTCGCGCCCCCGGAAGCGCTGGGCGACGAAATTCTTCAGGCACGGGAGATCGCACCCCGCGAACGCAAGAGTCTGGAGGAGATCGTCCTCGTCAACGCCTGACGATCCGCGCCCAGTGACGCAACGAGGGGCAGCCGAGCCTCAGCTCGACCGCCCCTCGTCAGCAGCGCGTGATCACACGGACGAGACCGTGAGGTGATCAGCGGCCGCATCGAGGTCGACGCGGACCGTGTCGCCGTCGTGCACGTCACCCGCGAGCAACGCGGTGGCGAGGCGGTCGTCGATCTCCTTCTGCATGAGGCGACGCAGCGGACGCGCACCGTAGATCGGGTCGTAGCCGCGATCGGCGAGCCAGGCCCGAGCATCCGGCGTCACGGCCAGCTCGAGGCGACGTTCGCTCAGTCGGGTCTGCAGACGCCCGATGTACAGTTCGACGATCTCGCCCAGCTCGTCCTGCGACAGCGCCGAGAACACGACGATGTCGTCGAGCCGGTTGACGAACTCCGGCTTGAACGCCTGACGCACGAGATCCTGCACGGAACGCTCCTTCTCCTCCCACGACAGGTTCTGGTCCACGAGGAACTGCGAACCGAGGTTCGAGGTGAGGATCAGGATGGTGTTGCGGAAGTCGACGGTTCGGCCCTGACCATCGGTCAAGCGTCCATCATCGAGCACCTGCAGCAGCACATCGAATACCTCGGGGTGAGCCTTCTCGATCTCATCGAGCAGGATCACCGAGTAGGGGCGACGGCGGACCGCCTCGGTCAGCTGGCCGCCCTGCTCGTACCCGACGTACCCGGGAGGTGCACCGACGAGTCGAGACACGGTGTGCTTCTCGCCGTACTCCGACATATCGATGCGCACCATGGCTTTCTCATCGTCGAAGAGGAACTCCGCGAGCGCCTTGGCGAGCTCTGTCTTGCCGACGCCCGTGGGGCCGAGGAACATGAACGATCCGGTCGGACGGTTCGGGTCGGAGATTCCGGCACGACTGCGGCGAACGGCATCCGCCACCGCACTCACCGCACGCTTCTGACCGATGAGGCGACGTCCGAGCTCGGACTCGAGATGCAGCAGCTTCTCGGTCTCACCCTGCAGAAGCCGACCAACGGGGATGCCCGTCCACGCCGCGATCACAGCAGCGATGTCGTCCTCGGTGACCTGTTCGTTCACCATGCGCGGCTCTTCGGGCTCGCTCTCGTGCTCGGCCTGGGCAAGCTGCTCGGTGAGCTGCTTGATGGTCGTGTACTCGAGTTTGGATGCCTCGGCGTAGTTCGCCTCGCGCATCGCCTTGTCGCGTGCCGTCTTCGCCTCGTCGAGCTTCTTCTTCAGCTCGCCGACGCGGTTGAGCCCGCTGCGCTCGCGCTCCCATCGTGCTTCCAGCTCGGTCAGTTCGGTCTGCTTCTCAGCCAGTTCCTCGCGGAGCTTCGCCAGACGCTCCTTCGAGGCCTCGTCCTTCTCCTTCTTGAGGGCGAGCTCCTCGATCTTCATGCGGTCGACCTGCCGCTTCAGCTCGTCGATCTCGACGGGCGACGAGTCGATCTCCATCTTGAGACGGCTCATGGCCTCGTCGATCAGGTCGATCGCCTTGTCGGGCAGCTGCCGCGAGGTGATGTACCGATTGCTGAGCGATGCCGCGGCGACGAGCGCGCCGTCGGTGATCGTGACCCCGTGGTGCGCTTCGTAGCGGCCTTTGAGGCCGCGGAGGATCGCGATGCTGTCTTCGACGCTCGGCTCACCGACGTACACCTGCTGGAAGCGGCGTTCGAGCGCGGCATCCTTCTCGATGTATTCACGATACTCGTCGAGAGTCGTCGCACCGATCAGCCGCAGCTCGCCACGCGCGAGCATGGGCTTCAGCATGTTGGATGCCGCGACGGAGCCTTCGCCCCCGCCAGCACCCATCAGCAGGTGCAGCTCGTCGACGAACGTGATGATCTGACCTTCGGCCTCGTTGACCTCTTTCAGCACGCTCTTCAGGCGCTCTTCGAACTGGCCGCGGTACATCGCACCGGCGACGAGCGCCGAGATGTCGAGCGAGACGAGCTGTTTGTCCTTCAAGGATTCGGGAACGTCGCCCGCGACGATGCGCTGCGCGAGACCTTCGACGACGGCGGTCTTGCCGACGCCGGGCTCACCGATCAACACGGGGTTGTTCTTCGTGCGCCGTGTCAATACCTGACTGACGCGGCGGATCTCGGCGTCACGACCGATCACCGGGTCGAGCTTGCCTGCCCGGGCGATCTCGGTGAGGTTGACGCCGAACTGTTCCAGTGCGCTCTTCGACTCCTCCTGCGAGGAGGGCGCACCCTGCATGTTTGCCATCTGTGTCCTTCCTATTGCAGGGGTCAAGCCGGTTTCAAAACTTGAGTCTACAATACTCAACTTTGGGATGTGCCTGGATATTCCCCACACTCGCCCGTCAAAAATGGCTATGTTTATGCGGTTTTCGCCGCCAGTATTGACCTGCGTCCGCGGATCGGGACGGGCGCACGATCACAGCCAGCCGCTTCGGCGCGCCTCGCGCAGCGCCTCACCGCGGTTGCGCGCACCGAGCTTGCCGATCGCGCTCGAGAGGTAGTTGCGCACCGTCGCCGGGGACAGGTGAAGCGCCCCGGCGATCTCGGTGATGGGGATGCCGCCGTCCGACGCGCCGAGCACCTCGGCTTCGCGGTCGGACAGCGGGTTCTCCCCGGCGGACAGCGCCTGCGCGGCGAGCAGCTGGTCGACGACCGTCTCCCCCGCGACGACACGACGGATCGCGGCGGCGAGCTTCTCCACCGGGTCGTCCTTCACGAGGAAGCCGCGCGCTCCGGCATCCATCGCCCGCCTCAGGTACCCGGCCCGGCCGAACGTCGTGACGACCATGACGGCGACACCCGGATGCGCCTCGCGCACGGCCGGAATGGCGTCGAGCCCGGAGAGCCCCGGCATCTCGATGTCGAGGAGCACGACATCCGGCCGGTGCTCGCGCACCACCTCGGCGACCTCATCACCGCGTCCGACGTCCGCCACGACCGTCAGGTCGCGCTCCAGCTCGAGCAGACTCGTAAGCGCCTGCCGCATCATCGTCTGGTCCTCGGCGATGACGATCGTGATCATCGGTCGCTCCCCTCTCGTGGCACGCGGATCTCGATGCTGAAGCCGCGAGCGTCCGAGTCCACTCGAAGCTCGCCACCCAGGCGAGCTGCGCGCTCCTGCAAACCGCGAAGTCCGCTGCCCACTTCGGCCGCGACGGCTCCGCGCCCGTTGTCGGTCACCCGCAGCGTCGCTCCGGCGGCATCCCTCGTGATCTGTATCGTGCACCGCGACGCGCGCGAGTGACGGATGACGTTCGTCGTCGCCTCACGCACGACCCACGCGAAGAGCTGGTCGAGCTCGAGCGACAGTCCCGGCAGCGGCGAGGTGGCTTCCGCGCTGACCCCGGCGTCCTCCAGCACCTCGAGGGCACTCGCGAGCTCCGCCTCCAGGCGCAGCTCACGGTAGCCCGCGACCGCCTGACGCACGTCGGCGAGCGCGGTGCGGCCGACGTCTTCGATACCGCGGGCGTGCTCGACCACGGCATCCGCATCGGTCTTCGCAAATCGGCGAATGGCCTCCGCCTTCACCACGATCACCGAGAGCGTGTGACCGAGCAGATCGTGCAGGTCGCGTGAGAAGCGCTGGCGCTCCTCGGTCACCGCGACCCCGGCGAGGCGCCGGCGGGTGGCTCGCAGCTCGACGACAACGTCGACGAGGTAACGGATGAGGAACGTGCTCGCACCGGCCATGACGCTCGCGAACCCGAACAGCAGCGCGCTGCCGAGCGAGAGCGAGTCGACGCCCTCTGCGACCGTGCCGCTGATGGAGAGCGCCATGACGAAGGCGAGTGCGGCGCGCAGCCGAATCGCGGTGGCCGCGGCGATCGCGAGCAGCGGATACAGGAACCCCTGACCGGAGTGCGAGATCAGGAACTGCGCGACGACCATGCCCGTGAGCACGGCGACGCAGACCTCCCCCACCCACGTCGGCACATCGCGGTAAGGCACGATCACGGTGACGGCGTACCAGGCGGCGATCACTAAGTAGGCGATCGTGACGTCGGGGCGTCCCGCGGTGATGCTCGAAACGATGGGCGCGAGCAGCAGAACGGGCATCCAGACCAGGGCGAACAGCGGGCCGCGGCGGCGGACGATCCAGGCGGTCACCAAGTCGTCGCAGTCCGCGGCACGCGGCAGCGTGGTGCTCATGCGGTCGGTCATCGTCGTCCTCCCCTCCATCACGTTACGCGTCCCGCCGCGACGCTGTGCGCCGCAGTCCGATGATGAGCGTGCCGCCGACGACGAGGTGCATCGCCTCGAGCGCAACGAGTGTCATTACTGCCGCTCCGGACAGGGCGGGGCCGAGCAGCGAGAGCAACAGCACGACCGTGCCGACGATGGTCCAGGCGGTGAGTCCGCGAGGATGCCGCGACAGCAGCGCGAGCAGAAGCCACGCTGCCGCGCCCGTCACGATCGCGGCGACCACGATCGAGACCGGGGTGATCGCCATGGGCGAGCCGCCCGCGGCGACCACGAGCGGCACCCCGGCGAGCGGACCCGCGATGGCCCACACGAGAAGACCGCCGATCGCCGCGACGCCGACGACGGCGAGCTGCACGAGCGCACCCCGAGCGGTCATCGTCGTGGCGCGAGTGCCGCGGGGCGGTGCCTGAGAAATGTACTGATCTGAGCGAGTCATGAGTGCTCCTTTCGTCGTCTTCGACGCTACGGAGAGCCGAACGCGACCCACAGAGAGCGATGTCCCCACTCCGATGGGACGTTTGTCACACGACGCGCAGCCTCACACGCACCGAGCACGTGCCGAACGCTTCGCCCGGGCACTCGCGATCACGCACGAGCGCGCTGGCGGAGCCGCAGAGCCGAGACCGCACCGACGGCGAGAAACCCGCCTGCGACGAGGAGCGCCCGCCGCGCGGCATCCGCCATGAGCACCGCTGTCTCCTGATCGACCGTGACCGCCTGCGGCAGCGCGCCGAAGCCCGCCACGAAGACCGTGCCGATCACGGCCGTACCGAGCGCTGAACCGATCTGCCGCACCGTGCTCTGCGTCGCCGATCCCTGCCCAGACTGCGCGACGGGGATGTCGGCGAGCACGGTTCCGGTCAGCTGTGCCGAGGCGAGCCCCAGGCCGACGCCGTAGACGAGGAGGATGCCGGTGAGAACCCAGAGCGAGAGGTCGACGGACACCACAGCCGCGAGCCCGAGAACGGCCGCCGTCTCGAGCACGAGCCCGATGATCACGACCGTCGGCGGCGAGAACCGCGCGGCGACGTGACGGGCGGAGGCTCCGGCCAGGAACGCGCCGAGCCCCATGGCGGCGAGCGTGAGCCCCGCGAGCATGGGCGAGGCTCCGAGCGCCTCGATGATCAGCAGGGGCAGAACGAACAGCAGACCGAACTCGCCCATCGCAACGCACATCGCCGCGACGTTGCCCCAGCGAAACGTCGGCACCGTGAACAGGGAGAGATCGAGGATGCGGCTGCGGCCCACGCGCGCCCGATGACGCTGCCACAGCGTGAACGCCACGAGCGCCACGGCGCCCGTGATCAGTGCCGCCGGAACGATCGAGACCGCGGCATCCGGTCCCCATGTCACCCCGAAGATGCTGATGCTGCCCGTCTGAGCCCACCATCCGAGTTCAGCGCCCTCGATCAGGCCGAACACGACGAGCCCGAGGCCGACGACGCTCAGCAGCAGGCCGAGCAGATCGAAGCCTCGCTCTCCCGACGGCTCGCGCGATTCGTCGACGGTGAGCAGCACCGCGACGACGAGTGCAGCGCCGAGCGGAAGGTTCACGAGAAAGATCCACTGCCAGCTGAACATCGAGGTGATCCACCCGCCGAGCAGCGGCCCGAGCGCGGCCATGCCGGAGATCACCGCGCCCCACACCCCGAACGCGATCGCGCGGTCGCGCCCACGGAACGTGGCGTTCACACTCGAGAGGGTCGTCGGCAGAATCATCGCGCCGCCGACGCCCTGCACGACCCGAGAGGCGATCAGCAGTGCCGCTGTCGACGAGATCGCGGCGAGCAGACTCCCGGTCACGAACGCGGCGATGCCCATGAGAAGCATCCGCCGTCGTCCGATTCGGTCACCCACGCGACCGGCGGTGAGCAGCAGGGCTGCGAACACCACGGGGTAGATTCCGTTGACCCACTGCGCCTCGCTCACAGAGATTCCGAGGTCCGCAATGATGGTCGGCAGGGCGACGCCGACGATCGTTCCGTCAAGTACGATCATTGACAGGGATGCCGCGAGGGCTCCGAGCCCCGCCCATCTCCGTCTGCCGTTCACCGTTGCCCCAGTCGTCACCGATGCCATCGGCTCTTCTTTCTGCCGGAGACGACCCGGCACCCTTCGAGGCTACGCACGCTTCACCACCACTACATCGTACGAATGATCCATACTTCTCGCGTCACGCCCGCCCCCGGTGCGCTCCGATGAGCGCGACCGGTCCGGTCTCGACGAGCAGGCGCGTGCCATTCCTCGCGCTCGCAGCGATGGTCGTCGGCTCGATCGTCGGCGCGGGCGTGTACTCACTGCCGCGCAACTTCGCGGAGAGCACGGGCGTCATCGGAGCAGCCCTCGCGTGGACAGTCGCGGGTGCCGGCACACTCATGCTCGCGCTTGTGTTCCAGCGTCTCGCGCACGTGCGACCCCACCTCGACTCCGGCATCTACTCGTACGCGAAGGCGGGCTTCGGGCACTACGTGGGCTTCGTCGCCGCGTTCGGCTACTGGGCGAGCGCGTGCGCCGGCAACGCGACCTACTGGGTGCTCATCGGCTCCACGATCGGCACGATCATCCCGGCGTTCTCTGGTGGCAACACGGCCGTGTGGGTCGTCATCGCGAGCGCCTCGGTGTGGGTCTTCCACTCGCTCGTTCTGCGAGGCATCCGTGAAGCCGTCATCGTCAATGTGATCGTGACGATTGCGAAGCTGCTGCCGATCGGCATGTTCCTCGTGATCGTGAGCATCGTGGGCTTCAACGCGGATGTCTTCGCGGCGAACCTCTGGCACGGGCCACCGGACCTCTCCGCTCTCGGCGACCAGATGTCGTCGACCATGCTCATCACGGTGTTCGTCTTCCTCGGGGTCGAGGGTGCCAGCGTCTACTCCCGCTACGCGAAGAGCCGCCGCCAGATCGGCGGCGCGACCGTTCTCGGGTTCCTCTCGGTGCTGGCCGTGTTCGCGTCCGTCTCGATCCTCTCCTACGGAGTGGCGCCGCGCGACGCGCTCGCGCAGATGGCGCAGCCCTCAATGGCGGGCGTGCTGCGCGAGGTGGTCGGCCCCTGGGGTTCGGCACTCATCGACGTCGGACTCATCGTGTCGGTTCTCGGCGCCTACCTCGCGTGGACGCTCATGGCCTCGGAGGTCATGTTCACGGCGGCGGCGAACTCCGATGCCCCGCGGTTCCTCGCACGTCGGAACCGGCACGGCGTCCCCTCCGCGTCGCTTCTGCTGACGACCCTCATGGTCCAGACGCTTCTCGTCGTGACTCTGTTCTCGACCGACGCGTTCGACCTCATGCTGAAGCTGTGCAGCTCGCTGTCGCTCGTGCCCTACCTGTTCACCGCCGGGTACGCCGTGAAGATCTGCCTCGCCCCGGAACGGCCGGGCGACCGACGCCCCGGTCCCGTTGTCTTCTCGACGTTGGCACTCGTGTACGCGGTGTTCCTGCTGATCGCCGCCGGGCCGACGTACCTGCTGCTCGCGCTCATCGTCTTCGCACCCGGAACCCTGCTCTATCTGCGAGCGCGACGCGAGCAGCGGCTCCGGGTCTTTTGCCCGGCGGAGCTCGCGCTCGCAGCGCTCGTGATCGTCGGGGCGATCGTCGGCGTCATCGGACTCGTGACCGGCGCGATCGTCGTCTGACGACGCATCCTCGATTCACACACCGCCCGGTCTCACATTGCGTCACACCGTCGAGGCGGCCGTGGGCGGAGTCTGCTCAAGCACACGCTCGTAGATCTCGAGCATCCTCGCGGTCTGCGCACTCTGCCGGAACGATTCGGACGCATGAGGCGACGGTCGCGCCGCCCCATCGGAGGTCGCGTCCTCGACGACGTGGCGCAGCGTGTCAGCGAGCGCATCGATCGACTCGTCCGCGGGCTCCACGTAGACACCCTCCGGCAGTTCAGCGGCGATCTCCGGGTCGCACACGATCGATGTGGTGCCGAGCGCGGCGGCCTCGAACACGGTCATGCCCTGCGTCTCGAACCCGATTGAGGTCTGCACGAGGGCGTCGGCCGCGGCGATCGAGGCGAGCGAGTCGCGGTAGGGAACCTTGCCCGCGAACACGACGCGGTCTCTGAGCCGGTGCTTCGCGACGAACTCACGCGCCTTCGACAGCAGAAGGCCCTGGCCGTAGAGCCGCACCTCGGCGTCGACATCAGCCCGCTCGATAGCCTGGAGAAACTCGAGGATGCGCTTCTCGTGGCTCATGCGGCCCATCCACACGAGCGTCGGCCGCGCACCCTTCTCCCGTTCGACATTCGCAAGGACGTCGTCGATCACGTCGTCGTCAGCGCCCGTCCGCACCACGTCGATCTCCTGAGCGACCCCCTTCTGCCGAAGGAGGGCTGCGAAGTGACGGCTCGGAGCCGTGACGGCATCCGCCCGCAGGGCCAGCTCGTTCAGATACCGCCACGCATCCGGCCGCAGAAGCGACTGCTGGCCGCCGAGCGACCGCCCCTCGATGGCGAGCAGCAGCTTTGTGACGAGCCGCGGGAACGGCACCGTCTTGCGCAGACCGAACTCCATGTTGTTGTGGAACGTGAGGACGACAGGGATGCCGTGACGCCTCGCGTACCGCAGGCCGATGATCGCGCCCCAGAAGTCCCCCTGGATGTGCACGACGTCGACCCGGCCGCGCTGGGCGACGAGGTCGTCGAGCGCACGATCGCTGCGACGGCCCGGACGAGTCAGCGCGTATTCGCGGTCGAACGTGATCGGAAAGGACGGCAGCTCGAGGTAGCCGTCATCCTGCACGTGCTCACGGTGCATCCCCGGAGCCGCGATCGACACGAGGTGCCCGGCCTTCTCGAGGTACTTCTTCTGGAGGCGGATGGACACCTGGGCGCCACCGAGCGACTCCGGATGCTGGTCGGTCGCGATCAGTATGTGCATTGCACTTCACAATACCGGGCGAGCTCCACCGCGATGCTCCGCGTCAGACGCGTCTCACGCGGAGCGGAGCTCCGGCACACGCTCGTCTTCCCGCGGCGGAGGCGGAGGCGTGCCGTCGCCAAACGGATGACCACCGAGCTCCTCACGACCGTGTGGCGTCAGCCAGACGGTCTCGTCGGGGCCGACAGGCACGATGCCGCTCGGATTCACATCCTTGTGCACCAGGTAGTAGTGCGCCTTGATCTGACCGAAGTCGATGGTGTCGCCGAAGCCGGGTGTCTGGAAGAGATCCCGCGCGTATGCCCAGAGCGTCGGCATCTCGGCCAGCTTCGAGCGGTTGCACTTGAAGTGGCCGTGATAGACCGCATCGAACCGGGCGAGCGTCGTGAAGAGGCGGATATCGGCCTCCGTGATCGTGTCGCCAACGAGGTAGCGCTGGGTGGAGAGACGCTCGCTGAGCCAGTCGAGCCGGTCGAACAGCGTGCGATACGCCTTCTCATAGGCATCCTGCGAACCGGCGAAGCCCGCCTTGTAGACACCGTTGTTCACATCGCGATAGACGAGCTCGGCAACCTCGTCGATCGCGTCACGCCGATCTTCCGGGTAGAGGTCCGGTGCACCGTCACGGTGGAACTGCGTCCACTCCGTCTCGAAGTCAATGGTGATCTGCGGAAAGTTGTTGGTGACCACGGCACCGGTCGGCACATCGACGATCGCCGGAACGGTGATGCCGCGCGGATAGTCGGGGAACCGGCGGAAATACGCCTGCTGCAGCCGCTCGATGCCGAGCACCGGATCGACCCCACCCGGGTCGAGGTCGAACGTCCAGCTGCGCTTGTCGTGCGTCGGTCCGGGGAGGCCGAGCGAGATGGCATCTTCGAGCCCGAGGAGACGCCGCACGATGATCGTGCGGTTCGCCCACGGACACGCACGCGCGGCGATGAGGCGGTAGCGCCCGGCCTCGACCGGCCACCCGTCGCGCCCGTCGCGCGTGATGCGATCTTCGATGTAGTTCGTGTCGCGATCGAACGCTTTGCCCGGCTCGACGTAGCGGCCGTCGGCATCCTCTGTGTCAGCCATGCTCTGACCATACGCCGCAGCAGCGACATGCGCATTCAGCGGGCGTCGAGTTCCTCAAGGGCCTCGATGAGGGTCCCCTGGACGAACGTCAGCCAGTCGTACATCCCGCGGAGCGACTCCATGTCGTCCTCGGTCAGCTCAGCGACGAGTTCGTCGGTCGGCTCGGCGATGCGGGAGTCGAGACTCAGCCGCAGGTCGGTGAGCGACCGCATCCAACGCAGGGCTCGATCGCGGCCCATGCGCACGACCGTCTCGGAGCCCATGCGCACCGGAACCGCGCCGTGCTCTCGGAGCGTCGCGAGGACGGCATCCGCATCCGCCTTCTTGCCCTCGGCGATGTCACCGACCGTGAACCGTCGGAACTCCGCCGCCGCTTCGTCATCGTCGGTGTAGGCGTCCGGAAACAGCCTGCCCGCCGCACTGTCGCCATGGGCTCCACCATCCGCGACACCCTCGATGAGCAGACGCAGCTGCTCGGTGAGGTTGACCAGCACCGACACCTCGATGTCTTCGAAGCGAGCCTCAACCTCGTCTCCCGTGCGCCTGAATGCGTGCATCAGCTGTCCGCCTTCTGCAGCGTCGCCATGAGCCCGTAGCCGTGCATCGCGGACACATGACGCTCCATCTCCTCGCGCGTGCCGCTCGCCACGACCGCGCGGCCCTCGTTGTGCACCTGAAGCATCAACCGCTCGGCCCTGTCGCGCGGCATGCCGAAGTAGCTGCGGAACACGAACGCCACGTACGTCATCAGATTCACCGGGTCGTCCCACACGACCGTGACCCACGGCGAGCCCAGCGTGAGCTGCTCGTCGAGTCGCGTGTCGAAGGACGTTTCGGCCATACCTCTATGCTGACACTTCGAGCCGTCCGATTCATCCGCTGGTGCACAGATTCCGCCGAGCGCGTGATGCGCCCCGCGAGGTCTGCCGGTGTCAGATGAGGCCGACGGGCCGCCCTGACACGGCGGAGCGATTCACCGCGTCGGCGATGCGGACCGCCGCCAGACCGTCCGCGGCGGTGACGCGTGCGGGAGTGCCGTCCTCGATCGCGCCGAGAAAGTCGCGGAGCTGCTCGCGATAGGCGTTGTCGACGGGAACATTTGCCGCTGCACCCGTGGCCGCCGCGGCATCCCCCTGCGGCCCGGACCGGGTTGAATCGTGGTCGAGCGTGCCCGAATCGCCGTCGATCTGGAATGCCGCGCGGAACGGCGTGCCCTCATCGCCCCAGCGGCCCTCGATCGAGGTGACCGTACCACCCCTGTGCACGAGCGTGACGTGGGCCTCCACCAGCCGCGGCACAACACCGTCAGACGTCGCCGGAGTCTGGGTCGCCTCGACGCGGAGCACCTCTCCGAACATCCAGCGTGCTTGATCGAAGTCGTGGATGAGGAAATCGAGAAGGATGCCGCCAGACGCCGCGTCGTCGTCGAACCACGTTCCGCCGGCCGGCGTCGCCGCCTCACGGATGAAGCGTGCGTGGCTGACGCTGCCGAGGGCTCCGGACGCGACCGCGTCGCGCGCGTGCCCGTACGGCTCCATGTACCTCACCACGTGGGCCGGAAACAGCGGCACACCCGCGGCCTCCGCCGAGAGCACGAGGTCGCGGGCGACATCGGCGCTGCGCGCGAGCGGCTTCTCACACACGATCGGAAGGTCTGCCGCGATCGCGGCGCGGATCTGCTCCGCGTGGTACGGCGTGGGCGACGTCACGTCGACGAGCGTGCTCGCCGCGAGAAGCTCGTCGAAGCTGCTCGCAGCGGGGACTCCGTGCGTCTCTGCGAACGACCGCGCGGTGCGCGGCGACCAGACGATCACGTCCACTCCGAGCTCAGCCCAGGCCGCGACGTGCGTCGCCGCCATAGAACCGGCTCCGATCAGGCCGACCGTGTGCTGTGACATTCTCGCCCCTTTGCTTGGAGAAACCGTAGCAGTGCCTGCGTGCTTCGAGCGGCTACACGCGCTCGAGCGTGGCGAAGCGGAAACCGTCGCGCTGCTCCGATGCGATCTCACGCCAGTGGTCCGACTCCCACTCGGGGAAAACCGTGTCACCGTGCGGCTCTGCGTCGATGAACGTGAGCTCCATCCGGTCGGCAAGAGGAAGAGCCTGCGCGTAGATCTGCCCACCGCCGACGATCGACACCGGAGCGTCTCCGGCGAGCGCGAGGGCCTCGTCGAGCGAGTGCGCGACATCGACGCCGTCGTGCTGCCACGAGGCATCCCGTGTCACCACGATGGTGCGGCGCCCGGGCAGCGGGCGGCCGATCGAGTCGAACGTGCGCCGACCCATGATCATGGTGGTGCCGAGCGTGACGGCCTTGAAGTGCTTGAGGTCCTCGGGAAGGTGCCAGGGCATGCCTCCATCCGCGCCGATGACGCGGTTCGCCCCCATCGCGGCGACGAGCGTGATCATACGGCGATCGGTGCCTTGATGCTCGGCGCCGCCTCGTAGTTCTCGAGCGTGAAGTCGGCGATCTCGAACTCGTCGATGGAGGTGCGTTCGGGGTTGATGCGCATGGTCGGCAACGGTCCGGGCTCACGCGAGAGCTGGAGCTTCGCCTGCTCCAGGTGGTTGAGGTAGAGGTGCGCGTCACCGAACGTGTGCACGAACTCGCCGGCTTTGAGACCGGTGACCTGCGCGACCATCATCGTGAGCAGAGCGTATGAGGCGATGTTGAAGGGAACACCGAGGAAGATGTCCGCAGATCGCTGGTACAGCTGGCAGGAGAGGGTCCCGTCCGCGACGTAGAACTGGAACATGGTGTGGCACGGCGGAAGCGCCATGTCGTCAACCTCGGCGACGTTCCACGCGTTGACGATGTGGCGGCGCGAGTCCGGATTCGACCGGAGCGACTCGATCACCTTCGCGATCTGATCGATGTGCTCGCCGTTCGGTGTCGGCCACGAACGCCACTGGTGTCCGTACACCGGACCGAGGTCACCGTTCTCGTCGGCCCACTCGTCCCAGATCGTGATCTTGTTCTCGTGCAGCCAGCCGATGTTCGTGTCTCCGCGCAGAAACCACAGCAGCTCCCCGATGATGCTGCGCAGGTGCAGCTTCTTCGTCGTCAGTGCGGGAAACCCGGCCTGCAGATCGAATCGCATCTGGTGGCCGAACACACTGAGAGTCCCGGTTCCTGTGCGATCAGACTTCTCGACGCCCTCGTCAAGAACACGCTGCATCAGATCGAGGTATTGGCGCATGGTTCAAGGGTACGCGGTCTCCGGCGCCGATCGTCCTTCCCAGCCTGAGCATCAGCCTCGTGTCGAGACACGCGACAGCGTGATTGTGAACTTGGCGTTCCGCGCCATCTGCTCCGTCCTCCCCACGAGCCGCTCGAGTTGCGGACGGTAGGCAAGGTGCGAGTTCCAAACCGCGAGCAGCACGCCGCCGGGCCTCAGCACACGTCCGGCTTCCGCGAAGAGTTTGAGTGCGATTCCCGCGTGCACAGATGCCCCGATGTGGAAGGGCGGGTTCAGCAGCACCGCATCGACGCTGTCATCTGGCATCGACGAGAGCCCGTCGTCCCGCTGCACGATGACGCGGTCGCCGACTCCGTTCGCGTCAGCGGTGAGGCGAGCGGATGCCGCGGCAGCGGCGGACTGGTCCGATGCCGTCACCTCGACATCGAGTCGCTCCCGAGCAAAACAGGTTGCGAGGACTCCGGTGCCGCACCCGAGGTCGACCACACGACTGACATCGTGCGGCACAGCGCTGAGGTGCTGCAGGAGGAACCGTGTTCCGATGTCGATTCGTGCCCCGGCGAACGCAGCGCCGTGCGCCCAGACCGTCAGATCGAGGTCGTTGTGCCGCTGCGATGTCGGCCACCGTCTCTCGACGTCGTCGTGAGGGCCCGACGCGAACAGCATCCGCGACTTCTGTCTGCCGAGTCCTGCCGACACGCTGCCGAAGGAACGGTTGAGCACGTCGTTCATCGCGTGGGTCATGTGCTTCACTCGACCACCCGCGTACACAGTGACATCAGGCGACGCACTCAGCGCAATCGTCTGCGCGATTTCGTCCAGTGCGTCAAGTGAGCGCGGAAGCTGAAGCAAGACGACGCGCGCGTCCCGAACCAGGTCTGCGTCAAGCCCTCCGATGCGAATCGCATCCGCAAACCCGGTGCGCTCCGCGTTCGCAAGAATCGCACGTTCGCCGGAGAGACCATCCTGGTGCACCCGGATGCCACGCACTCCGTGCAGACCGGCGGCGCCGAGCGAGAGCGCCCCGTGCCGATCTCCGATGACGACAACCTCCCCCTCGGCGGCATCCTCGAGCGCTCCGGCGGCGGTGTCGAGAATGAGCCGATCGCTTGCGTCGACCGCGTAGAGGTTGGGCGCTTCGATATCGGGGTATCTGCGCAGAGCATCGAACGAGAACTCAGTCACAGACTCAGGCTACGGGCTCCCGCTTTCGCATGCCGTGTGCCATCCACCACCAGCTCAACGCACCGATCACGACCCAGAGGAGGAGGGCAGGCACGATCCAGATCACGCCGAAGGCGATATTGCCCGCGGTCCAGCCGAGCTCCGGATTCACCTCAGGGTCGAAGAGGTCGACGAGGGTGCCCGAGACGAGGCCGAGCGGTAACGAGAGAAGGAGCCATGCGGCAACGCTGATCCCGAGTCCTGCCCAAGTGACGCCGACGGGATGGTTCACGTCAGCCGATCGCATGATGCTGATGCTCATGAGGTAACCGAGGATCCAGAGCCCGATCGCGGCCACGCCGATCAGCAGGTACACCCACCACCACGTGCTCCAGGTGTCATCAAACCACGCGCTGACAGTCGCGGCATCGAGATCGCTGGGATTGTCCACAAGGACCAAGCGCACGATCGCCCACATGAATGCTCCCATGAACAGTGCGAACGCGAGGCCGACAACGGTCCAGAAGCCGAGGGACATAAGCAGGAATCCCAGCGCTCCAGCGATGGCTGACGCAGACTTCTGCCGACCGTTGAGTGGCACACGGCGCCACTGCACGGGAGGCTGCCATATCGGGTAGCCGTTGGGACCGACGGGCGGCGGAGCTCCGTACGGCGCGTTCCCGTAGGGTGGGGTCGGCTGCGCATACGTCGGCTGCTGGTAGGGCCCTGACGCATTCGGATTCGGATAGGACACGATTGCTCCTCACCTCGTGTCTCTCCACAATCGCAGAACCTCGCGCAATTGTCTGCGGGGTGTTCTCCCCATCAGCCCCGTTGAGCCCGCGGACTACGACGGAAGATGTGCGCCATCAGCCACCAGCTGAGAGCGCCGATGACGACACTCGCGAGGATGGCGCCGATGACGATCATCACCAGAGCCGCCTGAGCATGCGGGTCAGGGTCGGTCTCGAATGTGTATGCCGACGGCAATGCCTCCAGCCACAGCATGACGAAGATCCAGGCGATGTTCTGCCACACGACCGCGGCAGCTCCGATGCCGGATGCCGTGACCGCGACGATCCGGTCGACACACCCGATTCTCAACAGCAGCGCACTGACGCCGATGCCGAGCAGACACAGGCCGACACAGACCACGGCCGAGATCAGAATGTGGGTCATGACCATGTCGGCGAGACCTCCGAACTTGTCGATGTTCCCCGTTCCCAGCTGCAGCGCGCCGCCCAGTGCCAAGACGCCGGTCAGTCCCAGCACGATGAACAGGAACTGCGTCACACCGATCGAGATGAGGAGAAACGAGGTGCCACCAGCGCTCAGCGAGAACCAGAGCTGGCGACGCGTGAGGGGCGGCTTCCGCGACGCGCGCATCGCTGGCGCAGGCGACCCCCACCCCACCGGCGGTGGCTGTCCGTGCGGCAGGTAGGCAGGCTGCCCCTGGGTAATTCGAGGAGGGAGGCTCTGTGGGTTGTAGGGAGGTGGGGGCGGTGGAACTGCGGGACCAGGATGCGTCATCGGCGAACTCCTTCTGGTGTCGATGACCTCAGGTTTCCGCCTCCACGTCGATCGTGAAAGACATCGGCATCCGAATGTGGATAACTCGGTTCGTCGTGCGTTCTGTGGAAAACCGATCGTGTCACACAGACTGTGAACAACGCTGCCGACCGCCGAGACGACGAGGAGCCGCCGGATCTCTCCGACGGCTCCCTGTCGCAAATCGTTCACCGACTCACGAGTCTCCTCGATGAGGCCGCCACACGACGATCTCCGTTCGACGCTGCGTACGCGTGCCGCTGCGCAGAGGAATCACGTCGCCGTGCTCCCCCGCAGCGAACACGCGACGGCCCTGCGCCTGGAGCACCTGGTCGGCGAGGGCGTTCTCGAGCTCGCGCACGCGGGCGTTCAACCGTGAGACTTCGTTCTCGAGGCTGAGGATGCGCGCGATTCCTTCGAGGCTGACGCCTTCGTTGCTGAGCCGCTGCACCTCGCGCAGCTGCTCGACATCGCGCATGGAGTAACGGCGCGAGCGTCCGGCGGTCCGCTTGGGCCGCACGAGCCCGATGCGGTCGTACTGGCGAAGCGTCTGCGGGTGCATTCCCGCAAGCTCAGCCGCAACCGCAATGGCGAATACCGGCGAATGCTCGTCCATGATCAGCTCCGTGCTCTCGCGATGATCTCCTCGCGCGGGTTCTCCTGAGGTTCGAGATCGTGGAATGCCTTGAGGGCAGCCTCAGCTTCGGCGCTCAAGTGCGCGGGCACCGCGACCTGGATCTCTGCGAGCAGATCACCTGTGCCCTTGCTTGTCGTCACACCGCGACCCTTCACACGCAGCACGCGGCCGCTCGGTGTTCCGGGCGCCACCTTGAGCTTGACCGTGTTGCCCTCAAGCGTGGGCACTTCGATCGTCGCTCCCAGCGTGGCCTCGACGAATGTGACGGGAACGCGTACGCGCAGGTTCAGCCCCTCACGTTCGAACACCGGGTGCTTGCGCACGTGCACGGTGAGCACGATGTCTCCCGCCGGTCCACCGTCCGGGGACGGCTGACCCTTTCCACGCAGCTTGATCTTCTGCCCGTCAGCGACACCCGCGGGAATCTTGACCTTGATCGGTCGCCCGTCGGAGGTCTGCAGCGTGATGGTGTCGCCCTTGGTCGCGGTCATGAAGTCGAGAGTGGTGGATGCCGTGACATCACGTCCCGGCGTCGGCCCTCCGAAGCCGCGGTAACCGCCGCTCGACTGCCCGAAGCGCCCGCTCCCGAACATGCCGCCGAGGATGTCGTCGAAGTCGGCCTGCTGGTAGCTGCCGCGCGTGCCTCCGCCGAACATACCGCCGAAGACGTCCTCGAAGCCTCCGGCGCCGCCCGCGGAGCCCGGTGCCGTGAATCGGGCACCGGACCCCATGGCGCGGACAGCGTCGTACTCCTTGCGCTGCTCCTCGTCGGAGAGCACAGCGTACGCCTCAGAGATCTCCTTGAACTTCGCTTCGGCCGCGGTGTCACCGGGATGGGAATCCGGGTGGTACTTGCGTGCCAGCTTGCGGTACGTCTTCTTGAGATCCGCCTGGCTCACGTCTTTGTCGACACCGAGGACTTTGTAGAAGTCCTTGTCGAACCAATCTTGACTTGCCATGGCACCTACTCAGCAGGAACGGCGACGACCACCTTGGCCGCTCGCAACAGCGTGTCTCCCACAAAGTAACCGGTCTGGACGACGTCGACGATGGTCTCGACCTCGACGTCCTGGCTGGGCTGCTGGAAGATCGCCTCGTGCATGTTGTGGTCGAAGCGGTCTCCCTCAGCGCCGAAGGCGCTGAGGCCCAGTCGCTCAACCGCCTGACGCAGCTTCGACGCGATCTGGGCGAACGGGGTGTCGCCCTCAAGGTCTCCGTGCTTCTCGGCGCGATCGAGATCATCGAGAACGGGCAGCAGGGAGTTGAGTGCTGCCCCGGTGGCGCGCTGCTTCTCGATCTCGCGGTTCTCCTCGGTGCGCCGACGGTAGTTGGCGTACTCCGCGTTGACCCGCTTCAGGTCGGTCAGCAGCTCGGTTTCGCGGTCGCTCTGCGCGCCTGCGCCAGAGCCCGCATCGTCGGTATCGGACTCAGCCGCCGCGAGGATGTCGTCGACTGTGAGCTCGTCCTCGGGTGCCGCCGAAGCGGCCCCCTCCTGTGCCGAGGGGTCGGAGGCGCCTGCCTCCGACCCCGTCGTCTGCTCAGGCTGACGAACCTCACCGGTCTCCGGGTCGATGCGACGTTTGTCGTTCACCTTCGGCTCTTCGTCCGGATTCTGGTTCTTGTCAGTCATAGTTACTTCTTCTCGTCCTCGTCGTCGACAACCTCGGCGTCCACAACGTCCTCATCGGAGTTGCCCTGGTCGCCCTGGCCCTCGGTGGGCTCACCGGCTGCCTGCGCCTGCTCACCCTCGGCCTGAGCCTGCGAGTAGATCGCCTCGCCGAGCTTGACCTGGCTCTCGTTGAGCTTATCGAAGGCGGTCTTCACGGCCTCGTCGTCGTCACCGGCGAGAGCGGACTTCAGCGAGTCGACATCGCCCTGGACCTCGGACTTGACGTCCTCGGGGAGCTTGTCCTCGTTGTCCTTGATGAGCTTCTCGATCGAGTACGCGAGCTGCTCAGCGTTGTTGCGGGTCTCAGCCTGCTCACGACGCTTCTTGTCCTCGGCCGCGTTCTCCTCGGCTTCGCGCACCATGCGGTCGATGTCGTCCTTCGAGAGCGACGAGCCGCCCGTGATGGTCATCGACTGCTCCTTGCCGGTGCCCTTGTCCTTCGCAGAGACGTGGACGATGCCGTTCGCGTCGATGTCGAAGGTGACCTCGATCTGCGGAATGCCGCGGGGAGCCGGAGCGATGCCGGTCAGTTCGAACGTTCCGAGGTTCTTGTTGTCGCGCGTGAACTCGCGCTCACCCTGGAACACCTGGATGGCAACCGACGGCTGGTTGTCGTCTGCGGTCGTGAACGTCTCGCTGCGCTTGGTCGGGATGGCCGTGTTGCGCTCGATGAGCTTGGTCATCATTCCGCCCTTGGTCTCGATTCCGAGGCTCAGCGGGGTGACGTCGATGAGCAGAACGTCCTTGCGCTCGCCCTTCAGAACGCCAGCCTGCAGGGCAGCGCCGACGGCGACGACCTCGTCCGGGTTGACGCCCTTGTTCGCGTCCTTGCCGGTCTCCTTCTTGACGAGCTCGGCAACGGCGGGCATACGCGTCGATCCACCGACGAGCACGACGTGCGCGATGTCGGCGACGTTGATGCCGGCCTCACGAATGACGTCGTTGAACGGCTTCTTGGTCCGCTCGAGCAGGTCGCTCGTCATGTTCTCGAACTGAGCGCGCGACAGCGTCTCGTCGAGGTTTGCCGGGCCGTTCTCGGTGAGCGAGAGGTAGGGAAGCTGGATGCTCGTGCTCGTCGAGCTCGAAAGCTCCTTCTTCGCCTGCTCAGCGGCCTCCTTGAGGCGCTGCTTCGCGATCTTGTCCTGCGAGACGTCGACACCCGTGGACTCCTTGAAGCGGGTGATCAGCCAGTCGACGACGCGCTGATCCCAGTCGTCTCCACCGAGACGGTTGTCACCGGAGGTCGCACGAACCTGAATGGTCGAGAAGTCGTCGTCCTTGCCCACCTCGAGAAGCGAGACGTCGAAGGTTCCACCACCGAGGTCGAACACAAGGATGAGCTCGTCTTCCTTGCCCTTGTCGAGGCCGTACGCGAGAGCCGCAGCGGTCGGCTCGTTGATGATGCGCAGAACGTTGAGGCCTGCGATCTCACCGGCCTCCTTGGTGGCCTGACGCTCAGCGTCGTTGAAGTATGCGGGGACCGTGATGACTGCGTCGGTGACGGAGTCGCCGAGGTACTGCTCAGCGTCGTGCTTCAGCTTCTGCAGAATGCGCGCCGAGATCTCCTGCGGCGTGTACTTCTTGTCCTCAACGGTGAACGACCAGTCGGTGCCCATGTGGCGCTTGACCGATGCGATGGTGCGGTCGACGTTGGTGACCGCCTGGCGCTTCGCCGTCTCGCCGACGAGCACCTCGTTGTCCTTGGTGAAAGCCACCACGGACGGAGTAGTGCGCATTCCCTCGGCGTTCGCGATGACGGTGGGGTCACCACCCTCGAGAACGCTCACCACCGAGTTGGTGGTTCCGAGGTCGATACCTACTGCACGTGACATGTGTTTTCTCCTTCTGACCAGCCAGGTCTGGTGGCGTGGCACAACTGATTGATGATCAAAGTCTTCGGGCACCTCGGGTTGAGTGCCTACGGCTCAAGTTTATCGGGCCGAGATCAGCTGTCAATTTTTCGGACCAAAACTTGAGCACATTTGACTCAACTTTCAGGTTGGGCCGTTTATTCCCTAGCAGATCCGCCTCCTGTGGATGACTTTCATCCACACACCTCGGCTTTTTCTAGCGTCAAAGCATGAATCACGTACGTCGCATTTTCACCGCGTTCTCCACGGGCATCCTCGCTCTCACGCTCACGCCGCTGCTCGGCGCGTGTTCCTCCACCGCCGCTGCCTCGCCATTTCCCGAGGCAAGCGCGCCAACCATCCCGCAGTTCTCCGACGAGGAAGCACTTGGCGCCGCGATGACCGTCTACGGCCATCTCGATCGCATCATGCTGACAACCCGCTCAGCCGACTCGCGACGTTTCGCCATGTTCTCGAGCGCCACGACCCCTGAGCGCATGGCGTTACTGAAGACCGACGGCTCTTTCATCGACCACGAGGTGTTCGTCCTCGGGCGCGCGACATACTTCAATACGACGCTGGTTGACCAGACTCGCACCGATGACACTCTCCGCATCCAGATCGCGCTGTGTCGCGACGTCTCGTCTCTCCGATTCATCGACCGGGAAGGCAAGCCAGACAGCACGTGGCAAGTCCGAGAGTACGTCCCGCACAGTGCCGTATTCGTTTGGGACCCGGAGAAGTCGCGACTGCTGATGGATCAGGCGGGCCCCTGGCACGACGAGTCCATCTGCGACAGGGGCGATTCCGCTGATTCCTGATGCTTTTCGCGTCCGCGAGCGGCGGCGCTTCCATTAACCTGAATGAGTCAGCGCGCCCGGGCGCCGAACCATCAGACGAGAGGATGCCGCAATGCACGTCGAGTGGTGGAGCATCCTTCCCTTCGTCGCTCTGCTGCTCTGTATCGCGGTGCTCCCTCTGATCCCGGCGACCGAGCGCTCGTGGGAGAAGAACTCGGTCAAGCTCATCGTGGCCCTGACTCTCGGGCTTCCGATCGCGGGATGGTTCATCGCGGCGGGAAGCGGCGACGTCGTTATCGGTGCGCTGATCGAGTACGCGCAGTTCATTATCCTGCTGGGGTCACTGTTCGTCGCGTCGGGCGGCATCTTCCTCTCCGGAGACATCCGAGCGACGCCGCGCAACAACACGCTCTTCCTTGCGGTCGGCGGCGTGCTGGCATCCTTCATCGGCACCACTGGTGCCGCAATGCTCTTGATCCGCCCCATCCTCAACACGAACCAAGAGCGCACGCACCGCGTACACACCGTCGTCTTCACGATCTTCATCACGGCGAACTGCGGCGGTCTGCTGACTCCACTCGGTGATCCTCCTCTGTTCCTCGGGATGCTCCGCGGAGTTCCCTTCGAGTGGACCCTCAACCTCTGGCCGTATTGGCTCTTCGTGAACCTCGTTCTGCTTCTGACCTACTACGGCCTCGACCGTCGGGCGTACGCCACCGAGCCGGCGGAGCAGATCGAGAAAGACAACGCGACACAGACAAAGCTCGGTCTGCGAGGCGGCATCGGCCTGCTGTTTCTCGCGATGATCATCCTCGCTGTCGCGTTCGTCCCATCCGTCGATGCTCACGCGATCGAGACGGGAACCGCGCAGCTCGCGGATTGCATCCCATGGCGCGAGATCGTGATGATCGCAGCTGGAGCTGGTTCGCTGATCTTCGGCAACCGCGCGGCGAGATACGAGGACAACGGCTTCACCTGGGGTCCGATTCTGGAAGTCGCGGCGCTGTTCATCGGGATCTTCCTCACCATGATGCCTGCGCTCGAGTTTCTCGGACAGGTCGCGCCGTCGCTGCCGCTCAACAACATCACGCTCTTCGTGTTTTCGGGCGGCCTCTCGTCTGTGCTCGACAACGCGCCGACGTATGCCACCTTCTTCGAGATGGCCTCGCATGTGCCCGGCGACGCCCTGGTCGCCGGTGTGCCGGAGCATCTGCTCGTCGCGATCTCACTCGGTTCTGTCTTCGGCGGGGCGATGACGTACATCGGCAATGGCCCGAACTTCATGACCAAATCGGTTGCGGATGCCGCGGGGGTAACCATGCCGAGCTTCGGCGGTTACATCCGCTGGTCACTCACGTACCTGTTGCCGACGCTCGCCGCCATGGTGCTGATCTTCCTCGCTGACGGGCTGTGGTGGAAGGTCGCCGGAATCGTGATCGCTCTCAGCCTCGCCGGCCGAGCGGTCTGGATGATCCGCAGGAGCAGCCACGAGCAGACGTTCACGAGCTAACGCGGTGCTCGGGACGCCGCAGCATCCTGTGGATAACTTTCACGCGACGCTTGTAGTTTTTCTACGCTGACACGCATGGCGATTTCGAGACGACGACGGCTGCTGTCGATCTTCGCAATGTTCTTGGGTATGGCACTTCTTGCGTCTGGATGCACCAAAGCAGAACCGAAACCAACGCCGACACCGACGAAGACGGCCATCTTCTCGAGTGAAGAAGCAGCGCTCCAGGCCGCCGTCGATGTCTATCAAGAATTTAACGCCACTCTGGACAAGCTGAGTGCCACTAACCCCGAGACGTTGGATGCGCTGGAACCTGTCGTCACAGCTGATTTCCTATCTCGGTTCACTCAACAGTTCGAGTCAGATGACAGTGAGAACAGAACCGAGGGTTCGACGTCCTTTCGGAACGAACAGCTGCTGAACTTGGAACAAACCGATCGTGATTCGGCTTCAGTGACGCTTGGAGTCTGTCGAGACCTCTCTACGCAGAAAGTACTGGATTCTGAAGGAAATGACGTCACAGACGAAACTCGAAAGGCATCCGTCGTTCCGCTTCAAGTCGACTTTGTATGGAATTCCGACTCTTCCACGTTGCTCGTAGATCGGCTGGATGTATGGCAGAACGCAAACTGTTAATCCTTCTTGCAGCAGCGGCTCTCGGAGCTAGCTTACTTACCATGCAGCACGTCGGTGCCGTAGAAGCGCATGCGGATGGTTGCAAAGGCTGGGATTTCATAAACGGTGATTGTGTGCCTGAAGACGGAACGCTGCACGTCAGTGATGAAAAAACCGTGCCAGGGCGGGGCGAAGACAATGGTGAGCAGGATGGCTCTCGAGGCGGCTCCGGTGACGGTGGATCAGATAGCGGTGGTTCCGATGATTCGCATGATCTCGACATCAATTGCGAGCTCCTTGACATGTGCGGGGATAGTCGCGATCCGATCACGATCTCTGATCTGGCGTCGTTCAGCCCTGAGCACGTCGATGTTTCTATGGAGCCGAACGGGTGGATGATCATCGGTCTGCCTGCCAATTTCTATGCCGACGCAGACATCAACACCGAAACCGGTGAACTGTTCGACACGGCCGTGACTGTTCGGTTCACCCCAACGAGTTTCCACTGGTCGTGGGGAGATGGCACATCCACCAGCACCAGCACAGCAGGGGCATCGTGGGATGAGCTTGATGTGAAGGAGTTCACCGCGACGGACACGAGCCACACGTTCACGGAGAAGGGGACGTACACGATCAGTCTCAGTGTGGATTACAGCGTCGAGCTCAGAGCCGGCAACGGAGAATGGTTCCCCGTCACCGGTACTCTCACCGCTGATGCCGAAACCATCACCGCGATCGCGACAACAGCAGACTCCGTCATCGTCGATGAAGAATGCACCAAAAACCCATCCGGACCCGGATGCTGAAGAGCGCGGCACTTGAGTGTGCCGCGCTCTTAAGGGAGAGGGTGCGGGTTAGCGCTGACGGTTGCGGGCCGATGCCGCGATTCCGGCCGCCACGAGGAGCGCCCCGAGGAAGATGCACGCTCCGATCGTGAGCGCGACCGGGTCCACCGTGATCGTCGGAACGGCGAGCGCCGCCATCACCACCGCGAACACCAGAAGTGCGACACCCCAGAAGATCGTGCCGAACACCGGCGAGCGACGCCGCTTCCCTTCGGGCTCTGATGCGCCTACCCCCGCGTAACCGCTGGTCGCAAAGTCGGGGTACCTCTCCGTCGGACGCGAGTCCTCCGCAGAGCGTTCCTCCGTCTGCGCCTCGGTATCGAAGATGGCGGTCGCGTCGTCCTGAGCGGGCGCTTCGTTCGGGCTTTCCACCGGAGGAACCGCCGCTCCTGCGGCATCCTCTGGCACATCTTCTGATGCAGTCGAACGCTCGTCACGCGATGCGCTGCCGCCGGGAGTCGAGTGATCGGTGCTCATGCTGTCTCCTTACCTACGACGTCCGCACTGCCAAACAGCACACGAACATGCACGGTGATGATGTCGGATTCGGCAGCAGTTTCCGCTGCCTTGTTCTGAACGACGGCCGACGAGAAGAGTCCTCGCGGCGTGCCGTTGACGGTCACGTCCCCTGAAGGCTCGACCGTTGCGCCGGCACCGTTGAAGTAGACGACGACCGGAACGTCGTCGGGCAGGATCACCTCGGTGCTGCCGAGTCCGAGCCAGAGGTCGATGTTGCCGGACGAGGAATCGTCCACGTCCCGCAGGTCGAGAGTCGCAGCGCCGAGTCCCGCCACGTAGCTCGTGGTCTCTGACGCACTGATCTCGTCAACGGACCACCGGGTGTCCCCAAACGCCGAGAAATGCGCGCCAGAGGGCACGATGCCGACGAAGATCAGAGCGATGACAGCGACGGTCGAGAAGAAGCCGAGTCCACCGTTCTCGCGACCACGGATACCCGCGACGATCGTCGCGAGAGCGAGCACCACGAGCGCGCCGGCGATACCGAAGACGAGCGCGGTCTCTGGCCATCCTGCGGAGAAGGCCGCCAGAGCTGCGACTGCTCCGCCGAGAACAGCCAAGCCGAGGCTGATGGCGACGTAGCCCGCGCTGGGCTGACGTTCACGCCAGCGGGCCGCGTTTTCGGCGCGACGACGCGCGTTCTCACGCATACGCTCCTCATGCCGTGCGCGCGCTTCGGCCTGCCGCTGCTGCGCGTACGCGTGACGCTGCTCTGCGTACGAGTTCTGTCCCCACGCTGCCCCGGGCTGTTGGTTCCACGCTGTGTTCGGGTCCGCCGCGTACGGATGCTGCTCCCACGAGCCAGACGTCGCGGCGCCTGTGTTCGCTCCGCTCATCGGTGTTCCGTCGAAGTTCGCACCGGGCGTCGGCCCCGTTGCAGTTCCGGCTGGCTGCGCGCCGGTGCTCGTCGCCGAACCGAACGCGGCTGCTCCGGCATCCGTCTGCCCTCCCCCCTGGGGGAAAGAACCGCCCCAGTATTGCTCGTGCGAGCGTGGGCCGTTCGGGTCCTTCGGATCGTGCTGTGGCGCCTTGCGAGCGAGCACGACCACGAGCCAGATCACACCACCGACGAGAACGATGATCCACCCAGTGCGCAACATCGCTTCGAACCAGTCGGGCATGCCCCACCAATCAGGAGTTCCGCGCCACCAGATGCCCTGGCCGAACGGAGCGAAGGTGAGAACGAGAAGGATGCCGATGCCGACGAGCGCCGGATCGAAGATTCCGCGAATCATGCGTTCCAGGTGAATGCGCCCCCCGGCATCTGGAAGCAGCGCCCAACCTGCCGCGTATGCGAGGAAAATCGGCCCGCCGAGCAGGGCGATCACGATCGCGATGCCACGGACGAGCAGGGGGTCAAGGCCCGTGCGCTCGGCCACGCCTCCACACACACCGGCGATCCACCGGTCATCAGAGCGGCGCAGGCCGATTCCGCGGACCCACCCGAAGAAACCGTTCGACTGCGACCCGCCGGGCTGAGTGCCGTCGGGCGTCTGTGGAGGTTGCTGCTGATTCGTCATGCTTCAAGCGTGCCCGTGTCACGTGCTCGACACCATGAGGGATGCCCCTGACCTGACCCTGAGATCTGCCCTGAGCCCGTGTGAAACCGTCACCAGGATGCTTGGATTGAGTCATGAGCACCTCCGTCATCGTCCGGCCGCGCACACGCGTGCTCGGCGGAGTGTGCGCAGGAGTCGCCGCCCACACCGGGCTCTCCGTCACCGCTGTGCGTACCGCTGCGTGTCTGCTGGTGATCGCGGGCGGCTCAGGGCCTCTTCTCTATGCGTGGCTGTGGGCGACGACCCCGGTTTCGTCTGACGATGCTCCGATCAAGTCGGTGCTGACGCGTCCGAGCACAACCACTGAGAGCACGATGGATGCCGCGACGTCGCGCGCGCCGGTCACAGAGATCCTGCTCGGCATCGCTCTGCTCGTAGCCGGGGTCGCCATGATCGCCTCGCGGATGGGCGCCGACGTTCCGCTCGCGTTCATCATCCCCGCGGTCGTCGTGCTCGCCGGCGCTGGCCTGGCGTGGCGTCAGTTCGACGAGATGCGGCGCGGCCGGATCGCCGGTCGGTCGGTGCTCATCGTTCGGGCGATGGGAGCGCTTGTGCTCGTCGTGCTCGGCATCCTTCTGTTCTTCGTCACCGGCGACGAACCCAACGTGTGGACGGTCTTCGTCGCCGCGGCCGCTGTGCTCCTCGGAGTCGGTGTCGTCGTGGCCCCGTGGGTGCTGCGTCTCGTCCGCGATCTCGCCGACGAACGAGCTGCCCGCGCGCGCGACGTCGAACGCGCGGAAGTCGCCGCGCATCTGCATGACTCGGTTCTGCAGACCCTCGCGCTCATCCAGCAGAAGGCGGAGCCCGGCTCGGAGGCGTCCCGGCTCGCCCGCGCGCAGGAGCGTGAGCTGCGCGAATGGCTGTTCGCAGAGAACACCGGCGGCCCACTCGACCTGTCGGCGGAGCTGCGCCGCGCGGCATCCGCACTTGAAAACGACTTCTCCGCACGCATCGACGTCATCACGGCGGGCGCGGCCGTTCCCGAAGCCCCCGAGCCTCTGCTCGCGGCCGCGCGCGAGGCAATGCTGAACGCGGCTCAGCATGCAGGCGGTACGGTGACGGTGTACGCCGAGTCATCGCCGACCGCGATTGAGATCAGCATCGCCGACCGCGGCCCCGGTTTCGACGTCGAGGCGATCCCCGACGCACGATTCGGCGTCAAGGAGTCGATCATCGGCAGGATGCGACGCATCGGCGGAACCGCGAAGATCAGACGCGGCCCGGGCGGGACCGGAACCGAAGTGCTGCTGCGGATCGAGAGAACGCCGGCTAAGGAGGACGCACAATGAGCGACACTGCTCCCCTGACCACCCTGATCGTCGATGACCATTCGATCTTCCGGTCCGGGCTTCGCGCTGATCTGGACACAGGCATCGACGTCGTCGGCGAAGCGGCGACGGTCGACGAAGCAGTCACGCGCGTCGCAGAGCTGAAGCCCCGCGTCGTCCTTCTCGACGTTCACCTGCCCGGAGGCTCCGGGGGCGGCGGTGCCGAGGTCGTTGTGCGCGCAGCACCTCTCTCACCGGAAACGCTCTTTCTCGCGTTGAGTGTGTCGGATGCCGCAGACGACGTCGTGCGGGTCATCCGCGCCGGAGCTCGCGGCTACATCACCAAGAGCTCATCCGGAGCCGAGGTCTCGTCGGCCGCGCGCCGAGTTGCCGAGGGAGACGCCGTGTTCTCGCCCCGGCTCGCCGGCTTCGTGCTCGACGCGTTCGGCGCGATCAGCGGCGAGACCGCCCAGGCCGACCACGAGCTCGACAGACTCTCGAAGCGCGAGCAGGAGGTCATGCGCCTCATCGCCCGTGGATATGCATACAAGGAGGTCGCCACCGACCTATACATTTCCGTCAAGACCGTCGAGACACACGTCTCGAGTGTTCTACGCAAACTTCAGCTGTCTTCTCGCCATGAGCTCACCGCATGGGCCCTGGAGAGAAAGCTGCTGTAGTGCCCGCCAACGGGTACAACTCCCCCTCGTTCTCGATACGCATTATGGATAGGGTTTGACATTATGACCGATAACAACGTGCCTCCGGTTCCTCCGGAGGAGCCGGAGAACGGCAAGGAATCGACATCCGCCGACGCCCCTCAGGCACAGCCGCAGCAGCAGGCGCAGCCTCAGGCGCAACCGCAGGCAGCTCCCGAGGCTGCGCCCCAGCCCGCGCCGCAGAACCAGCCTCAGCAGGAGCAGCCGCAGTCGGCACCTCAGCAGGCACCGCAGGGCGCGCCCGTCGGGCCGCCTCCCGGGGCTCCCGAGCCGCCCCAGGGTCCTCCGATGCCCGGTGGGCCTCAGCAGGCACCGCAGACGCCACCCCAGCCTGGCCCTGAGCACCCGCAGCAGCCGCCGGCAGCGCCGGGGTACGGTCAGCCGACTCCCGGGTTCCCGGAGCAGTCAGGCGCCTACGCACAGCAGCCGACCTCCGCCTACGCGCAGCAGCCGCCCCAGCCGCCGCAGCAGCCCTACGGTCAGCAGCCACCGCCTCCCGGTTATGGTCAGCCGTATGGTCAGCAGCCGCCACCTCCCGGCTACGCACCGGCTCCCGGCTACGGTCAGGCTTACGATCCGAACGCGAAGAGCCGCCTCGTGGCAGGACTTCTCGGCATCTTCCTCGGCGGCTGGGGTGTGCACCGCTTCTACCTCGGCTACATCGGCATCGGAATCGCGCAGATCATCGTCACCTTCGTGACCTTCGGTTTCGGCGCGCTTTGGGGCATCATCGAGGGCATCATGGTTCTCGCTCGCTCCGAGTCGTTCCAGACGGATGCCGAAGGGCGCCCGCTCCGCGAATAGCTGACGCACGACGCTGACGCCCCGTGCTCCCTTTCTTCGGGAGTGCGGGGCGTTCTGCATGCCCCGCGACGCGCGTCGCCCCCGAGCGGCACGGCCGCCGGATACGCTGAGAGCATGAGCAAAGAGGCGAAGCGGTCGGGACGCACGCCGGCAACGGGTGAGAACCGCACGACCGGTCCGATTGTGGGACTGACGGACAACGCGGAGATCCCTCGCTCCCGTGTGATCTCGTGGGCGCTGTGGGACTGGGGTTCCGCATCGTTCAACGCGGTCGTCACGACCTTCGTCTTCAGCACGTATCTGGCGAGCAGCTTCTTCGTCGATCCGGCCATCGTGGATGCCGCCGCAGGTGACTCAAGCGACCCCGCACTCAAGCTCGCTCTGGCGGAGAACGCCACGCATCTCAGCACGGGGCTGCTCATTGCCGGCATCCTGGTCGCTCTTCTCGCCCCGGTGATGGGTCAGCGCTCAGACGGTTCGGGCAAACGGAAGTTCTGGCTCGGCGTCAACACGCTTCTCGTCGTGCTCGCCATGGCCGCGATGTTCTTCGTCGAGGGGGCTCCGGCCTTCTTGGTGCTCGGCATCGTGCTGATCTCCGCGGGCAACGTGTTCTTCGAATTCGCGAGCGTCAACTACAACGCCATGCTCGTTCAGGTCTCGAACCGCGGCAACGTCGGCAAGGTCTCCGGCATGGGCTGGGGCCTCGGGTACGTAGGCGGAATCGTGCTGCTCGCTCTGTTGCTTCTGCTGTTCATCCAGAGCTTCGGCGTCGAGGGCCAGGCCGGTGTGCTCGGTGTGACGACCGACGACGGATTCAACATCCGGCTCGCGATCCTGTTCTCGGCGATCTGGTTCGCGGTCTTCGCCATTCCTCTCATGGTGAAGGTTCCCGAGATTCCGCGCATCACGCGTCGCAACCGTGCGTCGTTCTTCGCCACCTACGCGTCGCTCTTCCGCACGATCGGCCGCCTCGCGAAGAACAGCCCTCAGGTGCTCGTGTTCCTCCTGGCGAGCGCCGTGTTTCGTGACGGTCTCGCCGGGGTCTTCACGTTCGGCGCGATCATCGCCGCGCAGGTCTTCGGCTTCTCGAGCTCTGAAGTGCTCTACTTCGCGGTGGCTGCGAATCTCGTCGCCGGGATCGGGACGTTCGTCGGCGGCTGGCTCGACGACCGCATCGGCCCCAAGAAGATCATCATGGGGTCGCTGATCGGACTCGTCGCCTTCGGCGCTGCCGTGCTCTTCGTCGGGGATGCTCAGATCGGTTTCTGGATCTGCGGGCTGTTCCTCTGCCTGTTCGTCGGCCCGGTGCAGTCAGCGAGCCGCAGCTTCCTCTCGCGCATCACTCCTCCGGGTCGTGAGGGTGAGATCTTCGGGCTCTACGCGACGAGCGGTCGCGCAGTCAGCTTCCTCGCGCCGGGCCTGTTCACGATGTTCGTCGGGCTGACGGGCGACACTCGCTTCGGCATCCTCGGTATCGTGCTCGTGCTGCTTGCCGGGCTGCTGCTGATGCTCCCGGTGAAGGCCAAGCAGTCCACGATCGCCTGAGGTTCCGCGTCAGCGAAGTGTGGTGCCGCGCTGTCAGACGACGGCGGAAGTGGCGATGGATGCTGAGTCCACTGCGGCACGCGCAGCGGCGACGATCTCCGGGGACGTCTCGACGACGGCATCCACTCCCCCACCCGGGCCAGCGAGACCACGAGTCGCGCCAGGCGCCTTCGCGGAGAGGTGCACCGCGTCGACGCCGATGCCGACCAGCGCGGGGATGACCTCGACGCTCACTCCGCCGCCCGCCATGATCTCCACGGTGCCGCCGGATGCGCGAACCATCCTCTCGAGAACGTCGACACCGTCACCGCTGCGGACGGCCCCTCCCGACGTGAGCACCCGGTGCACCCCCAGTTCGGCGAGCGCGGACACCGCTGAGGCAGGGTCGTCGAGAACGTCGATCGCTCGGTGGAAGGTGACAGTGAGGCCGTCCGCAGCTGCTGTGAGCCGTTCGAGCGCGTCACGATCGATGTCGTTGTCTGCGGTGAGTGCTCCGATGACGACGCCGTGCGCACCGGCATCCGCGGCCAGCTGAATGTCACGCACCATGACGTCGACTTCGGCTGCCGTATGGACGAAGCCTCCCGCCCGAGGCCGCACCAGCACATTCACGAAGCCATCCCGGCGCTCTGCCACCTCGACCGCTCTCGCAATGAGACCTGCCGACGGCGTGAGCCCGCCGACCTCGAGCGCCTGACAGAGCTCGATGCGGTCAGCCCCGCCCTCGATCGCCGTGGTGACACCCGTCAGATCCTGAACGGCAATCTCAAGCTGGCAGTGTGACATCGGGGCACCTTTCGTGGTCTCTTCGCGCGAGGAGACGCGATGGGCAGCGGCCCTCACGTCCGCAGACAGGCTACCGGGATTCCCCGCCGCCGGTCACGGTCGTCCACAGACGCTGTCTCACGACGACTGTCCACGAACAGCGCAAGCCCCTGTTCGCTCAGGTGGTCGCGCTGTAGCGTGATGGGCGTACGTGTGGCGAACACCTGAGTGGGAGGTGCTGAATGCTCGACGCGGTCATCGTGGGAACGGGACCGAACGGACTTGCCGCCGCGGTCACTCTCGCGCGAGCGGGTCTGTCGGTGCGGGTCTACGAGCGGAACGACACCATCGGAGGCGGTGCGCGCACCAGCGAGCTGACGCTGCCTGGCTTCCACCACGACGTGTGCTCAGCCGTGCACCCGATGGCCTACGCTTCGGAGTTCTTCCACCGGTTCCGGCTCCCCGAACGCATCCAGTTCGCGACCCCCGACCTGTCATATGCGCACCCGCTCGACGGCGGTCAGGCTGCACTGGCCTGGCGTGATCTCGAGCGCACCGCAGACGGCCTCGGGCTCGATGGAAACGCGTGGCATGAGCTCTTTGCTCCGTTGAAAGACAGCGTGGACGAAGTCTCCGACATCATCTCCCACTCGATGCTGCGTGTTCCGAAGCATCCCATCACCCTCACTAAGTTCGGGCTGCGCATCCTGGAGCAGGGCAGTCCGCTCTGGAACCTGCGCTGGCGCACCGAGGCTGCGCCCGCGCTGCTGACGGGTGCTCTCGCACACTCGATCAGGCCGCTGCCGAACATCGCACCGACCGCTGCCGGACTCGTGCTCGCTCTCTATGCGCACGCGGGAGGCTGGCCGATTCCGATCGGCGGCAGCCAGGTGATCGCCGACGCGATGGCGACCGATGCGATGGCGCATGGAGCGGAGATCGTGACCGGGTACGAGGTCGAAACCCTCGATGACGTGCCCCCGGCTCGCGCCACCATTCTCGACACGAACGCGGCACAGGTGAGGATGCTCGCGGGCAACCGCCTGCCGCCCGCATACGCGAAGGCACTCAGCCGCTTCCGCCCCGGTCAGGCGGCCGCCAAGGTGGACTTCGCCCTGTCCGACCCTGTGCCGTGGGCGAATCCGCGACTGAGCGCCGCCCCGACGCTGCACCTGGGAGGAACACGGGGCGAGATCGCGCACGCGGAGAACCGCGTCGCTCGCGGCATCCATGCTGAGCACCCGTACGTGCTCGTCTCACAGCCGAGCGTGCTCGACGCAACGCGCGCACCGGCCGGCAAGCATGTGCTGTGGGCCTACGCGCACGTTCCCCGCGGCTCTGATGTGGACCAGACGGAAACCGTCATCCGTCAGATCGAGCGCTTCGCGCCCGGTTTCCGCGACGTGATCCTCGAGAGCAACTCGATGACCGCGGCCGACCTTGGCGACTACAACCCGAACTACATCGGGGGCGATATCGCCGCGGGAGATGTCAATCTGCGTCAGCTCATCGCCCGGCCGGTTCCGTCTCCCGATCCGTGGCGCACTCCCGTGACCGGGCTTTACATCTGCTCGGCATCCACGCCTCCCGGTCCCGGAGTCCACGGCATCGGCGGCTGGCGTGCAGCGCTCTCGGCGCTGCGCAACGAGTTCGGAATCACCACGCTGCCGGACCTCACGCCCGACAGCTCCAGGAAGTGAGGGAACCATGGCCGTCACTCAGCGCTTCGTCCACGCCGCCCCTGAGGATGTCTTCGACGTGCTCGCCGACGGGTGGCTCTACGTCGGATGGGTCGTCGGAGCCTCGCGGATCCGCGACGTCGACGCCGCGTGGCCGGAAGAGGGCGCAAAGATCTACCACTCGTTCGGCACGTGGCCGCTCATCATCAACGACTCCACATCGATCGTCGAATGGGATGCTCCACACCGAGCGGTGATCCGCGCACGGGGCTGGCAGCTCGGGGAAGCCCAGGTCACGATCGAGGCGAAGCCCGTGGGCGAGCACTGCATCGTGCGCATGGACGAGGTCGCCGCTGAAGGGCCAGCACGGTGGATGCCGTCGGTAATCCGCAACGGCGCGAACACGCTCCGCAACACCGAGTCGCTGCGGCGTCTCGCATACCTCGCCGAAGGGAAGGCTGGAGCCCCGCGACCGCTCGTAAATCCGTCTCGCGGATGACGCGCGAATCCCGCACGGGTGCCTAAAGTGGGCAGGCAACGTGAAAGGGGTTCCATGGAGTCTTCAGCAGCGCCTGGCGCAGTGGCATCCACACCTGCTCTATCGATCAGAGGTCTGAGCAAGAGCTTCGGCGCCAAGGTCGCGGTCGGCGGTATCGACCTCGACGTGCCGACTGGGTCCTTCTATGGGCTGGTCGGTCCGAACGGTGCGGGCAAGACCACAACGCTGTCGATGGCGACGGGGTTGCTGCGACCGGATGCCGGAGCGATCAGCATCCTCGGCGTCGACGTGTGGAGCAACCTGACCGAGGCGAAGCGGCTGGTGGGTGTGCTCTCCGACGGCGTCGCTCTCTTCGACAGGCTCACGGGGGAACAGCTCGTGACGTATTCGGGGATGCTGTGCGGGCTCGACCGCAACAGCGCCATCGAGCGCACGCGCGACCTTCTGGAGATGCTCGACCTGACGGGCGCCGGCGGAACCCTCGTGGTCGATTACTCGGCGGGTATGACGAAGAAGGTCGCGCTCGCCTGCGCTCTCGTTCACGCGCCCCGGCTGCTCGTGCTCGACGAACCGTTCGAGTCCGTCGACCCTGTGTCGGCGGCGAACATTCGCGACATTCTCGCCGGCTACGTTCGCGGTGGAGGCACGGTAATCGTGTCGAGCCACTCGATGGATCTCGTTCAGCGGATGTGCGACCACGTCGCGATCGTCTCGCAAGGGCGAATCGTCGCGGCCGGCACTGTGGACGAGGTTCGCGGCGGCTCGACGCTGGAGGACCGCTTCGTGGAGCTCGTCGGCGGACGCCGCCACGCAGAGGGGCCGTCATGGTTGCAGTCCTCGTAGCCCTACGGTTCCGCTCCATGTGGAACTCCCTCCAGCGAAGCGTCTGGCAAATGGTGGGGGCGGCGTTCGGAGCCGTCTACGGGCTCGGCGTGCTGGCCATCGCCCTGGTCGGCTTCATCGGGCTCAGCGTCGCCCCGCTGGAGCTGGCGCGCGCAGTCATCGTGATCGCCGGCTCTGCGCTGATCGCGGGCTGGGCGATCGGACCGCTTCTGATCGCGGGGGTCGAGCAGACGCTTGACCCGGCCAAGCTCTCCACGTTTCCGGTGCCGCGACGAACGTTGTTCTCCGCATTGACGATCAGCGGCGTCCTCGGCATCCCCGGCATCGCCACCTCAATCGCGGTTCTGCTGTCCGCGATCGTCTGGTGGCGGCATCCTCTCGCCCTCATTGTCTCTGTGCTGTGCTCCGTCGTCGGAGTGCTGACCTGCGTCGCTGCATCCCGCGCCCTCACGACCTTCTCATCCGGGTTCAGCTCCGGCCGGCGCTACCGCGAACTCATGGGCGTCCTCATCTTCATTCCGCTCATGATGACCGGACCGATCATCCTGTGGGCGACGAGCGGAGCGATGGCCGCAGCTGATGCGCTTCCGAGCATCGGCCGCATCCTCTCGTGGACTCCGCTCGGCGCGATCTGGGCCGTTCCCGGTGACGTCGCAGCGGGTGCATGGATGCCGGCAGCGGCGCGGTTCCTCATCGCACTCGCCACGCTCGGCGTACTCATGGCGCTCTGGTGGAGCGGACTGAATGCCACCCTGTCGAACCCCATCCGGTCTGAAGGAGCACGTGCCTCCCGCACGGGGCTCGGGTTCTTCCGCTGGACTCCCGATTCACCGCTCGGTGCGGTGATGGCACGTTCGCTCACCTACTGGATCCGCGACCCACGATACGCGCGACAGCTCCTCGTGGTACCGCTCATCGTCGTCCTGATGCTCGTCAACACCGCGCTCGGCAGCGGCGGATCGATGGGCAGCTTCGCGATCATCTTCGCGGCGGCCTTCCTGCCGATGACTCTGTACGCCGACATCGCGATGGACCACACGGCTTTCGCGCTGCACATCACGACGGGTGTGCGCGGCGTGTCCGATCGGGCAGGACGTGCTCTCGCGGTCACGTTCTTCTCGGTTCCGCTTCTGCTGGTCATCGCCGGCGTGGTCACCGCCATCACCGGAGACGTCGGTGCGCTTCCGTCGACGCTCGGCATCGCCCTCTGCCTCGCGCTGGCCGGCTTCGGGGCGGCGAGCGTCGTGAGCGCGCTCTTCGTCTTTCCCGTTCCTGGTCCCGGCGACAACCCGTTCAAGTCGTCGCCCGGCTCCGGACTGCCATCGATGGTGTCCATGGTGATCACGCTCGGCACGGCCACTGCGGTCTCGGTACCGGCGATCGCGCTCGGCATCATCTACATCGTGAATGGAGCTGAGTGGGCGGGCTGGCTCGGACTCGCCGTCGGAATCGTTCTCGGAATCGCTGCCCTCGCGGTGGGAATCATCGCCGGGGGACGCGTGTACGAACGACGCGCACCGGAGCTGTTCGCGAAGATGCGCGCCTGATCGCTTCCGACACTCCTTTATGATCTCAGGTATGGGTGCGGCACCGCAGATCGAAGGCTACAGCTATGTGAAGCTGCTCGGTCGGGGCGGTTTTTCCGACGTCTACCTCTACCATCAGCAGCTCCCGAACCGGTTCGTCGCCATCAAGGTTCTGCGCACTGAAGCACTGAGCGATGCTCTGCGCCGCCAGTTCACAGCCGAGGCGAACCTCATGGCGCGGGTCTCCACGCATCCGGCGATCGGCACGATCTACGCGGCAGGTGTGGATGCCGATGGCCAGCCGTACCTGGTCATGGAGTACTGCGCCGGAGGCAGCCTCGGGGCGCAGTTCCGCCACGCTCCACTCGACGTCGCGGACGTGCTGCATATCGGCGTCCGCCTGGCCTCCGCGCTCGAGACGGCGCACCGGTCCGGTGTCGTGCACCGCGACGTGAAGCCAGCGAACGTTCTCATCAACGACTACGGTTCCGCTGTCCTGACCGACTTCGGCATCTCCGCGATCGCCGACGGCTTCCCCGAGGCGACTCGTATGCGCGAACAGGCATACGGCACCCAATCGACGATCGACAGCAACGCGAGCGACCTCGGTATGAGCATCCCCTGGGCCGCTCCCGAGTCGTTCGACGAGGAGACCCTCGTCGATGTGCGCAGCGACGTCTATTCGCTCGCGGCGACGCTCTTCTCGCTCCTCGAGGGGCGGAGCCCCTGCGAGATTCCCGATGGCACCAACCGCGCCGCACATCTGATCGCACGCGTGCAGTCCGGTCAGATCACGCCGATGCAGCGCACCGGTGTGCCGCCCTCAGTGGTCGAGGCGCTCATGATCGGGCTCAACCATGACCCGTCGCACAGATACCCCACTGCTCTCGCATTCGCCGAGCGTCTGAATGCCGTCGAGCACGAGCTGGGTCTGCCCACGACCCGAATCGAGGTTCCGAGAACACCGGATGCCGCAACGACCGCGACTACCATCGGAACGTTTTCCACTCCTCTTCCCCAGTCGCTCGTCCCGACGGTCACCCCAAACCAGCTGTCCCTTCAGCAGCAGCCTCCCACTAAGAAGCGCCGGGTCTGGCTGATCACATCGATTGCAGCAGGTGCGGTTGTGGTCGCGCTTGCGCTCGGTTTGGGCATCCCCTGGGCGACGCAAGTCATCGCCAGCAACATTGCCCCGACCCCGACTCCGACCGCGACGGAGCCTCTTGTTATCGACGAGCTCGACCTGACGAAGACCGACCGTGGCTGGGACATCTTCATTCCCGACGACCTGGCACCACCTCACAAGCTCGAATCGAAAGTCCTCGCCAAGGGCAAGAGCAACACGAAGATCAGCGCGAACAGCGACGTGACCTTCGGGTACGCCGACACATTCTGGGACTACGGGTGGGAAGTCCACATGAACCCGCCCGACAACGTCAACTACAGCGACACGGTCACGGTCTCGGGCGATGAGCTCGAAGAGTTCATCGGAATCGACATGGTGGGGATGCCCGTCGGCACCTCAGTGCTCGCTGCGGCGCCTGCTGGCTTCTTCGCTGAGAACTCGCCGATGGGCGATGCCACCATGCGCACGCAGATCGTGGTCATTCGAATCATCGCACTGACCTGATCGTCGCACCGCCCCCAGAGGCGTCAGCGGGCATAGGATCGTGTGCATGGATGCTCCGGAGATCGACGGTTTCAGGTACATCAAGCTCCTCGGCCGCGGCGGGTTCTCGACGGTGTACCTGTATCAGCAGTCGCTGCCCGACCGTCTCGTCGCCATCAAGGTGCTCAGCAGCGAATCGCTGAGCGATCAGCTGCGGCGACAGTTCACGGCCGAGGCCAACCTCATGGCCCGCGTCTCCACGCACCCGTCGATCGGCACCGTCTATGCTGCAGGCGTGGATGCCGACGGGCAGCCGTATCTGGTCATGGAGTACTGTCCGGGAGGCAGTCTCGGTGCGCGATTCCGCCACGAGCCGCTCTCCTCAGAGGTCGTGCTCGACATCGGCATCCGTATGGCCGCCGCTCTTGAAACCGCGCATCGTGCCGGCATCGTGCATCGCGACGTGAAGCCCGCGAACATCCTCGTCAATGACTACGGAGCTGCCCTCCTCACCGATTTCGGCATCTCCGCGATCCTCGATGAGTTCCCCGAGGCGACGCGCATGCGCGAGAAGGCATATGCGACGAGCACGCCGGTCGAGATGACGCCCGAATCGCTGGGAATGAGCATTCCCTGGTCCGCTCCGGAAGCTTTCGATGATAGTCCCCGCGTCGATGAGCGCAGCGATATCTTCTCGCTTGCCGCCACTCTGTTCACGCTCCTGGCCGGCCGAAGTCCATTCGAACGCCCCGAGGGCGGCAACCGCGGAGCACAGCTGATGGCTCGCATCCAGGCGGGTTCGGTCACTCCCCTCAGCCCAGATGCAGCGCCGAAACCACTCCGAGACGCACTGATGATCGGCCTCGCACATGACTCAGCCGAACGCTTTCAGAGCGCTCTCGCTTTCGCTACGAGGCTGCAGCAGATTCAGCAGGAGCTCGGTCTCGCAGTCACCCCGATTGAGACGACGAGAGACGAGGATGCCGCGGCGAGCACGGCGACCCGTCGACGAACCGATCTTCCCGCCCCCGATCCGTCTGCCGTCCCTGCGCAGACCGCCTCACAAAACTCGAGCGCTGCTCCGACGAGCAATCCGACGGATGCCGCACAGCCGCGCTCCCGACTGTCTCGACGCACGGCAGCACTGATCACCGCCGGAGTCGTCGCCGCGGTGGCGCTCGTCGCCGCCATCGGCATCCCTCTCGCCCTCAATGCGGCAGAGCAGCCGGTGGCCCAAGAGACGGCCGCCCCCGCATCTCCCGCCGCAGATTCCTCAGAGCCACCGGGCTCAGACAGCACTGACCCGGCGCTCCCGCCATTCATCGATGTGCTCGGCGTGACCGTTGACGGGGACGACGTGACACTCGAGTTCCCTGGCGCGCAGCCCCCGCCGGACGATTTCGACGGCAAGGTGGTGTCAAAAGGCAGCAGTGCAGACGTCGTCGGCCCTGACAGCACTGTCACATTCAGTTACGTCGTATCCGAATGGCTCTACGATGACGACCAAACCCTCACCTTCCCCACGGAGACGACCACAGCTACGATGCCGGAGCTTGGGTCGGGAGTCGGAACGGAGATTCTCGGTCTTCCCGTGGGGAGTGTCGTTGCCTCTGTCGGTCCTCCAGGGCTCTTTCTCTTCGTCGGGCCTTTTGAACGCGCGGAGTTCGGAACCCAGGTCGTCGTCGTTCGCATCGACGCGGTGTCCTGATCACATCGCCCCAGCCAAACGCCTGATGCCAACTGGCTCAGAAAGAACTAGCCTCCGAGCTTTCCTGCGTCGGTGGTGCTCACATCTGTGCGATGGAAGTTGAAGAACGACCGGGATGCCGTCGGCCCACGCTGCCCCTGGTAGCGCGAGCTGTATTCCGCAGAGCCGTACGGACGCTCCGTCGGCGACGTGAGGCGGAAGAAGCAGAGCTGTCCGATCTTCATGCCCGGCCAGAGCTTGATCGGCAACGTAGCGACGTTGCTCAGCTCCAGAGTCACGTGCCCAGAGAAGCCGGGGTCGATGAAGCCCGCCGTCGAGTGCGTCAGCAGGCCGAGGCGCCCGAGCGAGCTCTTCCCCTCGAGCCGTGCCGCTACGTCGTCGGGCAGGCTGACCTGCTCGAACGTCGACCCGAGCACAAACTCGCCGGGGTGCAGCACGAACGGTTCGTCGGGTTCCACCTCGATGAGACGGGTGAGCTCCGGCTGATCCTGCGACGGATCGATGTAGGGGTACTTGTGGTTGTCGAAGAGTCGGAAGAAGCGATCCAGGCGCACGTCCACGCTGGAAGGCTGCACCATGTCGACATCGTACGGTTCGAGTCCGATGCGTGATGCCGCCAACTCTGCTTTGATGTCGCGGTCTGAGAGAAGCACGTTGTCAGTGTAGCCGCCCGAGAGTTGCTAGTATTGCAGCGTGCCTCGGCACAGTGGGGATGTAGTTCAATGGTAGAACTTCAGCTTCCCAAGCTGACAGCGCGGGTTCGATTCCCGTCATCCCCTCCATGTGGTGCCTTGCTGCGTGCTTCTCTCAATGTCGCAAGACACCACACGTTCTGTCAGGCCGACAGATCTGGCGGAGGGACTAACGGTCTCGCCTCGCCTGGACGTCGACGACCCACGTCACTCCGAAGCGGTCCATCAGCATTCCGAACCCGGGGCTCCACTCTGACGCCGCGAGTGGATCGATGATCTCGGCGGCGTCGGCGAGGCCGTCCCATAGCCGTGAAATCTCATCGAGCGTCGAACCCCGAAGAGACTGGAAGAAGCTCCGGTCTGTGACGGTGACTCCGTTTTCTCGACGGGTTGCACCTGCCAGTGCGCTAGCGCCTGCGGCATCCTGACCCGGTACGTCGTAGGCCATCAGCCGAAACTCATTTTCGGACTCGAGGAGCCCGAAAACCAGCTTGTCAGCGTCAGGAGCGCCGTGAGGCATCCCGAAGTCTTCATAGGTGGCCACAGTGAGGTTGCCGCCGAAGATGCTCTGGTAAAACTCCAGCGCGGGGCGGGCAGTGCCGTGGAAGTTGATGTGGGTGGTGGTCATGATGCTCATGTTTCATCCTTCGAGTCAGCAGTGATGCGGCGATTCGCCGTAGACACGAGGATGCTCTGGGTACAGGACACGACGCGTCCTCTACCTTCGAGATACTTGAAACATGTCCGAAGCATCCTCGCGTTTACTTACGCTGCTGTCTCTTTTGCAGTCTGGGCGCGAGCGATCCGGAAAGATGCTGGCCGAACGTCTCGGGGTGACGGAACGAACGGTGCGTCGCGACATCAATCGCCTGCGTGAGCTCGGATATGCGATCGTTGCCGTGAAAGGACCGGACGGCGGCTATCGTCTGACTGCCGGATCGGAGCTGCCGCCATTGCTCTTCGACGACGAACAGGCTCTCGCGATCGCGGGGGCGCTGCAAAGTGCGTCCTCCACCGGAATCGACCTCGAGGATGCGGCCTCGCGTGCGCTCCTCACCGTGCGACAGGTACTGCCGTCCCACCTGCGTCACAGAATGGATCGCGTTCAGTTCGCCGACACCCACGCGGGCCACGTCACAGATGTCACGGTTCTCGAGACCGTCAGCGCCGCAGTTCGCGACCGATGCACACTTCGCTTCGACTATGGCGCAGAGAGCGCAGGACCGCCGAGGCACGTCGAACCACACGCGATCGTGAAACGAAAAGGTCCCTGGTACCTGATTGCGTGGAACACACATAGCGCCGCATGGGCCATCTACCGGCTGGACAAAATGAGCCCGAAAGCGCCAGGCGGCACACCTTTTGCACCGCGACAGCTCCCGACTGTTAATGCACGTTCATTCTTGGCCGCTCGCATGAAGGGGTCAGATGGTGCGGACGCATGGCCGTGCTTCGGCGAGTTCCTCCTCCCGCTCCCCATGGCGGAAATCGAACCCTGGATCGATGACGGGGAAATGGAATACGTGTCCGACGACTGCACACGCGTGCGCGTGGGATCGTGGTCGTGGGCGGGTCTGCTCGCCTGGGCCCTTCGCTTTGATGTCCCTTTCACCGTCGTCGGCCCCGCCCCGTTCATCGACGCCGTCCCACGCTTTGCCGCACGTATCGTGGCAGCTGCCCCTCAGCCTCCTCCGGAAATCGATCACAATGCCTCAGCCTCACAGCCCTGAGTTTCTTACCGTTGCAGACGCGCACGCCTGGCGACAGTGGCTCGACCAAAACGAAGAGAGCAACGACGGTGTGTGGCTGACGATTGCGAAGAACGGAACGACCGTTCCGACTTCTTTGACATACGCAGAAGCTCTCGATGAAGCACTCTGCAGCGGATGCCGCAAAGAAGTTTTCGTCGTTGAACAGCACGTCGAGGTACCCAATCCTGATGCAGATCGTCACTTCCCCCAATGCGGCGGTGCGGGCAGCCCGGATCGCGCGTCACATCGAGCGTCTCGCGGCAGATGCACGCAGCCAGAACAGGTCCTCAGACAACGAGAACCCGTTCTGACAGCAACACAAAGCGCGTGATTCGAGCGCTTTAGGAGAGATCTCCTCAGCGGGTCAATCGATGACCGCGTCGGCCTCCACCTCGACGAGCACGTCCGGCTCGAAGAGGTAGCTCACTCCGATGGCCGACAGTGGCGGCAACGGCTGTGGAATGCCGAGCTCGTCGACGACGCTCTCCAAGCCGGCGATGAACTCGGGATAGAGCTCAGGCTTCCACCGAACAACGTAGAAGCGGAGTCTCACGACGTCTCTGAAGCTCGCGCCGACCCCCTCCAATCCCCGCGCGGTGTTCCGGAGAGCATGGGCGAGCTGGCCAGCCAGATCATTCGGCGCGAGCTTGTTGGCGTGCTCGTCCCGAGCGATCTGACCAGCGACGCTCACCATGCGACTGCCTGTCGCGACAGAGACGTGGTGGTAAGGAACGGGCTGAAACATCCCCGCCGGGGTGACGAGTTCAACGGTCATGAGTATTCACCTTCGCAGTATGACAATGAGTAGGTAGCTCATGTATACCTAGTGCAAAAAGGGAACTTCAACGAGACTAGGTGTCATGACCGATACCGTCCACAGCCAGATCGCAGACGAGCACCGGGAGCTTCTCGACCAGATTCTCGACAAATGGTCTCTGCTGGTGCTCGATAAGCTCTGCGAGAGTCCGAGACGTTTCAACGAGCTGCGCCGCGAGATCCCTGCGGTCTCGCAGAAATCTCTCACCGCGTCTCTGCGCCGGCTGGAACGCAACGGCATGATCCGTCGAGACGTGGTGAACACACGTCCCCTCGCGATCAGATACGAGATCTCACCGCTCGGCCACACACTTCAGGATTTGATCGACGCGCTGTTCGATTGGACCTCTGCTCATATGGATGAGGTTGCCGCGTCGAGAGATCACTTCGATGCTGAGAACGACCCGCGCTGAGCTGACATGCCTACGCAGCGACGGCAATCGGTCGCCGTCGATATTCAGCGCTCGACGGGGATGAGCTCGACGTTCCGAAGTGATCCCGCGTCCGCGACAGCGGTCATGAATGTGCAGACAGGCTGACGCCGCCGGTCAGTGGGCGATCCAGGGTTGAGTAGCCGCATTCCCTTCGGCGTCACCGAGTCCCAGGGGATGTGACTGTGGCCGAAAACGACAACGTCGCAATCGTCGAACTGTGCATCCATACGCTTCTCGCGTCCCTGCTTCGCCCCTGTCTCGTGAATCATGGCAAAACGGATGCCGTCAATCTCTGCCCTGGCAATCTCCGGTATCCGCGCCCGCAGTTCCGGTCCATCGTTGTTTCCATACACAGCGATGAGTCTCTTCGATCGTGCTTCGAAGGCGTCGAGCGTCGCCTCGTCCACCCAGTCACCCGCGTGAAAGACAACATCCGCCGCTTCCACCGCCTCCCATACAGGCGCCGGTATCTGCTTGGCGCGCTTGGGAAGATGAGTGTCAGAGACGAGAACCAGTGATGCGGCCATACGTCCATTCTCGAAGATCGGTCAGAGGCCGAGGGCGTCGAGCTGCGGCTGCCCCGTCAGAATGCAGAACTCGTTGCCCTCGGGGTCTGCGAGCACGACCCACCCCGTGCCGTCGGGACGCACGAAATCCGCGATGCGCGTCGCCCCCAGGCTGACAACCCGCTCGACCTCCTCCTCCCGACTCACGTCGGTCGGCCGCAGGTCGAAGTGGATGCGGTTCTTCACGCTCTTCTCCTCGGGCACAGTGATGAAGAGCACACGCGACGATCCGTCCGGCGAGATGATCATGCATTCATCGTGATCGGCAGCGTTCGGGTCGTTCGGATCCTCCGCATAGCCGAGGACCTCACCCCACCACAGCGACTGCGCATAGGCATCGTGAGAGTCGATGGACGTATGTGAGATTCGCAGTGCCATACTCCGAGAATCTGTCACATCACAGGACCGATGTCGAGGCCTGTCAGCCCCAGTACTCCTCGCACGCCACAGACATGGCATCGCCCATGGCCTCTCCGTTCGAGTCAATGAGCGTCTTCGCGCTGGACTTCACCGCCCACCACAGCCGCGGCGACTCATGCCACTGCGCCCGCGTCGGGTCATACCCGGTGATGTCGCTTGCGAGAGACTGCGCCGACTCGGTGAGCTTCTGCTCGGTGTCGTCGGCGTTGCAGAGCTTCTCGTCGGTCGTCTTCGGTGTCTCGGGCTTCTTCTCGAGCGTCAGCTCAAGCGCAGCGCCGAGGTCGCCGCTCGTCTCACTGACGGAGACGGTGCCGCGCAGGGGAACGAACGCGTCGCCAGACTGCGACTCGGGCTCGACCGGCAAGACCACGGAGTCCGCGACGATCGTGAAGTACGGGGTGTCACCGAGTTCGTCATCGGGCAGAGTCAGCGCCGTCGTCCCCTTGGCCGCACCGTACCCCGTGCCGGGGTTGACGATACCCGTCTGCGCGGACTCGTGTCCGCGGTACACGAGCACGTTCAGATCGATCGTCTCGCCGACGTTCGCCGCAAGAAATGCCTGCAGGCCGTGGTTGCCCATGAGCATCGAGCCATCGCTCGTGGTCACGACATCGAAGTAGCTCGGTGCCGCGGCATCCTTCTGCTCTCTAGTGCCACCTTGAGGCGTTTCGTCTCCTGCGGTGCATCCCGAAAGAGCCAGCATCGCCACGGCCGCAACCGCCACCGCACCCCGAAATCGCACAGTCGTCTTCCCCTCAGTCGGCCATGTTCTCTGTCGCGCCCCACGAGCGATCCTTCGCTCGCGGACGCTTCTCTATCGTCACACGAGACTGCCGAACCAGACACCGAGTGCCGCTGCGGCAACAGCGAGCACGAGCATCCCGACACCGTTTGCGATGCCCGCGAGCCAGCGCCGATTTTCAATCAGCCGCACCGTCTCGACGCTCGCAGTGCTGAACGTCGTGTACCCGCCGAGCAGCCCGCCGCCGATCACGACAGCGAGGTCGGGGGTGAGGATGCTGTCGGACGCCAGCGCTGTCACAAAGCCGAGCACAAGGGCACCAGTCACGTTGATCACCGTCGTGCCGACGGGGTACGTGAGATGGGCACGTCGCATGATGGCGCTGTCGAGCAGGTAGCGGCAGGCCGCGCCGACTCCGCCGGCGAGACACGTGAGGATGAACACGAGCGCTGTCATGCGGCATCCACACCTCTCATCGTGCGGCGACGTGCGCCGAGCGCGATGCCGGCCACCGTGGCGAGCCCGCCGACGGTCACCATGCCGAGACCGTAGAGTATGCCGAGACCAACCTGCGCCTCAAGCACCTGGAGCGTCTCGACGGCGAGCGCGCTGTAGGTCGTGAATCCACCCGCGAAGCCCGTGCCGAGCAGCAGGCGGAGGCGTCGCCGCCTGTCGTCGCTCACGCGCGAGTGCAGAAGCGCCTCGAGCAGCAGCCCGAGGCCGAACGCCCCGACGATGTTCGCGAACACCACACCGACCGCGACCGGGCCGACATCCGGCAGCAGCATCGTCAGCGCCTGGCGGGCCGCGGTGCCGAGCGTACCGCCGATCAGTACCAGCCCAATGGACGACAGTGTGAACGTGGACGGTCTGGGCATGCTCATCTCCTATCCGGGTACGACGTGACTCCGAGATAGGGACCGTTGGCAGCAGTAGTGCTGCGGTTGGTGACGGCGGGCCCCACCGCCGTGACGCCGGAGCGCCGCCTTAAGCATCCCACACACTCACTCGGGTCCGGCGCCGCGGGTGACCTCGGCGACCGCGGCGCGCGCGTCGGCGACGTCGTCCGGCGCGACCAGAGACGGAACCATGATGCGCCACATCTCCGCCACTCGGTCGTGCTGATCAGCGCGGTCCGTGAGCGTCGCCGAGACCAGTTGCACGCCGGTGAACGACGCACAGATGTACCAGGCGACGCGGCCGGGCTCGAAGTCGTCGACGAGGCGCCCTGACGCCTGCCCTTCGGCGAGCAGTCGGGTCACGACGTCCATCCAGTCCTGGTACGGTTCACGCTCGGGAAAGGTGAGCGAGATCGTGTCGGTCGTGAGGAGAATGCCCGCCTGCGTCACCGGGTCGTCCAGCAGCATCTCCGAGAACGTTCGACAGAGTTGGGCGATCATCCGCAGTGGGTCTCCGCCGCCGTCGAGCACCCTGGTTGCCGCGGCCATGGCACGCGCATGCTGCTCGTCGACGACGGCGCGTGCGAGATCCTCCTTCGAGTCGAAGTGGAAGTACAGCGCCCCCTTGCTCTTCCCCATGTGCGCGGCGATCGCATCGAGGCTCGTCTTCGCGTAGCCGTTGCGCGTGATCAGCTCCGAGGCAGCCTCGATGATCCGCTCGCGCGTCACACGGGCCCGCTCCTGCCTCACCACGAGACTCGCCTGCGCATTGTCATGGAACTCACATCACCATCTTGCCAAATCCGACCGGCTGGTATCTAATGAAGGCGGTGAGGGAATCCGTGCGAGCGGCATCGCCGCTCCTGTGCTTCGGGAGCCTCGACTGAGGCTCCCAGCACGCCTCGCCACCGCGGAGACCGTGAGGCACACTGGAAGTGTCACGGTTCTCTACGAGGAGGTCGACGTGCAGAAGACATCTCTCACGGCCCTTGCCCGCCACGAGCTCGAGCACGCTGTCACCAGCGACAGCGGACGCAGCGCGAAGACGGTCTTCGGCGGCCGAGAACACACCCTGCGGCAGACGCTCGTCGCCCTCCGCAAAGGCGTTCAGATGGGCGACCACGAGAGCCCCGGTGACGCGACCGTTCACGTCATCCACGGCCGCATCGAGCTGTCGACGAGCGACGCGTCGTGGTCCGGCTGGGACGGCGACCTCATCATCGTTCCCGACGCTGTGCACAACGTCGTCGCCCACGAGGACTCGGTCTTCCTCCTGACCGTCGCGAAAAGCTGAGGCACTTATTCCGCGGCGGCGTCGGCTGACGCGGCATCCCTCTCCCCCTGCTCGGGGTCGTTCAGCTCGGCCACGTGGTCGACGAGCGGAAGGACACGCCCCGACAGGTGGGTTCGCAAAGCGATCGAGGATGCCGCGCGGGCAACGCCCGGGACCTTGGCGACCCGGTCGATGACGTCCTGAAGCTCCGACGCATCACGTGCCACGACGCGCAGCTGCATGTCGCTCGCGCCCGTCACGGTGTACATGTCGACGATCTCCGGAACCGCGTCGGCAAGCGCCGTCGCGACATCGGCGTGGCCGATCTTCTGGTCGATCTCGACGAGGCAGAACGCCGTGAGGTCGTACCCGAAGCCGCTCGGCGACAGAGCCGGAACGATCGCATCGATGACACCGCCCTCGTGGAGGCGTGCGAGCCGGCTGGTCGCGGTTCCGCGCGCCACCCCGAGCCGCCGGGCACACTCGAGGATCGGCAGCTGCGGGTTCTCGGTCAGCAGGCGGATGAGCCGGGCGTCCAGGCGGTCGATGCGCATGCGTTCACTCTCTCACGACGCCGGGACCGAACCGCCCCCTCGTGAGTCGCGCGGCGACACCGAGCGCAAGCGTGAGGCCGAGCGTCAGCAGCAGCTGCAGTCGCACCGCGGCATCCGTCATCGCGAGCACGAAGACCACGGCGAGCAGGGCAAGACACAGGTATGACAGCCATGGGAAACCCCACATGCGCATCGGCATCGCGGCATCCGCTCGGTCTGCCCGCCGGCGCAGGATGATCTGCGCGATCGCGGTGGCCGTCCAGATCATGAGCAGCGTGGAACCCACGACGTTCAGTAACGCGGGAAGAACCACATCGGGCCACGCCCAGTTGAGACCGACCGTCACGAAACCGAACAGCACCGACAGCACGACCGCCGGCACAGGAACACCCTGGCCGCTCGTGTAGGTGATCTTCTGAGGTGCGAGGCCCCGCTCCGACAGGGAATACATCATGCGCGACGCGCCGTACAGGTTCGCGTTCATCGCCGACAGCAGTGCAATCACGACGATGAGCGACATGACGAGGTCGACGCCCGGCACCTGCAGCGTCGCGAGTACGGCAGCGAACGGGCCGACCTTGACCTCGTCCGAGTTCCATGGCAGCACCGTGACGATGACGAATACCGAGCCCATGTAGAACACGAGGATGCGCACGACGATCTCGCGCACGATCTTCTTGATGTTCCGCGAGGGGTTGTCCGACTCGGCCGCGGCGATCGCGACGAGCTCTGTCCCGCCGAACGCGAAGATCACGATCAGCAGGGCGGCGGCGACGCCGCCGAGGCCGTTCGGGGCAAAACCGCCGAGCGACACAAGGTTGGTGAGACCAGATGCCGGCACGCCGGGGATCAGCCCGACGATGGCGCACACCCCGACCACGAGGAAGGCGATGATCGCGAACACCTTGATCGCCGCGAACCAGAACTCCATCGCGCCGTAGTTGCGTACGCCGAGCAGGTTGATCACGGTGAACGTCGCCATGAACAGCAGCACCCACGCCCACTGCGGAATCACGGGCACCCACCCGGCGATGATCGCGGCGGCACCCGTGGCTTCCGCGGCGACAACGACGACAAGCTGAATCCAGTACAGCCACCCGATCGCGCTGCCGACGCTTCGCCCCATCGCCTTCTGGGCGTACGAGCTGAACGCGCCCGAGCTGGGGTTCGCGGCGACCATCTCGGCGAGCATCGCCATGACGAGCAGCACGATCGCACCCGCGATGACGTACGAGAGAAGAACGGCGGGCCCGGCGATGCTGATCGCCTGCCCCGAACCGACGAAGAGTCCAGCACCGATGGCGCTTCCGAGCCCCATCATGGAGATCTGACGGCGGCTCAGCCCCGGGTGCAGCCCCTTGGTCGTGGTCGTGATCGTAGGCACTTCGCTCATGCGAGGGCCTCCACTCGCAGATCGGCATCGCGTCCACGTCGGGCGGCGAGCGCGGCGATGACCCGATCGACGTCCTCCGTCGAGCCCGAGGAGATGCGGATGCCCTCACCGGGGAAGGCCCGCGCGACGACGCCTCCGTCGAACAGCAGATCGTTCAGCTCATCCGTGCGCTCTCCCGCGGGCACCCAGACGAAGTTCGCCTGCGATGCCACGGGTGACCAGCCGGATGCCGTCAGGGCGACGCTCATGCGATCACGCTGCCGCACCACCTCATCGATCCTCTCCGCGAGCTCGTCTTCCGCGGCGAGCGAGGCGCACGCGGCGACCTGGGCGAGATCAGTGACTCCGAAGGGCACCGCCACCTTGCGCTGGTACTCCGCGATCTCGACGGGCGAGATGGCGTAGCCGACGCGCAGCCCGGCGAGCCCGTATGCCTTCGAGAAGGTCCGAAGCACCGCGACGTGCGAAAAGCGGCGACGCAGCTCGAGGCCGATGCCGCGGCTCTGTGACCGGTCGAAGTGCACGTACGCCTCATCGATGACGACGAGCACATCGCGCGGCACCGCATCGACGAAGCGCTCCAGCGCGGCTGGGTCGACGACCGTGCCCGTCGGGTTGTTGGGGTTGCACACGAACACCAGGCGAGTGCGCGGCGTGATCGCCGCCAGCATCGCGTCGAGGTCGTGGCCGAAGTCGGCGTCCAGGGGAATCTGCACCGGTGTGGCCCCGGCCACCCGCACGAGCGAGGGGTATGCCTCGAATGAGCGCCACGCGAACACGACCTCGTCCCCGAACCCGGCGACCGCGTGGATCAGCTGCGCCGCAAGCTCGACGGAGCCCGCTCCGACGGTGACGGTCTCGGGAGCGACATCGTGACGCTCGGCGAGCGTGGCGATCAGCTCAGTCGCGGCCATGTTCGGGTAGCGGTTCATCGACCCGATGGCGCCCTCGACCGCGCGCATCACCGACGGCAGCGGCGCGTGAGGAGACTCATTCGAGGAGAGCTTCGAGGCACCGGCCGGGGCAGAGCGCCCCTGTCGATACGCGGGAACGGCGTCGAGGCCGTGGCGGGCGGAGATGGGCATCGTCATAGCGTCCTTGCTCGAGTGCGGTCGGGCCCCGGAGGGCATCACGGTGCGCCACACTACTTGCGAGAAAAACGCTGTGCAATACGGTCAGCGAAAGCTGCGCATGCTGCACAGAATCACTCGACCCTCTCGGCTGACGCTATGCACACTGCCCACTGAGCGGATGCCGCGGCGAGGCCGAGCACAGCCGCCTTGTCGCACCCCGAGTGGCATCAGTCCTGTGCGTGCGTGACGTCCCACGCGTGATGAACGATGTCGTGAACGTAATAGCGCCCGAGGCTCTCGATCGTGAACTCGGCACCGTCTCCGCGGTATCCGATGCGGTCGGCCGCCTCGTCCGGAACGGCGTCGAATGCCTCGGCCGTGGCGAAGGCGGCATCCGTCAGGTCACGCGACACCTGTCGCGGGTCCTGCTCGCCGTAGCGACCCTCGACGGCGGCCTCGTCTTGATTCCAGTCGGGGAACGTCGGGCCGTCCTGCGTCATCGTGAGCACGAGCCGCTGGGCGAAGAGTCCGTGCACATCGCGCACGTGGCAGGCGTATTCGAGCGGAGACCACGTGCTGTCGTCCGGGCGTTGACGTACGTCCTCGCGCTCGAGAACCTCAGCCCAGATGCCGGCGTTGCTGCGGACGAATCCGCCGACGTCGCCGATGTGCACGGCTGTCGCGTCGAATCCGCACTCGGGGCAGGCGCGCTCGAGCACCCAGGTCCAGTCTTTGGTGTCGGGAGTGATGGGCATGCCCCAAGCCTACGGGGATGCGCTGGCTGCGTGACAGAAGGTGACGGATGCCGCGCGATCAGCCCTGACAGACCGCGCTGTCGCTGACGCCCTTCGCCATCTGCTCTGCCGACCAAGGCAGGTCGAGCTCCGGCGCCTTGTGTCCCTTCGCCGCAGGAACCTTCGACGCGTACGACGCGACCTGCATCGCGAGGTTCAGCGCCAGTGCGCCGCCCGCCGTCGAGTTGTTGAGCATGACGACGACAGTCATGCCCGACGCGGGGTCGGAGAGGGATGCCGTGATGAAGCCGGGCACGTCGCCGGCCTGACCGTACAGCGGACCGTAGTGGTAGGTTCCGAAGCCGTATTGCTGCCAGGAGGGAGCGTCGTCGCTGATCGGACGCGTCTCCTTCTGCTGCTTCGCCGCCCCCTTGCTGAACAGCTTCGACTGAGCGAACGCCTGTGAGAACGTGTGCAGTTCATCCGCGGTCGCGACCACACCTGTCGATGAGAAGCCCATCGACGACGAGAGCTTCGACTCGTCGTACGGCTTATCGCACTGCAGCTTGCCATCGACCTTCAGGGCCTCGTAGCTATGCAGCGCCGTGTCGGGCAGCGACACGTCCTTGGGCGCCGGAAGTGAGGTGTTCTCCAGCCCGAGGGGGGTGAACACGTACTTCTCGTACAGTTCCGAGAAGGTTTTGTTCGTCGCCGCCTCGAGCGCGATTCCCAGCAGCACGTAGCCGGTGTCTGCCGACGAGAACGATTCCCCGGGCGTCGCCTCGTGGGTCGCCAGTCCGTCGTTGAAGAGTTCGAGGGGCGCCCACACGCGCTCGGGGTTCTGGATGAAGATGGTGTCGAGATTGCCGCGGTAGCTGCCGTAGCCGCTCGTGCCTTGGCAGAGCTGCTTGAACGTCACGCCCTCCGCGCCGACCATGCCGGGAAGATACGACGACACCTTGTCATTCAACTCGACGACTCCGTCGTCGACGAGTCCGAGCAGCACCGTGCAGCTCATGGGTCGCGTGTTGGCGCCGATGCGGAACGCCATATCGGGTTCCATCTTGGTCTTGCCATCGATCTCGGTCACGCCGTAGCCCTTGAGGCTCGTGCCCGCCCATGGCGCCCAGACCCCGACGATCGCACCAGACGATGCGGATGCCGAGATAGCGGCGTCGACCGCCTCGTCGATGAGCTTCGTGGTCTCGCTCGGCAGCTTTCCCTCGGCCTGAGGCCCCAGCGTCACGTCGGGCTGTCCACCGCCCGAGCACCCCGTGAGCACCAACAGAGCCGCACCGATCATGGCGAGTGCGGCTCCCGCCCGCGTACCGTGCCCGAACACTCTCACACTGAACCTCCCCCGGATCTCCCCCAGATCACTCCGTGGATTCTAACGGTGCAATCTGTGTCGATGCCTCACCATCCTCCTATTGCACATCACAAACTGATTAACTGTGGGCATGACTCAGCATTTCGACGCCGACGTGGTGAACGCCGTCCTGTCTCACATGAACTCCGATCACACGGCGGACAACGTGACGATCGTGCGCGCCTACGCTGATGCCTCGGCCGCCGAGGTCAGCATGATCGGGCTCGACGGCGATGGCGGAGATTGGGAGTACACGGATGCCGAGGGGCAGCGTGTCGTCACACGCATCCCGTGGACGCGCGAGGTCCTCGAGCGCAAGGACGTCCGCCGAGCGATCGTCGAGGTGTTCCGCAACGCTGAGAAGCGCCTCGCCGACGGAGCGCTCTGAATCGACCCGTGACACGGAGGCCTTCGATCGGTACACTTAGGCAAGCCTAACCAACCCGATGGAGAGCTATGACGGACTCACGCTTCTCAGCCCTGCTCGCGGAGCGCACTCGCGCCTCGCACTCCGACAGCGAGGGCGCCGGCTTCATGCGCGACCTGATGCGCGGCGACGGCACCTGCGACGACTACACGGCACTGTCGGTGCAGCACTGGTACATCTACGACGCGCTCGAAAGCTGCGCGGCATCCCTTGCCGATGACCCGATCGCCCAGCCGTTCCTGCGTTCAGAGCTGACGCGGATGCCGCTGCTCGAAGCGGACCTCGAGCACCTGCTGGGCTCCGAGTGGCGCTCCCAGATCGCGCCGCTGCCGACCACGCGCGCGTACGCGGATCGCATCCGCGAGGTCGCCGACTGGCCCACGGGCTTCATCGCACACCACTACACGCGCTACCTCGGAGACCTCTCGGGCGGCCAGTTCATTGCGCGCCTCATGAAGCGCCACTTCGGGTTCGATCGCCGCGGCGTCGAATTCTACGCCTTCGACGAGATCGACGATCTGGATGCCTTCAAGAACGAGTATCGCGCGACCCTCGACGCGGCGCCGTGGAACGACATCGAGCGCGAGCGCATGATCGAGGAGACGCTCCTGGCCTACCGCTTCAACTCCGACCTGTTCCGCGACCTCGACGACGCGAAACACGGAAAGGCGGCCTAGCGGGACGCCGTCCTCAGCGCTTCGTCGCTGACGCGGCATCCTCCCCCGCCACGCGGGTCGCGCCCGCCATGAAACGCTGCACGTCGCGATCGACGATGATGTCGCTCGGCCGCAGCGGACGTGTGAGGTAGAGCCCTTCGAGCGAGGTCAGCCGACTCAGCGCGACGTACGTCTGGCCGGGGCTGAAGGCGCGGCCGCCGAGGTCGACGACGGCGCGATCGTAGGTCTTGCCCTGCGATTTGTGGATCGTGACCGCCCACGCCAAGCGCAGCGGAAACTGCTCGAACTCGGCGACGATCTCACGCTTCAGCCGCTTGGTCAGCGGAGAGTACGTGTACCGGTACTTCTCCCACGTGGCAGGCTCGACTTCGTGCTCCTCGCCGTCGATCTCGACGAACACGTTCGAGGTGATGCGCGTGACGGTTCCGATCGTGCCGTTGACCCAGCGGGGCCCGCCGTCGCCTCCGCCGTCGTTGCGCAGGAACATCACCTGCGCGCCTTCCTTGAGCTCCAGGGTCTCCTCTGCGGGGTACGCGCGACCGCCGAAGTCTCCGGTGATCTCGGCCTTCGCACTGAGCGACCGACCGGGCAGCTGCGCGAGTGCACGATTGTTGATGCGGTTCACACTGTCATTCCGTGACGCGAGCGTGATTGTCCCGTCATCCGGGGGTGTACGAGCCCCCATCGCGTTGAGCTTGCCCGCGATGTCAGCTGTCACCCGACCGTGCCGCACGGCGTTCAGCATGCGCTTGAAGTCGGAGTCGCTCTGGCGGTGGACCTCTGTCAGCTCGACGATCGTGAGCGGCGCCTCAAGCCACACTTTCGCGTCGAAGAACCACATGGAGCGGTAGGTGTCGGCGAAGTACGCGCGCTCCTCCGGATCGCCGGGAACCGGAGCGAGCTGGTACGGGTCGCCGAACAGCACGATCTGCACGCCCCCGAACGGCTCGCTCTTCCTCTGGCGTGCCTGACGAAGACTGCGGTCGATGGCATCCATGAGATCCGCGTTCACCATCGACACCTCGTCGATCACGAGTGTCTCGATGGTGTTCAGCAGTTTGCGGACGGTGTCGTTCTGGTCGATGTCGCTGTCGGCGATGACGCCGATCGGCAACCGGAACAGCGAGTGGATGGTCTGCCCACCGACGTTGAGCGCCGCGACTCCCGTCGGGGCGGCGATGACGAGCTGTTTCTCTGTGCGCCACGCCAACTCGTTCAGCAGCGTTGATTTGCCCGTGCCGGCGCGCCCCGTGACGAAGATATGATCGCGCGTCTTCTCGATCAGATCGAAGACGGCCTGCTGCTCCGTGGCGAGGACGAAATCCGTCATGATGGGCAGGCGACCTCATTTCAGGCGGGTGCACGGGAGACCCCACCATGATAGTCGCCAGGGGAGCACTACCCGTCGCGGGCGTCGTTCCCCTGCCCTAGGATTGCGGATGTGAGTCAGGTACAGCCGCCAGCACCAGCAAGTCCCGTTCCCTCGGGGCCGCCCGCAGCGCGCCCCTCGAATCCGGAGAAGACACGCTTCATCATCATCTGGGTGATCGTCGCGGTCATGTTCCTCGGTGCCGCCGCCAGCGCGGTCGGCTCACTGCAACGCACCGTCTACGGCGCACGCGGCACTGTCAGCGAGTACTTCGACGCGCTTCAGCGCAAGGATGCCGCAGCGGCGCTTCAGATTCCGGGAGTCACGCTCTCCTCCGGCGACCTCAAGGGTGCAGGGCTCCCCGATAACTCGTCCTCGGCGCTGCTGCGCGGCAGCGTCATGCCTGACGTCTCCGACGTGTCGTTCGTCTCGGACGAAGCCGGCGGCGACGGCATCCGACGTGTCACATTCGAGTACACCCTGGGCGAGAACGAGGGCTCGACGACCTTCGAGCTGAAGAAGCAGGGCGGTTTCTTCAGCGGCTGGGCATTCGCGACGAGTCCGCTCGCGGCAGTCAACCTCAGCGTCAATCACACGACCCTCTTCTCGATGAACGGCGCTGACTTCGATGTGCGTCAGGTCGCCCCCAAGAAGACCAAGCCGGCGTTTGAGAACATCGTGAACGTTCTCGTCTTCACGCCCGGCGAATACACCTACACGGTCGACACCGATCTTCTGACCGCCGAAGAGACCACCGTCTTCGCCGACACTCCCGGCAACGTCGAGGAGGCCGCCGTTGACGCCGAGCCGACCGACGAGTTCATCGAAGAGGCCCAGAAGCAGTTCAACGCGCAGCTCGACGAGTGCGCAACGCAGAAGGTGCTCCAGCCGACCGGCTGCCCCTTCGGCTTCACCATCCAGGACCGCGTTTCCGGTGACCCGGCGTGGGAGATCACGGAGTATCCGGAGATCACGCTCGAACCGGGCACCAACTCGTGGGAGATCCCGAACTCGGCCGCGACCGCGACGCTCAAGGTCGACGTTCAGGACCTCGCCGACGGTTCGATCTCGTCGGTGACCGAGCGGGTGCCGTTCAAGGCGTTCGGCAACGTCTACCTGTTCGCCGATGGCACGGTCACGGCGCAGGTGCTCACGAAGGACAGCGGCAGCGACGAGTAGCTGACAGGATGCCGCTCGCCGCGGCATCCTCATCGTCACGCTCTGTCGTGCTCGGCCAGCTTCGCGAGCTCCGCGTTGTAGGCGCGCAGCTCAGCGTCGCCGTTGCGGTCTGCCGCGCGGTCGAGGCGCTTCTGCATCTTCGTATCGGACTTCGCCCATTGCACTCCGACGACGATCGCGAGAATCATCGTCGGAATCTCGCCGACGCTCCACGCGATGCCGCCGCCGACGAACTGGTCCTCCAGCGGTGTCGCGCCCCACGTGCGCCCCATCGCGCCGAACCAGTCCGCGGCGAACAGTCCCGTGCTCATCATGATCGACAGACCGAAGAACGCGTGCGTGGCCATCGTCGCAAGCAGCAGAAGCAGTCGCATCGGGTACCCGAGGCGCTGCGGCCCCGGGTCGATGCCGATGAGCGCGTTCACGAACAGGTAGCCGGTGATGAGGAAGTGCGCGATCATCCACTCGTGCCCGATGTGCTCCTCCATCGCCCAGCGCAGCAGCGGCGAGTAGTAGAACACCCAGAGAGAGCCGGCGAACAGCACTGCGGCGACCACGCCGTGGCTGAGGAAGGTCGCGTACTTGGAGTGGACGAAGATGAGAATCCACTCGCGTGCACCGCGTGAGCCGTCGGTGCGCTTATGGATGGCACGCAGTGCGAGTGTGAACGGAGCACCGGGCACAAGCAGCACGGGAACGGCCATGGTGAGACCCATGTGCTCGAGCATGTGCACGCTGAACATGTACTTCTGGTAGACGTTCGTGGCGCCACCCGTGAGCCAGAGCAGCAGGAGGAGTCCTGAGATCCAGGAGACCGTGCGCAGCGTGGACCAGCTGTCACCGCGTTTCTTCAGACGGATCACACCGGCGAGGTAGAAGAAGATTCCGAAGCCGACGACCAGCAACCAGATGAGGTCGATGCGCCATGCCGTGATGAACGCGAGTGGCTGGAGGGGCGGCGGCAGCGGATCTCCGGTCAGCAGGACCGCGGGCGTGCCCGTCGCGGGAGCCTCCTGAGGGACAGGCGGCGCGCTTCGGGCGAGGGCGGCGGCGACTCCCGAGGCGATGCCCATGAAGGCAAGCTCCGCGACAGCGAGGCCCCAGAACATGCCAGCGCCGCGGCGCTGCCCCTTCGTGATGGAGCTGTCGCCCTGCGGCATCCGTCTGATGACCCAGCGACGATACATGGCGCCGAACAGACCGAGTGCGATGAGTGCCAGCGCCTTCAGCACGACGAGGAAGCCGTATGGAGAGAGGACGTCGGCCCACGTGCCGATGCGCAGCTGGGCGCTCACGTAGCCGGAGAGCGCGACGACGATGAAGCAGACGAGCGCAACCGTGGAGTACCGGCTGAGGACGCGCGTCAGCTCCGCACCCTCCAGCTGGCGACGCAGGAGGATGATTGCGACGAGCCCACCGAGCCAGACCGCGGCGAAGAGCAGGTGCAGTCCCAGACCGTTCACAGCGGCGTCGTGGCTCGCCGCGCCCGCCGCGTGGCCCTGCTCGGCCATCGGCACGAGAGAGACCAACGCGAGCACTCCGACGAAGGCGAGCCCGGTCTGGTTGCGCACCGCGAAGCACAGCACCGTGACCGCCGCGGCGATGAGCGTCGTGATGAGCCACGCTTGCCCCGCCTCGACATCTGTGAAGAACACGGCGATCTTCTGCCCGAAGTCATTGCCGAACGAGAACGGCGTTCCCGTGATGTTGAGGAATGTGAACAGCGCCGTCGCCGCGGAGGACACGGTGTAGAGACCCGCGCCGGATGCCGCAATGTCGAGAGCGCGTGTGTAGGCGGGCCGCGTGCTGTCGAGGGCGAAGAGCGCGATCACGATCGTGCCGAGCGTCACCGCCATGCTCAGGTTAACGACGAGCTTCACGATCGGCAGGCCGTAGCGCACAACGGGGCCGGGGTCGCCGATCGCGGGAGCGTCCGCGCCTCCACCGATCGCGAGTCCCGCGAACACCGCGATGAGGGCAGCAGAAAGCAGCACGGCAGGGCCGAGAACGCGCACAGTACGGGTCACATATCAAGGGTACGCGTGCCGGCTGAGTGTCTCAGCTCGCGTGCTCCGTCCCGCAAGCACGCGAGAGGGGCACGGCGTCAGACGCCGTGCCCCTCTCGGAGTAAAGCTGAGGTTACTTGACAGCAGCCTTGAGCTTCGAGCCAGCGGTCACCTTGACCGAGTGGCCGGCCGGGATGTTGATGGTCTCGCCGGTCTGCGGGTTGCGGCCGGTGCGAGCAGCACGGTCAGTGCGCTCGACGGCGAGCCAGCCGGGGATCGAAACCTTGACGCCGTTGCTGACAGCGTCAGCAAGCTCGGCGAACAGCGAGTCGAGCACGCCACCGACGGCAGCCTGGCTCTGGCCGGTCGACGAGGCGATCTTCGCGACGAGCTCGGTCTTGTTGAGCGACTTATCAGCCATTGAATTGTCCTCCTCGGACGATTGCTGCGTGAATCACGCGTTTACGGCCCCCGTGAACAGTCTCATCGAGGTTCTGTGACTCGATGAATGTAACAGAGAACCGCGTCATTTCGCGGATTTCTGGGGGTTTTCGGGCACTTTCAGACGGTGTGTCGCCCCAAATTCCCAGAAAAAGGGTCGCTCAGGGTCATTTTGCGCGGATTTGGCGGTCTTCCTGGCCGAATAGCGGAAAGAGGCGCCGACCCTGACGGGTCGACGCCTCCTTCGCAGGTGGTCTCACCAGCTCGACTTGGTCACGCCGGGCAGCTCGCCACGGTGTGCCATCTCGCGGAAGCGAACACGCGAGATGCCGAAACGGTTCAGGATTCCACGCGGGCGACCGTCGATCGCGTCGCGGTTGCGGACGCGAACCGGCGATGCGTCGCGCGGCAGCTTCTGCAGAGCGACACGAGCGGCCTCACGCGACTCGTCGGTGCCCTTGGGGTCGACGAGAGCCTTCTTCAGCTCACGACGCTTCTCTTCGTAGCGCGCAACGACGGCCTTACGCTGCTCGTTGCGAGCGATCTTGCTCTTCTTAGCCATGTTTAGCGCTCCTCGCGGAAGTCGACGTGCTTGCGTACGACGGGGTCGTACTTCTTCAGCACAAGACGGTCAGGGTTGTTACGGCGGTTCTTGCGGGTCACGTAGGTGTACCCGGTGCCGGCCGTCGACCGAAGCTTGATGATGGGACGAACGTCCTGAGCCTTAGCCATTAGATCTTCTCCCCACGTGCGAGAAGGTCCTGGACGACGGACTCGATGCCACGTGCGTCGATGACCTTGATGCCCTTGGCGCTCACGGTGAGCGTCACGTTACGACGAAGCGACGGAACGTAGTAGGTCTTCTTCTGGATGTTCGGATCGAAACGACGCTTGGTGCGTCGGTGCGAGTGTGAGATGTTGTGTCCGAAGCCGGGAACGGCGCCGGTCACCTGGCACACTGCTGCCATAGTGATTCTCCTTCAGTACCGCAGAGCGGATGCTCTGCCCAAGATCTCTTGTCGGCGCTCGCCCCGAGGGGCTCGCGCGGCACGATCGGTCGAGAGGGCCGATCAGCCAAAGAGATACTTTAGCACAGCGGCATCCTCACACTTCACAGGGTTCGCTCGGCGACGCTTTCGGTTCAGACGCGGTTCTGAGCGGCCGTGCACTGGGCGCAGAGCCCGAAGATGTCGACGATGTGGCGAGAGTCGGTGAAGCCGTGCTCCGTGGCGATCGAACGAGCCCATCTCTCGACCTCGCCGGCCTCGATCTCCACCGTGAGGCCGCAGGTGCGGCAGATCAGATGATGGTGGTGTGCGGTGCTCTCGCACGCGCGATACAGTGCCTCGCCCTCGGGAGACTGCAGAGAGTCGGCGTCGCCGTCCGTCGTGAGGTCGGCCAGCGCACGATAGACCGTCGCGAGCCCGATGTGGGCCCCAGCATCCTTGAGCTGCGAATGCAGCCCCTGCGCGCTGATGAACCCGTTCGCCGAATCCAGCGCCTCGCGCACAGCCTCACGCTGCCACGTGTTGCGCCTCACGACCATCGCAGACCTCCTTGATACCCCTCTAGGCTACCCGTCCCGCGCCGAGCTTTGGCCGAGCGCGAGGCGTGATGACGGGGATGCCGGCGCACCGACGCCTGCCAGGTCACCGGACCGCAGGGCGAGCGTGCCGGCGCAGTCCGAGAAGGCGCGCGACGAGGTAGATCGCGAACGAGATCGTCGTGATGTACGGGCTGATCGGGAGGGAACCGCCGAGGGCCAGCATGATGCCGCCGACCGCCGAGACGAACCCGAAGGCGACCGCCAGCAGCGGGACGACGATCGGCGAACTCGAGAGCCGGAGCGCCGCGGCCGCGGGTGTCACGAGCAGGGCGAGGACGAGCAGGGCGCCGATGATCTGCACCGAGACCGCGACGATGAGTCCGAGAAGCACCATGAAGATCAGCGAGATGGCGCGCGTGGGGACGCCGCGGGCGGCCGCCACGTCGGCATCCAGGCTGTCGAAGCTCAACGGGCGCCACATCCACAGCAGTCCGATCAGCACGACGATCGAGATTCCGATCAGCCAGCCGAGCTGTGGATTGTCGACCGCGATGATCTGCCCGGTGAGCAGACCGAACTTGTTCGCCGTGCGCCCCGGATAGAGGGAGAGGAAGAGGATGCCGAGACCGAGCCCGAACGGCATGAGCACCCCGATGATCGAGTTGCGGTCGCGTGCCTTCGACCCGAGAACGCCGATCATGACGGCCGAGAGCAACGCACCGAACACGGACCCGGCGACGACGTTCATGCCGAGCAGAAGCGCGGCCGCAGCACCCGCGAACGAGAGCTCGCTGATGCCGTGCACCGCGAAGGCCATGTCCCGCTGCATGACGAACACGCCGATGAGACCGCCGACGATGCCGAGCACGGCCCCCGCGATGACGGAGTTGTGCACGAGCGCGAGCAGTTCGCCGTAGTCTTCGAAGCTGAACAGTCGCGACCAGATGCTGTCATCGGATGCCGCGACGACCATGTGCGCGAGCGGGCTCATGAGGCTCCCTCCGTCGGCACGCCCTCGTGATCGTGGTGATGCGTCGTCTCGGCGTCCGGAACGCCCACGACGACGACGCGGCCGCCGGTGCGGATGCACTGCACTGGCGTTTCGTAGAGGTCTGAGAGCACATCGGACTGCAGCACCTCGTCGGGTGTTCCCTCGAGGAAGCGTCCTCCCGCGAAGTAGAGAATGCGGTCCACCATACCCAGCACGGGGTTGACGTCGTGCGTGACGAACACGACGGCGGTGTCCTTCTCGCGGCGCCGCCTATCGATCAGCTCGCTGACGCCGCGCTGGTGCTGAAGGTCGAGGCTCAGCAGCGGCTCGTCGCAGAGCAGCACCTCGGGGTCTCCCGCGAGCGCCTGCCCCACACGAAGCCTCTGCTGCTCACCGCCCGAGAGGCTGCCGATCGCTTCGTCGGCGTAGTGCGTGGCGCCCACCGAATCAAGAAGCTCGTCGACGCGCTCCCGCTCCGCCCTCCGCATGATGGGCAGGCCGAACCGATGTCCGTTGACGCCGAGTCCGACGAGGTCGCGCGCACGCATGGGTGTGCCGGGCGGGATGATCTTCTGCTGCGGAATGTAGCCGATGCTCCGGTCACCGCGGTGCACGGGATGCCCGGCGATGCGGATCGACCCGGAATCGAGCTGCTGCTGCCCGAGCAGGCTCTTCAGCAGCGACGTCTTGCCTGAGCCGTTCGGTCCGAGCACGGCGAGAAACTCCCCCGATCGCACGTCGAGCGTGAGGTTCGACCAGAGAGTGCGGTCGCCGAAGCCGAGGGAGGCATCCTTCACCTCGATCACGGGATTCTTCTGCTTGCTGTCGTCGGTCACGCGGAGAGCGCCTCGCTCACTGCCTCGATGTTGTCGTTCATCCAGTCGAGATAGCCGGTGTCATCGGGAAGGGTCTCGGAGAAGGAGACGACGGGAACGTCGGCGGCTTCCGCGGCCTCCTTCACCTCGTCTGTCACTCGGCCGCTGGTCTGCTCGTTGTACGCGAGCAACGCGATGTCGCCGGAGTCCACGAGCTTGATCACGTCGTTCAGCACGGTTGGCGATACGTCGTTGCCCTCTTCGACGGCCTCGGAGAACTCCTCCGGCGTCTCGTTCTGAAGCCCCGCGCCTTCAAGCAGGTAGAGCGGCACGGGCTCGGTGATGAGCACGCTCTCGCCTCCGTGCGCCTCCTCGATCGCGAGAAGCGACTCCTGGAGCCCGCTGATGCGATCGGCGAACGCGTCGTAGTTGCTCTGGAACGTCTCAGCACCCGTGCCGTCGAGCTCGGTCAGCTCCTCGACGATGTGCTTCGCGAGGCGATCCATCGCGTCGATGCTGTACCAGACGTGCTCGTTGAAGCCCTCGATATGGTCGTGGCCCTCGTGGTCGTCGCTCTCGTGCGCGTGCTCATCGTGACCGTGGTCCTCCCCGGCATCCTCTGGCATGAGCCCCGAGATCTCGGATGCATTCAGGATGACCGGGTTAGCCTCGCCGATGAGGGAGTCCATGAACGAGTCGTAGCCTCCACCGTTCTCGATGACGACGTCGGCTTTCGTCACAGCGAGACGATCGCTCGCACTGGCCTCGTAGGAGTGCGGATCTTGGACGCTCGAGTCGATGATCGCGGTCACCTCGACGCGGTCCCCCGCGATCGACTGCGCGATATCGGCGTAGACGTTCGTCGAGGCGACGAGTGTGAGGCCCTCGGCATCCCCCGAGTCTGCAGACGCCGAGCAGCCGCTCAGGGCGAGCGCGACGGTGGATGCGGCAATGAGTGTGGGGACTGTTCGTTTCACGAGAGCTATCTAATCACTAATGATAATGATTTTCAAAATCGAAAGGATGCCGCGCAGACGCAGAACGACGGGTGCGCACCGAAGCGCGCACCCGCCGTTCGCGGAGCTGACTGCCTACTTGGTGAGGCCGTCGACGTAGTCCTGGTTCTCAGCGATCCAGTCCTCCACCACGGGGGTGAAGTCCTTGATCTCCTCGTCAGTGTTGTACATGACGTTCTCAAGCGAGAAGAGAAGGTCGGAGTCCATCGTGAAGTTGCTCAGCCATTCGTTGACCTCGGGGAAGTCCTCCTCGAAGCTGGTGCTGGTGAACGTGTGGATGGCCTCAGCCTCGCCGAGTGCCTTCTTCGGGTCCTCGAGGTCCTTGATGTCGAAGGCATCGTAGGCCCAGTGCGGACGCCACAGCGTCACGACGATGTCCTCGTCGTTGTCGAGGGCCTTCTTCAGCTCGGAGAGCATGGCCGGAGTGGACGACGTGATGAAGTCCATGTCTTCGAGGCCGTACTCCGGAATGACGGCGTCCTGCGTGGTCTTCGTCAGACCAGCACCGGACTCGATTCCGATGATCTTGTTGCCGAAGACGTCAGCGTTGTCCGCGAGCTCTTCGAGCGAGTCGATCGGAGCGTCGGCGTTCACCGCGAACGTGAGCTTCGCGTCCTCGTTCCACGAACCGAGGTCGACGATGTCGTCGCCGAACTTCTCGAAGTAGTCCTTATGCGTGAGCGGCAGCCATCCGTCGAGCGCGAAGTCGTACGTGCCGTCAGCCACACCCGCGAACACGGGGCCCGCGTCGGCGTACTCGAGCTCGACGTTGTATCCCTTGTCCTCAAGGATCGACTTCCACAGGTACGAGGCGGCCTCGCCCTCGGGCCAGCCGTTGAACACACCGATGGTGATGTCGCCCTTGTCGCCGCCCTCTGCGGACGAGGAGCCGGTGTCGCCGGAGCATCCGCTGACGCCCAGCACCGCGGCGACGGACAGGGCAGCCGCTGCGAGAATACGCTTCTTCATATCTTTCCTTTCCACGCCCGGGAAGCCCCCGAGCGTCACACTCTTCGGGTTGAAGATTGAGATTGTCAGCCGGAGATCCCTGCGGCGGGAGCACGCTTCGGCCCCGCCTCTGCGGTCCCCTCAGCCTCGTCTGCGGCTTCCTGAGCGGAAGCATCCGGCTTCTGCCCCTTGACTCGCCGCTTCTTCGTGCCGCCACCGAGCGACGCCGTAAGTCGGTCGAGGATGATCGCGAGGATCACAACCGAGAGACCGGATTCGAAACCAAGGCCGAGGTCGATGGACTGCAGCGACTGCACGATGTCTTTTCCGAGACCCGGTGCGCCGACCATGGCCGCGATGACGACCATCGAGAGCGAGAGCATGATGACCTGGTTGACACCGGCCATGATGCTCGGGCGTGCGAGCGGCAGCTGGATCTGGAACAGGATGCGGCTCGAGGATGCGCCGAAAGCCTGACCGGCCTCGACCACCTCTGAGTCCACGCCGCGGATTCCGAGCTCGGTGAGACGCACCCCTGGGGCAATCGCGAAGATGATCGTCGCGACGATGCCGGGGACGACTCCGACGCTGAACAGGATGATCGCGGGAATGAGGTAGACGAAGGCGGGCATCGTCTGCAGGAAGTCGAGAATCGGTCGGATGACCGAGGATGCCGCGCTCGAGCGCGCCGCCCAGATTCCGACCGGAATCGCGATGATCACCGCGATGACAGCCGCGACCAGGGTGAGTGCGAGCGTATGCATCGCGTTCTCCCACTGATCGACGGAGAGCACGACCACAAGTCCGATCGCTGTGCCGAGCGCGAAGACCCAGCCGCGAGCGAAGAAGCCGAGCACGACCAGAACGATGATGATCACCCAGAACGGCGGGGTCGAGAACAGCCAGTCGACACCGTCATAGAAGCCGCCGAAGATCGTGGCGATCACGTCGAAGAAAGCGCTGAGGCTCTTGGTGATGAAGTCACTGAAGTCTTCGATCCAGGCCCCGAGAGGAAGTCGGAAGTCCATCAGGCGTCCCTCCCTTCGCTCGTGGCTGCCGCGTGGTCGGCGACCGCCTCATCTCCCGCGGCTTCGCGCAGGGTCTCGGTCATGACCTCGACGGGGATGGTCGAGGCCGGCTCCACGACGGGGATCTCCGTCGTGTTCGAGGGCACGTTAGCCAGCGACGCCAGCAGGGTGACGCGCGGAACAACACCGAGGAGGCGCTCCTCGTCGTCGACGACAGCGACCGGAAGCGGCGACTCCGCTGAGATCTCGAAGAGATCGGTGAGATGCTGCTCGGGGGTCACGGTGGGGGTGTCGTGGCGGAGGATCGACATGACGTCCTTCTCGCCGCTCTTCACCGCGCGCAGAACGTCGCGGTCGCGAACCACTCCGAGGAGCTTGCGACCATTGCCGACCACGAACGCCGCCGAGGTCTGCAGGTCGCGCATCGTGCGCAGCGCACCGCGGGGCCCCGCCGTGGCGGTGATGACCGAGCGCGGCGCCTCCATGACGCTGGAAGCCGTGAGCACGCGGGCGCGGTCGACGTCCTGGACGAACTGCGCGACGTAGTCATTCGCGGGGTCGGTGAGGATGTCGTCGGGCGTGCCGATCTGCACGATGCGACCGTCGCGCATGACAGCGATTCGGTCTCCGAGGAACATCGCCTCGTTCAGGTCGTGCGTGATGAAGATGATGGTCTTGCCGAGTTCCTGCTGCAGCTCGACGAGCTGCTCCTGCATCTCACGACGGATCAGCGGGTCGAGGGCGGAGAACGCCTCGTCCATGAGCAGGATGTCGGTGTCGGCGGCCAGTGCGCGGGCGAGGCCGACGCGCTGCTGCATACCACCGGAGAGCTGGCTCGGCAGCTTCTGCTCCCAGCCCTTCAGTCCGACACGCTCGATCCACTCAAGCGCCTTGGCCTGACGCTCGGCCTTCGGCATGCCCTGGATCTCGAGCCCGTACGCGGTGTTGTCGAGCACGGTGCGGTGCGGCAGCAGCGCGAAGTGTTGGAACACCATCGAGATGCGCTTGCGGCGCACATCGCGAAGCTCTTTGTCGGAGATTCCGCTGATCGGAGTTCCACCGATCGTCACGGAACCGGCGCTCGGCTCCCACAGCCCGTTGAGCATGCGGATGAGCGTCGACTTTCCTGAGCCGCTGAGGCCCATGACGACGAAGATCTCTCCCGGCTTGACGTCGAAGCTGGCGTCGATGACGGCAGCGGTTCCGAGCGAAGCCACGGAGTCTCGGGTTTGACCGGCTTCGAGACGCTTGATGACCTCTTTAGGTCGGCGTCCGAAGACCTTGTAAAGATTCTGCGCACTCAGCGCGACGGTATCTGACACGTATTCTCCACGCGCGCGACAGCGAGGTAAGGGTGTACTCCTGTCGCGGTTTCCATGCTTACGGCCTGGGCGAGGGCACGGGCAGGCCACCCGCTTCAAGCGGTGACGGCGAAGAACGCGCACCATCACGGCGAAATCGGGAACTGCCAGGGCGTGGGTCGCGTAACCCGCGCCGATGCTCTCGTCCATACGTCCGCCGCCGCCGACAACTGCCGGAGACCGCGAACGCGGACTGATCGGACGGCCCGAAGGCCATCCACCACCATAACTATCCACGTGGCGAAATGCGACCTGAGACCCTGTCGATAGGACGGTAACCGCTTCCCAGGAGACTCATAAAAAGCCAGACCAGAAGCACTTTTATGGAGTTACTTCATTGTTATGTGGATTGTCGACAGTGTGACGCTCAGTCAAGCAGAAGCGCGGGCTCCTCCATGATGGATGCCACGTCGGCGACGAACCTCGAGACCACGTCCCCATCGACGACGCGGTGGTCGAACGATCCTCCAATGGTCGTCACGTACCGCGGACGCACCTCGCCGTCGACGACCCACGGCTTCTGCTTGATGGTGCCGAGCGCGACGATGCCGACCTCGCCGGGGTTGAGGATCGGAGTTCCGGTGTCCATACCGAAGACCCCGATGTTGGTCACGGTGATCGTGCCGTTCTGCATCTCCGCCGGCTGCGTCTTGCCGTCGCGCGCAGTGAGCGTCAGCTGTTCGAGAGACTGTGCGAGCTGCAGAAGCGTCATCGACTGAGCTTCCTTGATGTTCGGCACGATGAGCCCGCGCGGCGTCGCCGCGGCGACGCCCAGGTTGACGTAATGGTGGATGATGATCTCCTCATCCGTCCACGTCGCATTCACGCTCGGGTTGCGCCGCACCGCCCAGACGATGGCGCGCGCCATGATGAGCAATGGCGAGACCTTCACTCCAGCGAAGTCGGGCGACGACTTGAGCCGCTTCACGAATTCCATCGTGCGCGTGGCGTCCACATCGACGAAGACGCTCACGTGCGGCGCAGAGAACTTCGACGAGACCATGGCCTGCGCGATCTGCTTGCGGACGCCCTTGACGGGAATGCGCTCCTCGCGGTCCTCTCCCCAGTCGGGAGTCTCGATGTTGCGGAACACGCTCGCCTGGCTGGCGTGGCGCACGACGTCGTCGCGCGTAATCTCTCCCGCGAGCCCCGTGCCCTCGACGGTGCTGAGGTCGACATCGAGGTCCTTCGCGAGCTTGCGGATCGGCGGTTTCGCGATGACCGGGCCCGCGGACGCGGCCGGGACGGATGCCGGGGGCTTCGGCGCTGTGCGCGGCTTGCCTTTCTTGCGGCGACGACTTGCCGCTCCGGCTCCGGTGCCGTAGCCGACCAGCACGGAGCCTTCTTCCTCCGGCTCAGGCTCAATGGTGGCCTGGGTGTCTTCCGTCACGGAAGCGGCGTCTTCGAGGGGCGCCGGCTTCACGGCATCCGTGTCACTCTCGACGGTCACGATGGGCGTGCCCACCTCGACGGTCGTGCCCTCATCGACGAGCAGTCTCCCGATCGTGCCTTCGAAGGGCGACGTGAGTTCGACGAGCGACTTGGCGGTCTCGATCTCGACGAGCACCTGATTCAGCTCGACGGTGTCGCCCGGCGCGATCTTCCACTGGACGATCTCGGCCTCGGTGAGGCCCTCGCCCACGTCGGGAAGGGGAAACTCTGACTCGCTCATGCGGACTCCTGGCTAGTAGACGAGAGACCGGTCGACGGCCTCGAGAATTCGGTCGGCGTCGGGAAGGAAGGACTTCTCGAGACGCGCGGGCGGGAAGGGGACGTCGAAGCCGGAGACCCGGAGCACCGGCGCCTCGAGCGAGTAGAACGCCCGCTCGGCGACGGTCGCGGCAATCTCGGAGCCGACGGAGACGAAGCCGGAGGCCTCCTGCGCGATGATGAGGCGTCCCGTCTTGCGGACGCTCTGCAGAATGGGCTCGTAGTCGACCGGCGAGATGGAGCGCAGATCCACGACCTCAAGACTGATGCCCTCGCTCGCGGCGAGTTCAGCGGCCTGCAGCGCCGTGGTGACCATGGCTCCGTGCGCGAGCACCGTGACGTCGCTTCCGGGCCGCACGAGTCGGCTCACGTGAAGCTCGGCTCCGTGTTCGGAGAAGTCGACTTCGCCCTTCTGCCAGTAGCGGCTCTTGGGCTCGAAGAACACGACGGGGTCGTCGGAGCGAACGGCCTCCTGGATCATCCAGTACGCATCGTTCGGGGTGGAGGGGCTGATGCAGCGCAGGCCGGGAGTGTGCGCGAAGTAGGTCTCCGGGCTCTCCTGGTGGTGCTCGACCGCGCCGATGTGCCCGCCGTACGGGATGCGGATGACGACCGGCATCGAGACGGCGCCCGAGTGCTTCTTCGTCATCTTCGCCAGCTGCGTCGTGATCTGGTTGAACGCGGGGAACACGAAGCCGTCGAACTGGATCTCACACACGGGGCGGAACCCGTTCATCGCGAGTCCGATCGCGGTTCCGACGATTCCGGATTCCGCGAGCGGGGTGTCGAGCACGCGGTTCTCGCCGAACTCGTCGAGCAGGCCCTCGGTCACGCGGAAGACGCCACCGAGCTTTCCGATGTCCTCCCCCAGGAGCAAGACGTTCTCGTCGTCTCCCATCGCGCGCTTGAGCCCCGCGTTGAGTGCCTTGACCATCGGCAGGGTCTTCACGTCGGATGCCGCGGGAGCCGTCGCCCGCTCTGCAGTCGTCGTATCGGTCACTGTGCGTCACCGCCTTCCAGGCTGGCCTCGTACGTCTCGAACCACTCCGCTTGCTCATCCGTCAGAGGGTGGTCTTCGGAGTAGACGAAGTCGAACATCGACTGAGGATCAGGATCGGGCAGCGTGAGGCAGCGGCGTCGCAGGTCAGATGCGAAGTCTTTCGCTTCCTCGTCGATCTCGGAGAAGAACGCGTCGCTCGCGCCCTGCGTGCGCAGCCACGAGCCGAACCGGGTGATCGGGTCGCGGCCGACCCACGAATTCAGCTCTTCGTCGGTGCGGTACTTCGTCGGGTCGTCGCTCGTCGTGTGTGCGCCGACACGGTAGGTCTCCGCCTCGATGAACTGCGGCCCCTGTCCACCGCGAGCGTTGTCGAGGTGGAGCGCCGAGACGGCATAGCTCGCGAGCACGTCGTTTCCGTCGACGTGGACGGTGTCGAGACCGAACCCTGCGGCGCGTTCGTGGAGCGGCGTGCGCGACTGGCGCGTGACCGGAACGGAGATCGCCCAGTGATTGTTCTGGAGGAAGAACACCTGCGGGGTCTGGTAGCTGGCCGCGAAGATCATCGCCTCGTTGACGTCGCCCTCGCTCGTCGACCCGTCGCCGAAGTAGACCATCACGGCTTTGTCCGTCTCGGGGTCGCCGGTGCCGGCCTCGCCGCGGAAGTTGATGCCCATTCCGAATCCGCTCGCGTGCAGCGCCTGGGTGCCGAGAACGAGCGTGTAGATGCGGAAGTTCCCGTTCTTCGGGTCCGTCGGGTCCCAGCCGCCGTTCGTGACGCCACGCAGAAGCGCGAGGATGCCGAGCGGGTCGACGCCCCGGATCATCGCGACCGCGTGCTCACGGTACGAGGGGAAGATCGTGTCCTGCGCGCGAGATGCATGTGCGGAACCTACTTGAGCGGCTTCCTGGCCGTGGCTCGGCACCCACAGCGCGAGCTGGCCCTGTCGCTGCAGGTTCGCTGACTCGAAGTCGAAGGCCCGGGTCACGGCCATGTCGCGGTAGAAGCGACGATGATCGTCGTCTGTGAGGCGATCGAGCTGAGAGAGGTATTTCTCCGCGGCGGGCGACGGCTCGAATGCTCCTTCGGCCGTGAGGACCCGCACCGGGGTGTTCTGGTCGTTTGTCACTGACGCCACCGTTCTAACCTAAGGCCCTGCCATGGTGAGCATGTGGGAGGTTGTTCACAATCACTTCGGTCGCTCGTAGGAGCTTTGCCACAGATTCTTCTTCACCGATGCTGACACGGATGCCGTCACCGATGAACGGACGCGAGACGATGCCGTGGTCCAGCAGCGTCTGCGCGGCTGCCGCCGTCTCGACACCGGTCTCCAGCCATACGAAGTTCGCCTGCGAATCGGGAACCCGCCAGCCCTGCTCACGCAGGCCGGCGATGACGCGGTCGCGGCGCTCCACGATGGCATCGACGCGTTCGAGCAGCTCTTCCTGTCGATCGAGGGATGCAAGCGCCGCGGTCTCGGCCATTCCTGTGACCGACAGGGGAATGGCGGATGCCCGCGCTGCGTCCACGAGCCGCTCGGAGCCGAGTGCCCAGCCGACACGGAGACCCGCAAGCCCGTACGCCTTGGAGAAGGTGCGGAGGACGACGAGGTTCGGGTAGCGACGGATCACGTCGAGGCCGTTGACTGCGGAGGCATCCCGTACGAATTCCGCGTACGCCTCGTCGAGGAGGACGAGCATGCTGGAGGGGACGCGCTCCATGAACCGATCGAAGTCTTCAGCACTGACCGTCGTGCCGGTCGGGTTGTTGGGGGTGCAGACGATGACCACGCGCGTCCGCTCGGTGATGGCCGCGGCCATCGCGTCGAGATCGTGAGAGCCGCCCTCCGTGTTCGGCACTGCGACGCTCGTGGCGCCGGCGACGGTGACGAGGCCCGGATACGCCTCGAAGCTGCGCCATGAGTACAGCACCTCGTCCCCCGGTCCGGCTGCTGCCTGGATGAACTGGGCGAGGAGCGCGACGGAGCCCGCTCCGATGTGCAGTTCTGCGGGGTCGACGCGGTTGAGCTGGGCGAGCCGCTCTCGGAGCGCCGTCGCCGCGGCATCCGGATATCTGTTGATGTCTGTGCGCGTCGCGACAGCGTCGAGCACGCCCGGCAGGGGCTCGAATGGATTCTCATTGCTCGACAGCTTGAAGGAGTCGGCTGCCGCGGGCTTTCCCTGTCGGTAGGGAGGCGTCGCGAGGATCTCCGGGCGAAGCTGGACCTGGGAGGCGTCAGCGAGGCGTGTGTCTCGTGGGGAAGTCACCTTCCCGAGTCTAGACACTGACCATGCCACGGTCGGTATACGCTTTCGCAGAGATTCGCTCGCGCTTCTCAGGCTCCGCCTGTCATGATGAAGGCATGGGATTCATCATTCGGATCATCATGAACGCTGTCGCGATCTGGCTCACGACGCTCATCGTCGGCGGCATCTCGATGACGTCGTTCGGCGATGAATGGTGGCAGGTTGCGCTGAGCTACGGCGTCGTCGGTCTCATCTTCGCCATCGTGAACGGCGTCATCCGACCGATCATCAAAGTGGTCGCCTTCCCCGTCTACGTTCTGACACTCGGCCTGATCTCGTTCGTGGTCAATGCTCTGCTGCTGATGCTGACCGCGTGGCTGAGCGGCCTCTTCGGCTTCGGCCTGTCGGTCGACGGTTTCTGGTGGGGCGTGCTTGGCGCGATCGTGATCGGCATCATCAACTGGATCATCGGCCTGTTCATCCGGCCGGATCGGCTGAACGAGGGCCGCTAGGCTCCACCTCGTCGGGCAGCGGCATCGGCGACGGCAGCGGACCGAGCCGACCGACGTGCTCCCGAACGTGCGGCCCGGCGATCAGCTTCGTCTCGTCGCCGTCATCGACGAGGCCCGTGTCGATCTGATGGTCTGACCCAGACGCTCCGGAATCGCGATCGAGCTCCGGAGCATCCGTCCCGCCGCGTGATTCACCGCCTGCACTCGAGTGTGCCTCCTCCAGCGTAGGCCCACTCAGATCGGCATCCTGCGGTCGAACGGGAATGGAACCGTCTCGATGAGCATCGGCGTGCTCGTCGCTCTGAGGCGGCGCCGCCTCTGCGGGAGTCGGAGGCATCGGCGGATCAGTGTCGCGCGTCGCCCGGTACATCGTGCTGGTGCCGTCGTCGCTGCCGATCTCCGAGACCGCATCCTTAAGCGGATCCATTCGGGGATCGCTCGACATGTCCATGGCCTCCGCTGTCCGCTCGTACTCCGACATGGCGTGCGCGGACAGCCAGTCGTCGCCTTCCCCTGTCGAGTCCCCTGAGACCACCACGCGCTCGCTGCCGTCGCTGAACCCGCCGAGCGCGGGAACGACGTCGTCACGGTGCTCCACGGCGTACGCTGTGACGCCCTCGGGAAGATCCGCATCGGTTGTGGGCGCACCGAAGGTGACGACGGTGTCCACGTTGTAATGGCCCTCCTGAGCGACGCGTTCCGCGATGAGCCCGCCCTGCGAGTGCCCGACGATGGTCACGGAGTCGTCCGCCGAGATTCCCGCGTCTCGCATCGCCTGTACGACTGCGCGGTATCCGCCGCCATCGGCGTCGGCCATGAGCGCCACGTCGGATTCGAAGTCGAAGGCCTCATCGGTGTCCGCGGTAGTCATATCGACTGTTCCGCCGACGTAGACAGCCCACGATTCCTCGCCCGGCTCGCCATACTTCTCGATACGGATCTGCGGCGTGCCCGGGCTCGAGTCTGGGATTCGCTGTGCGAGGTCGCTGATGCTGCTCGGAGGCGCCACCGTCGAGCGCCCGGCTCGCGTCACGCTGACCGCAGATTCGGCGAGGCTTCCGACGCCGAGTGCGCCGAGTGCGAACGCGAAGGCCGGCACGTTCGCCGGCGAGTCCTGCATTCCGGCCGCGAGCGTCGGTGGAATGCCCAGCGCACCGCGCAGAGTGTCGTCGCTTCCAGCGACGATCCCTCGCACCAGCAGCATGGTGAGCGGATTCCGAGCCGCGTCCGGATGCTTCTGCAGCCACGCCGTGACGCTCTCGCCGAGCGTCGCTTTGATCCGGGTGAAGGCCGAGCGCACGCCCGAGTGCTGCGAGAGCGCGTACCCGATGCCGATCGACGCAGGCGCTGTGGCGATGGCCACTCCGATGAGAGGTGTGACCATGTTGAAGAACAGAGCGCCTCCGAACGCGCCTGTCACCGCTGAGGCTGTGTTGAAGAGGCCGTTGACCGTCGTCTCCGCATCGACGTACAGTCCGCTCGCCGCCCCGAGCGAACGGGCGAGCGCGGCCGTCTTGTCTGCCGCGCGCGCGAGTTCCTCCGCCGCGTCGTCGATGCGCGGCCCGGCAGTGCTCCACCGCGAGGATGCGTTCGGCGGCGCAGTGAGTGCGCGCGCCGCCGACGCCTCGGCGCTCAGAAGACCGCATCGCATGGAGAGGGCACTGACTTCGTCGGCCAAGACGTCGATCTCGAATGTGTCCACCATCATCGGTTCGCCGATGCTGAGGCTCATCGGTCCCCTCCCAACGACGTCGTGTCCATGCGCGTGGGGGTGTCCGCTCTCACCTGAGCGATGTCGCGCTCCGTCGCTGCGATTGCCGCGGAGAGTGTCGACTCGCACACGCCGATGTCCGCTGCAACGTCATCGATGCGCAGAGTGAATGCCCGGGATGACGGGCTCGACCATGACATCGGACTGATCTGCTGCACCCCGCCCCCGGCGATTCTCAGCACGGAGGCTCGCACGCGATCGAGCGCCGATCTCTGCGCCTGCAATTCGTGGATGGCGCGAGCGCACTCGCTCTGGGTCGGGGTGTCCATCGGATGCTCCTCTCGACGCGGTTGCTCAAGAATCGCGCGGATTCGGCATCCGTTCCATCGACCGCTGCCTCATTGTGGATAAGGCTCCGGCGCACGGGGATGTGGACGAGTTTTGGTGCGAGGGACTGTGAAACACCGCACCGATTCGACAGAATAGAGCGCATGTCCCGTGACTCCGAGGTCGTTCCCTTCTCCATCTGCTTCGTGTGCGCCGGGAACATCTGCCGCTCTCCCATGGCTGAAGTGGTCTTCACCGACCTCGCCGAGAGGGCCGGGCTCTCGCAGTGGGTACGCGCGACGTCCGCCGGAATCGGCGACTGGCACGTCGGCGAGCGCGCCGACACCCGCACGATCGATGCGCTCGCCGCTCGCGGCTACGACGGCGCTCGTCACCGCGCCAAGCAGTTCGACGCCGCCTGGTTCCCGAATCTCGACCTCGTCGTCGCGCTCGATCGCAGCCATCTCCGGGCTCTGCAGAGCGGCGCCCCTTCAGAGTCCGACCGAGAGAAGGTCTCGCTGCTGCTCAGCTTCGATCCCGCGGCGGATGGGGTCTGGGACGTCCCCGACCCGTACTACGACGATGAGCGCGCGTTCGAGTCGGTTCTTGGGATGATAGAGAGTGCGAGTCTGGCTCTGTTCCGCCAGCTCGAACCAGCGATCCGACAGGGAGCCATTCGATGACCTCACTTCCGCCTCAACCCCTCAGCCCTCTCGACGGCCGCTACCGCGCCGCTGTCACCGAGCTGGGAGAGCATCTGAGCGAGGCGGGTCTGAACCGCGCACGCGTCACCGTCGAGGTCGAGTGGCTGCTGTACCTCACGTCGCACGGCATGTTCGGCTCGACGCCGCTGTCGGACGAGGACGCCACGGCGCTGCGTCGCCTCCCGTCCGAGTTCGGTCAGGCGGAGATTGATCGACTGGCCGAGCTCGAGGCGACGACGCGGCACGACGTCAAGGCCGTTGAGTACCTCGTGCGCGAGCGCCTTGCTGAGTTGGGCCTCGACCGCATCGCCGAGCTGACGCACTTCGCGTGCACGAGCGAGGACATCAACAATCTGTCGTACGCTCTCATAGTTCGGGATGCCGTTCGCACGGTGTGGCTGCCGAAATATCGCGCGGTCATCACCGCACTCCGCGGCCTCGCCGAAGCATACCGCGACGCCCCGATGCTGTCGCACACGCACGGCCAGCCGGCGACACCGAGCACGATGGGCCGGGAGATCGCGGTGACGGTCTACCGACTGGAGCGCATCCTCACGCAGATCGACGGAAGCGAGTACCTCGGCAAGTTCTCGGGTGCGACCGGCGACTTCGCCGCCCACGTCGTCGCAGACCCCTCCGCCGACTGGCCGACGATCTCGCGCGAGTTCGTCGAGTCACTCGGCCTGACCTGGAACCCGCTGACGACGCAGATCGAGTCGCACGACTGGCAGGCTGAGCTCTACGCGCGTGTCGCACACGCGAACCGCGTGCTGCACAACCTCGCGACCGACATCTGGACGTACATCTCGATGGGCTACTACCGGCAGATCCCGCAGAAGGGCACGACCGGGTCGTCGACGATGCCGCACAAGATCAACCCGATTCGATTCGAGAACGCCGAGGCGAATCTGGAGCTCTCGTGTGCACTGCTCGACTCTCTCGGCGCCACCCTCGTGACCAGCCGCATGCAGCGCGACCTGACCGACTCGACGACGCAGCGCAACATCGGCGTCGCGTTCGGACATTCCCTCCTGGCGCTCGACAACATCGAGCGTGGTCTCCGTGAGATCGATCTCGACCGCGATGCTCTGTTGCGCGACCTCGATGCGAACTGGGAGGTGCTCGGCGAGGCCATCCAGACGGTCATCCGCGCGGAGGTCACCGCGGGTCGTTCGCAGATCTCCGACCCTTATGCAATGCTCAAGGAACTGACACGCGGTAAGCGAATCGGGCACGACGATCTCACGACGTTCGTGAACGGTCTGGACATCGGAGATGAAGCGAAGCAGCGGCTTCTTGCGCTGACGCCCGACACGTACATCGGCCTCGCCGAATCGCAGGTGGACGCTCTGGGCGATCCTCGCTGACCAGCCGCGGCAGACGAGAGCAGTCGAAGGAAGCGGGCACGATGAAGAGGCGGTCACCCACGAGGAGCGCCGCACTGCGACGCGAGACGGCCGCGCTTCCCGGCCATACCCGTGCGCACAACCGCGCGCTCATCCTTCAGATGCTCTACCGTGGCACGCCGCTCAGCCGTGCGGACATGGCCCGGGAGTCCGGCCTCACCCGCGTGACCGTGTCGGACCTCGTGGCGGAGCTGCAGCGCGAGGGCTTCATCGTGGAGCGCGGCGTGCGAACGGCATCCGGCCCAGGCAAGCCCGCGGTGCTGCTCGAGATCGCACGCAACTCACACCAGATCGTCGCGCTCGACCTCAGCGGTCACGACGTGTTCCGTGCTGTGCTGACGAACCTCGACGGGGAGATCTCCGAGGAGATCTCCATTCCCTCCCCGGGCGTCACCGGCGATGAGGCGCTCTCCATCGTGGACGACCTGCTCGAGTGGGCCTTGCAGCTCACGACCGCGCCCGTCCTGGGTGTGGGCGTCGCGGTACCCGGCATCGTCGACCGCGATCAGGTGGTGCGCCGAAGCGTGTCGCTCGACTGGACAGGCCTCGATCTCGCACCGCGGCTCACCTCAAAGTTCGGGGTTCCCGTCTCGGTCGCGAACGACGCCAACGTCGCGGTTCTCGCCGAGCACAGCTTCGCCGAGGGCAGCAACGATCTGATCCTCGTCAAGATCGACCGAGGGGTGGGTGGCGGCCTCCTGCTCGACGGGCGGCCGGTGCTCGGCTCCCGCCTCACCGCGGGTGAGATCGGGCAGGTGCTCGTCCGGCCGGAGCCCGGTGCACCGCGGGTTCCCATCGAGTCGCTCATCACCGCGCCCGCGATGCGGCGCCAGATCGAGAAGGCCGTCGTCGATGGTCAGGACAAGGATGCCGTGCTGCAGCGCGCCGGTCGGCTGCTCGGCGTCGTGCTGGCGCCCCTCGTGAGCGGACTCGGCCTCACGGACGTCGTCCTGACCGGCCCGGGTGAGCTCGTCGGCGACGTTCTCATCGAGGCTCTGCGGGACAGCGTCGCCGAGCGGACGCCGAGCGAAGACGACAGCGTCGATATCCACGTGACGACGCTGGGTCGCGACATCGTGCTGCGCGGAGCGGCCGCTCTCGTGCTCACAGAGCGGCTCGGAATCGCCTAGCAGCCACCGCATAGGGTGGAGCGATGCCGACCGAACGAGAGATCACGTCATTCGTCGATGGAACTCCCCCACCCGGTGAGTCCCCGTGGGTCGTGGAGCCGCCGGCGCGGCCCATCGCCGTTGTCGAGTACGACCCTGCCTGGCCTGACGTCTTCGCCACGATCGAGACGCAGCTTCGAACGGCGCTCGGTCCGCGTGCTCTCGATATCGTGCACGTGGGCTCGACCGCTGTTCCTGGCCTGCCCGCCAAGCCGATCATCGACATCGAGCTGATCGTGGCTGATCCCGCCCGCGAGCCGGAGTGGCTCCCACCGCTGGAGGCGATCGGCTTCGTGCACACGGTGCGCGAACCGTGGTGGTACGAGCACCGCATGGTGAAGGCTGCGGATCACTCCGCGAACGTTCACGTGTTCGGACCCGATTCACCGGAGCCGTGGAAGCAGCGGATCTTCCGCGATCATCTCCGCCGCGATCCCGGCGACCGCGAGGTCTACGCCGAGGCCAAGCGTGCCGCTGCAGCATCGGCGACAGCGGCGCACGAGACCGTGATGGAGTACAACCGCCGCAAGCAGGCGGTGATCCGCGAGATCTACGCTCGCGCGTTTCGCGCCGCGGGCCTGCAAGTCACTGACTGACGCTGAGGTCAGAGCATTGTCGGGGGTTTGCCCTCGTCGCCGTCCTCACGGTTGATCTCATCGAGCTCGATCTTGTTCGGCTTCACCGTGAGGGCGAAGAGCGCGAGGAAGACGAGTCCCGCGATGAACGCGACTCCCGCGAAGATG